>NZ_JADBZL010000014.1:0-12713 GCF_020402505.1 Phenylobacterium sp. | reverse complement strand
GCGGCCAGCATGGCGAAGTAGGGGTTCTCGCTATCACCGTCCCAGATGAACCCCGGCAGGTCGGCCAGGGCCTCGGTCAGGATGCGCCGGGCGGAGTCCGGGGTCCGTCGGGAGAAGGTCGTCATCAGCGATCCGCCGGACTCCAGTACGGCCCGGCGAAGGTCCGCGGCCAGGGTCCGGGCCCGGGCGTCTGAGAGGTCGTGGGCCTTGGACCGCCCGCCCACCAGCAGGGCCGCGCGGGGGCGGGGCAGGGGATCGATCAGGCTGGCGTACCGGGCGTTGGCCTCCGCAAGGCGCTCAGGGGTGATGCGGTGCGGCGAGCCGGTGATGGACAGGACGTTCGGGCCGGCGATCTCGTCGTGGCGGGGCGCGACGATCAGGTCGAAGGCGGCGTGCGGCGCGCGGGGATTCTGGATCTGCACCACCAGGGTGCGCCCGCCCGACCAGCGCCGGAGATGGAGGGAGAGGGGCAGGGTGGCGCGGCCCGCAGCGATCCAGACGTCCGGCCAGGGCGGACCGATACCTGTTCCACCGGCGAGGACGGTCAGGGGGAAGGGATTGAGAAACCAGGGCAGGCGACCGATGCGGCCCTTCCAACGGACGGTGCGGACGCTGACCTGCGCGGGCGTCAGCCGGGCGACGGCCTCCGCCAGCCCGAGGGCCGGACCGGCGTTTCCGGCCTTGTCATCGGAGACGGCCCAGATGGAGAGGGGGTTGGCCAAGAGCCGGCGGGCCCTAGATCCACTCCACCTTGACGATCTCGTAGGCCTTCACGCCGCCGGGCGTATTGACCTCGACGACGTCCCCGGTCTCCTTGCCGATCATGGCCCGGGCGATGGGCGAGGTGATGGAGATCTTGCCGGCCTTCACGTCAGCCTCATGCTCGCCGACAATCTGGTAGCGGGCCTTGTCCTCGGTATCCTCGTCCACGACAGAGACGGTGGCGCCGAACTTGACCTGGCTGCCCGACAGCTTGGAGACGTCGATCACCTGGGCGCGCGCCATGCGGTCCTCGATGTCCGCGATCTGCCCCTCGATCCAGCCCTGCCGCTCTTTGGCGGCGTGGTATTCGGCGTTCTCGGACAGATCGCCATGCGAGCGGGCTTCGGCGATGGCGGCGATCACGGAGGGTCGCTCGATCGTCTTGAGACGCTTCAGGTCTTCGTCGAGGGCGTGATAGCCCTCGGCGGTCATCGGGACTTTTTCCATAACCGGGTGGTCTCGGGTCTGCGCTGAGGACGTAAAGGACACCGCGGGCGCACGCGTCCGTGGGGCGAAAAGGATAGGTCCCGAGCGCTCGAAACTCAAGTGTGCAATGCAGCAAGACCTGAACTTTATTGTGGTTCCGCTGTTTGCGGCCCCTCCGGCCCCGGCGCGGGGACAACCGGTGCGGAGGGTGTCTGAGCCGGGGCGGGACCTGGCGGAGCGCCGTCTTGCGGCGGGACGTCCCCGGCGACGGGGACGGGTGGCGGCGGTCCGGCCGGGATGGGCCCGGAAGGCAGGCGCTTCACGGCGGCCGACATGACGCTTCGCCAGACTTCCGCCGGCAGGGAGCCCCCCGTCACACCCTTCATGGGCCGGTTGTCGTCCCGTCCCATCCAGACCACGGCGACGATCCCGCCTGTGTAGCCGGCGAACCAGGCGTCCTGGTAATCAGAGGTGGTGCCTGTCTTGCCGGCCACATCCCGGCCGGGAAGGGCCGCCCGGGTTCCGGTGCCGGACGCTACGACCTGCCGCATCATGCGGTTGAGGTCGGTCAGGGCGGGGTTGGCCACAATCTGTTTCGGGGGCGCCGGCGCCGGACGGCTCCACACCACCCGCCCCCCCGCCGTGCGGATCCGCGAGACGCCCCAGGCCTCGACCTGCCGGCCCCCGGCGGCGAAGGCGCCGTAGGACTCCGCCAGGTCCATGGGCGTCACGACGCCCGTTCCCAGGGCCATGGCCGGCGTGGTGGGGATGGGGGTGGAGACGCCGAGCCGGCGGGCCGTGGCGGCGACCGTGTCGCGCCCGACCTCATCCGCCAGCCGGACGGCGACCGTGTTGATCGAGCGGGCGAGGGCGGTCTCCAGGCTCATGGGTCCCTGGAAGCCGGGCTCGTAGTTGGCCGGCGACCAGCCGCCAATGTCGACGGGTTCGTCCACCACCGGGGTCTCCGGGGTCCGGCCGGCCTCGAGGGCGGTCAGCCAGACGAAGGGCTTGAAGGCTGATCCCGGCTGGCGGCGGGCGTCGGTGGCGCGGTTGTAGGGGGCCGTCAGGTGGTCCGTTCCCCCCACCAGGGCCCGTACGGCGCCGGACCCGTCCAGGACCACCACGGCGCCCTGCTGCACCCCCTGCGCCGCCCCCCTGGCGACCCCGCTCCGGAGCGCTTCCTCCGCAGAGCGCTCCAGGGGCAGATCCAGGGTGGTCTCGACCACGAGGTCCTGGCGGACCGGCCCGGCCCGGCGGCGGGCCTGGGCGTCCATCCAGTCCACAAAGTACTGGGCCGAGGCCTCCGGCGCCCGGGTCCAGACCCGGGGGCTCTCCTTGAGCGCCGCGGTCCGGGCCTTGGCCGAGAGGGCGCCCGTCTCGACCATGGCGTCGAGGACCAGCTTCGTCCGCTCGGCGTTGCGCGCCGGCTGGTCCACGGGGTTGTAGCCGGTGGGCGACTTGGGAATGGAGGCCAGCATGGCGGCCTCCCGGACGGTCAGGCGCGAGGCCGGCTTGTTGAAATAGCGCCAGGCCGCCGCCTCCAGGCCCCAGGCGCCCTTCCCGAAGTTGATGCGCGACAGGTAGAGGCCGAGGATCTGCGGCTTGGTGAAGGCCCGCTCCAGCTGAACGGCGAGGGCGACCTCCCGGGCCTTCCGCTCCAGGGTCTTGTCCTGGTTGAGGAAGAGGAGGCGGGCGACCTGCTGGGTGATGGTGGACCCGCCCTGGGCGACGCCCCCCTCGGCCAGGTTGGCGGCGGCGGCGCGGGCGATGCCCGCCGCGTCGAAACCGGGATGGCTGTAGAAGCGGCGGTCCTCGATGGCCACGAAGGCGGCGGGAACATGGGCGGGAAGGCCCCGGATGTCGACCGCCGGCCCGTAGCGCCCTCCACGCACGCCGATGCGCGCGCCGTTGCGGTCGACGAAGACCACCTGGGGCGTCCGTTCGATGGGGGGCAGGGCCGGCAGGGCCACAGCCCCCGGCAGGCCCGGAAGCGGGGGCAGGCTCACCGTTGCGGAGGCCAGGAGGCCGATCAACATCCGTCAGGTCCGTCAGGCAGGCCCGAACGCCTGCGGGTCAAGGCTGGCCGCCGACCATGGCGAGAGCATGGCGGCGGCGGGGTTCAGGCGCTCTCGACGACCTCGCAGCCGGCCAGCTCGTCGGCGTCCGGCGCCTCGAAGACCCCCTCGGCGAAGTCGAACATTTCCGGGGTGACGACAAAGGAGAATCCCTCGCCCTGGATCTGGTTGCGCGACATGACCCGACCCCGCCTGACCTCCTTCGGCGCCGTCAGGTAATGGAACCGGGCCGGCAGCTCGCAAAGCCGGGCGATCTCCGTCACCCGCGCCCGGTCGGATCGCCGCAGGAGGCCGAGGTCAAGGACCACCGGGGTCCCCGCCGCCATGACCGCCGCCGCCGTCGACCAGATCTGGGCCTCGCACCGCTCGATGCGCTCCATCAGCCAGTGGAAGTCCGGCTGCTGGGGAATGTCCTGGGCGAAGAGCCGGGCCATCCAGTCGTCGATGGAGAAGGCCACGGCCCGCTCCCGCCGGGCGAGGGCGCCGGCGTAGGTCGACTTTCCCGCGCCCGAGGGGCCGAAGATGACGTGCAGGATCGGGGCTGCGGCGCTCATCGGACGGTCAGCCCGCCGTCGATGACCATCTCGGCGCCGGTGACGTAACGGCTCTCGTCCGAGGCCAGCCAGAGCACGCCATTGGCGATGTCGAGGGGAAGACCCTTCACGCCCAGGGGCACGGCGGTTTCGGTCAGGGCGTCCAGGGCCAGGTCCCGCTGCGGCCGGGCGTTGTCGCCGGGCTCGCCGGTGCCGATGATGGTGTCCCAGATCGGGGTCTCGATGATGCCCGGATGCATGGAGTTGACCCGGATCCCGTCCCTGGCGTTGGCGCATTCCATGGCCACCGACTTGGTCATCAGCCGCACGGCGCCCTTGGTGGCGCAGTAGCCGCTCATGTTCGGCGAGCCTTTCAGCCCGGCCACCGAGGAGATGTTGATGATCGAGCCCGACTGGTGCTCGCGCATCAGGGGCAGGGAATGCTTCATGCCCAGGAAGACGCCGTCCACGTTGATGGCCATTTGGCGCTTGAAGTCGGCCAGAGAGAATTCGGTCACCAGGCCGGACAGGCCGATGCCGGCGTTGTTGACCAGGATGTCCAGGCGGCCATGCAGGGCCTTCACCTGGCCGACGACCTCGATCCAGGCTTCCTCGCTCGTCACGTCGTGGTGCAGGTAGTCAGCCTTGGCGCCGGTCGCGCGCAGGGCCTCGGCGGCCTTGCGGCCCTTGTCGTCCTGGATGTCGGTGATGACAATGATCGCGCCTTCCTGCGCCAGCCGCTCGGCGCAGCCCAGGCCGATGCCGCTGGCCCCGCCGGTGATGAGCGCCACCTTGCCCTGAACCCGTCCCGCCATGTCCGTCTCCTTCCCGCTTGACCCCTGGGATTTTCTCATGCCTAGCGCACGGTGCCGCGCTTGCCCATAGACGGCGCCGTGCAGAGACCTCCCGGGAGGCGTCCATGTCGATCAAGATCCGCCCCTGCACCCCGCAGGACGCCGAGGCCCTGGCCCTGGTCAGCCGGGCGACCTTCCTGGAGTCCTACGCCGATGTCCTGCCGGCGGCGGACATCCTTGTCCACTGCGAGGTCCAGAACCGGCCTGAGCTCTACCGCGACTGGCTCTCGACGCCCGGCTGGCGGGCCTGGCTGGCGGAGATCGCGGACACTCGCGCCCCCGTGGGCTTTTCCCTTTCCTGCCCGCCGGACCTGCCCCTGCCGACCGGGCCGGGCGACGTGGAACTGAAGCGCATCTACCTGCTGCACCGCTTCCAGGGCGGGGGCGACGGCGCCCGGCTGATGGCGGCGGCGGAGGCGGCCGCTCGGGCGGATGGCTTCGACCGCCTGCTCCTCGGCGTCTATACGAAGAACATCCAGGCCCTCGGCTTCTACGCCCATCAGGGCTTCACCCAGGCCGGCGTGCGGACCTTCCAGGTGGGCTCCCGCACCTACGACGACCTCGTCCTGGCCAAGACTCTGTCCTGAAGCCGTTGACCCCCCTTAGTCGGCATTCGCCGACAGCCCCCTTCGGGGGAGCAATCAAGCTATTGAAAGTCCTCCCCCTCTTGAGGGGGAGGTGGCCCGCGCAGCGGGTCGGAGGGGGGCAAGACCGCCTCAGCAGGCCCCCTCACCCCGCTTCGCCCGGAGCTCCCCCGCAGGGGAGCAATGGCGCCGCAATTCCTCCACCTCCTGAGGGGGAGGTGGCCCGCGCAGCGGGTCGGAGGGGGTTGGTGAAGGGCTCGCGGCGCCGTCAGAGGGGCCGAGGCTTGGGCGTCAGGCGGCGTAGCCCTGGAGGGGGCGGACGTCGAGGGGGCCGTGGGCCATGGCGGTGATGGCCTGGGCCGCCGCCAGGGCTCCCGCCGAGGTGGTGAAGTAGGGGATCTTCATCATCAGGGCGGTCCGGCGGATCTCGTAGCTGTCGGCCAGAGACTGCTTGCCCTCGGTGGTGTTGAAGACCAGCTGGACCTCGCCGTTCTTCATGGCGTCGACAATATGGGGTCGGCCTTCAAGGACCTTGCGCACGTGCTCCACGGTCAGACCCTGGTCGGCCAGGTAGCTCGCGGTCCCGCCGGTGGCGAGCACCCTGAAGCCGCGATCCAGCAGCAGGCGGACCGGCTCGACGATCCAGGGCTTGTCGGCGTCCTTCACTGAGACGAAGACCGCGCCGGAGGCCGGCAGCACGGTCCCGCCGCCCAGCTGGCTCTTGGCGAAGGCCCGGGCGAAGGCGGGACCGGGGCCCTCGCCCTCGCGGCGCCAGTCCAGGCCCATGACCTCGCCGGTGGAGCGCATCTCCGGCCCGAGGACGGTGTCCACCCCGGCGAAGCGGGCGAAGGGGAAGACGGCTTCCTTGACCGCCACGTGGTCGTAGGGGGTCTCGGCCAGGCCGAAGCCCGCGAGGAGATCGCCCGCCATCACCTTGGCCGCGATGGCCGCGAGCGGCCGGCCGATGGTCTTGGCGACGAAGGGCACCGTGCGGCTCGCGCGCGGGTTGACCTCCAGCACGAAGATCCGGGGCGCCTCGGAGTGCGGCTCCTCGATGGCGAACTGGACGTTCATCAGGCCCTTGACCCCCAGGGCGAAGGCCATGGCCTCGGTCTGGCGCTTGAGCTCGGCGATGGTCTCGGGGCGCAGGGAGAAGGGGGGCAGGGAGCAGGCGGAGTCGCCCGAGTGCACCCCGGCCTCCTCGATGTGCTCCATGACGCCGGCCACGAAGACCGTCTCGCCGTCGCAGAGGGCGTCCACGTCCACCTCGGTGGCCCGCGACAGGTACTGGTCGATCAGCACCGGGCTGTCGCCGGACACCTGGACGGCGGTGGTGATGTAGCGCTCAAGCTGCTCGTCGTCGCGGACGATCTCCATGGCCCGACCTCCGAGGACGTAGGAGGGACGGATGACGACCGGGTAGCCCACCTTGTGGGCGGCGGCGAAGGCCTCCTCGCGGGAGCGGGCGATGGCGTTGACCGGCTGGGCGATGTCGAGGCGATGCAGCAGCTGCTGGAAGCGCTCGCGGTCCTCGGCCAGGTCGATGGCGTCCGGGCTGGTGCCGAGGATGGGGATGCCCGCCTCCTCCAGGGCCTGGGCCAGCTTGAGCGGCGTCTGGCCGCCGAACTGGACGATGACGCCCAGGAGGGTCCCGCGGGACTGCTCGACGGCGATCAGCTCCAGCACGTCCTCGGCGGTGAGGGGTTCGAAATAGAGCCGGTCCGAGGTGTCGTAGTCGGTGGAGACGGTCTCGGGGTTGCAGTTGACCATGATCGACTCCACCCCGATGTCGGCCAGGGCGAAGGCGGCGTGACAGCAGCAGTAGTCGAACTCGATCCCCTGGCCGATGCGGTTGGGGCCGCCGCCAAGGATGATCGCCTTGCGGTGATCGGAGGGATCGCTCTCGCACTCCGGGGCCTGCCCCAGGGCGCCGGTCTCGTAGGTCGAGTACATGTAAGGGGTGTCGGCCCGGAACTCGCCGGCGCAGGTGTCGATGCGCTTGAAGACGGGGCGGACTCCCAGGGCCCGGCGGGCGGCGCGAACGGCGGCCTCGGTCTGGCGGCTCAGGCGGGCCAGCCGGGCGTCGGAGAAGCCCTGGGCCTTGAGGGCTCGGAAGGCGTGGGCGTCGGTGGGCAGGCCGCCGGCGCGCACCAGGCCTTCCTGGCGCACCAGGTCCTGGATCTGCCGCAGAACCCAGGGCTCGTAGGCGCACGCGCCATGCACCTCATCGACGTTGAGGCCGTGGCGGAAGGCCTGGGCAATGACCCGAAGCCGGTCCGGGGTCGGGACGCCGAGGGCCCGGATCACGGCGGCCTTGCCCGTCTCCGGGTCGGCGGCGCCCTCGATCTCCACCTCATCCAGCCCGGTCAGGCCCGTCTCCAGGCCGCGCAGGGCCTTCTGGAGGCTTTCCTTGAAGGTCCGCCCAATGGCCATGACCTCGCCCACCGACTTCATCGACGTGGTGAGGTAAGGCTCGGAACCTGGATATTTTTCAAAAGCGAAGCGCGGAATCTTCGTGACAACATAGTCGATGGACGGCTCGAAGGAGGCCGGGGTCGCCCCGGTGATGTCGTTCATCAGCTCGTCGAGGGTGTAGCCGACGGCCAGCCGGGCGGCGACCTTGGCGATGGGGAAGCCGGTGGCCTTCGACGCCAGGGCTGAGGACCGGGAGACCCGCGGGTTCATCTCGATGACGACCATCCGGCCGTCCTTCGGGTTGATGGCGAACTGGACGTTCGAGCCGCCGGTCTCGACCCCGATCTCGCGCAGGACGGCGATCGAGGCCGACCGCATGATCTGGTATTCCTTGTCCGTGAGGGTCAGGGCCGGCGCCACGGTGATGGAGTCGCCGGTGTGGACGCCCATCGGGTCGATGTTCTCGATGGAGCAGACGATGATGCAGTTGTCCGCCTTGTCGCGGACGACCTCCATCTCGTACTCCTTCCAGCCCAGGACGCTTTCCTCGATCAGCACCTCGGTGGTGGGCGACAGGTCCAGGCCCCGCTCGACGATCTCGCGGAACTCCTCGACATTGTAGGCGATGCCGCCTCCGGTTCCCGCCAGGGTGAAGGAGGGCCGGACGATGGCCGGCAGGCCGACGAAGGCCAGCCCCTCCATGGCCTCCTCGAGGGTGTGGGCGGCCTTGGACTTGGGGCTTTCCAGGCCGAGCTTGTCCATGGCGTCCCGGAACTTCTGGCGGTCCTCGGCCTTGTCGATCACCTCGGCCCGGGCGCCGATCATCTCCACTCCATAGCGGGCCAGGACGCCGCGGCTTTCGAGGGCCAGGGCGGTGTTCAGGGCGGTCTGGCCGCCCATGGTCGGCAGGAGGGCGTCGGGACGCTCGGCGGCGATGATCTTCTCGACCATTTCCGGCGTGATCGGCTCGACATAGGTCGCGTCCGCCACGTCCGGGTCGGTCATGATGGTGGCGGGGTTGGAGTTGACCAGGATGATCCGGTAGCCCTCGGCCCGCAGCGCCTTGCACGCCTGCACGCCGGAATAGTCGAACTCGCAGGCCTGGCCGATGACGATGGGCCCGGCGCCGATGATCAGGATCGAGGAGATGTCGGTGCGTTTGGGCATGGGAACACTCGCGCGCAGGGCCAGCGCGCGCGCCTGCGCGCTGCGTCCCGGCCGGATTGAAGGCTAAGGCGCCCGTTTAGAGGGGGACTCGGACAGGCGCAAGCATCGATCCCGGCGGTGCAGGGAGCCCCGGCTTTCGCCCACAGAAAAACGGGCCGGCGTCGCCGCCGGCCCGTCCAGAAGCTTCCCTTGCGGGGTGAGGTCAGACGGACAGGTTGCCCGCAGACATCTTGCCGCTGCGCTTGTCGCGCTCGAGCTCGTAGGTGACCTTCTGCCCTTCGTTGAGAGAGCGGAGGCCCGCACGTTCAACGGCGGAGATGTGCACGAACACGTCGGGGCCGCCCTCGTCGGGTTGGATGAAGCCGTAGCCCTTGGTTCCGTTGAACCACTTCACGGTGCCGGTAGCCATATTGATCGATCGTCCTTGGATATACAGGCCCGCACCCCCGGAGTTGGGGCGCACGGGATCAAAAATCGAAGGAGGTCGGTAGCAGGCCCGCTGCGTCAGAAGAAGCGTCGAAAAAGCAGCCGAACCTACGAGATTTGACGCTGCAGTATGACGGAAGTCCACCCTTGTGGCAAGCGACCCGGAAGCCGGCTAGGCGCGGGCAGCCTCCATGAGGTCGGCGAAGCGCTGGAAAAGGTAGAGAGAGTCCGTCGGCCCGGGCGACGCCTCGGGGTGATGCTGGACCGAAAACACCGGCCGCCCGGTCAGGGCGATTCCGGCGTTGGTGCCGTCGAAGAGGGAGATGTGGGTCTCCTCCACGCCCTCGGGCAGGCTTTCGCGGCTGACCGTGAAGCCGTGGTTCATGGAGACGATTTCGACCTTGCCGGTGGTCAGGTCCTTCACAGGGTGGTTCGCCCCGTGGTGGCCCTGCTCCATCTTTTCCGTGCGCGCGCCGAGGGCCAGGGCCAGCATCTGATGACCGAGGCAGATGCCGAACAGGGGAATCCCGGCTTCCACCAGCTTGCGGATCTCGGGCACGGCGTAGAGGCCGGTGGCGGCGGGATCCCCCGGTCCGTTGGAGAGCAGAACGCCGTCCGGACGGCGGGCGAGGATGTCCTCGGCGGAGGTCGAGGCCGGTACCACCGTTACCCGGGCGCCGCAGGAGGCCAGCGCCCGCAGGATGTTCCGCTTCACCCCGAAGTCCACGACCACAACGTGATAGCGATCCTGGGCGGGGCGGGCGTAGCCGGCGGGCCAGTCATAGAGGCCTTCCTCCCAGGTGAAGGCCTGCCGGCAGGTGGCGTCCTTCGCCAGGTCCAGCCCGACGATCCCGGCCCATTCGACCGCCTGACGACGAAGGGCGGGCAGGTCGAACCTGCCCTCAGGATCATGGGCGATCACGGCGTGAGGCATGCCCTGCTCGCGGATCCGCCGAGTCAGGGCCCGGGTATCGACGCCCGACAGGCCGATGACGCCCCGCCGGGCCATCCAGGCGCCCAGGTCGCCCTCGGCGCGCCAGTTGGCGGGCGGCGTCGGGGCGTCACGGAAGAGGGCGCCCCGGGCCGCGGTGGCGGAGTCCCCGGTCACCTGCTCGACGTCTTCGGCGTTGACCCCGACATTGCCCACGTGGGGGAAGGTGAAGGATACGATCTGGGCCATGTAGGACGGGTCGGTCAGGATTTCCTGATATCCCGTCATGGCGGTGTTGAAGCAGACCTCGCCCACCGCCGCGCCGACGGCGCCGCAGCCGACCCCCTGCAGGACGGTTCCGTCCGCCAGGACCAGGACGCCCGTGACGCCGGGGAGGAGTTCGCTCATGGCAGGCCGCTCCAGGGGCAGGGGTTGAGGGCTCGCAAAAAGGCGGGCGAGGATGCATCCTGCCCGCCCTCCGGCCGTTCCGGGTCTGGTAATGACTCGCGGCGGGCCGGTCAATGCGGCGCGCCGGCCGCGACCCCTTCCGCGTCCGACCTGGGAGAGCCCGATGCCCGAGACCGCCTTCATCGATCCCGACCGCGAGGCCTGGGCGATCTTCAAGGGCCTGCCGGCGGGCGCGCCCATCCACATGCTGAACCTGATCCGGCTGCGCGACCGCGCCGCCTATCCCGAGGGGCACGCCGACCATGGCCGGGGCCTGTCGGGCCTGGACGCCTATCGCGCCTATGGCCGGACCACGGCGCACATCTTCGCCCGGGTCGGCGGGCGGCAGGTCTGGGTCGGCAAGCCCGAGGTGACGGTGACCGGCCCGCAGTCCGAGGCCTGGGACATCGCCTTCATCGCCCAGTACCCGGACGCCCAGGCCTTCATCGCCATGGTCCGGGATCCGGAATACCGGGTCCTGGTGGCCCACCGGACGGCAGGCGTCGCGGATTCCCGGCTCATCTGCATGTCGCCCCGGGAGCCCGGCGAGGGCTTCGGCGAGTAGCGGGCCCCATGAAGCGCATCACCACGGTCGGTCTCGATGCCGACGACACCCTCTGGCACAACGAGACCCTGTTCCGGCTGACCCAGGACCGGTTCTGCGATCTCCTGTCGGACAAGGCCGACCCCGAGGACCTGATGACCCGTCTGGCGGAGGTCGAGGCCCGGAATCTGAGGCTCTACGGCTATGGCGTGAAGGGCTTCACCCTGTCGATGATCGAGACGGCGATGGAGCTGACCCATGGCGAGGCGCCGGCCTCGGTGGTGCGCGAAATCCTGGCCGCCGGGCGCGAGATGCTGAACGAGCCGGTGGAACCCCTGCCTGGGGTGGAGGCCGCCCTCGCCGCCCTGTCGCAGGACTACAGGCTGGTGCTCGTCACCAAGGGAGATCTTCTCCATCAGGAGCAGAAGCTGGCGGCTTCGGGTCTTGGCGACCTCTTCGTCGCTGTGGA
Source organism: Phenylobacterium sp. (assembly GCF_020402505.1). Classification (GTDB taxonomy): domain Bacteria; phylum Pseudomonadota; class Alphaproteobacteria; order Caulobacterales; family Caulobacteraceae; genus Phenylobacterium. Next base: position 1,080 of record NZ_JADBZL010000014.1, on the reverse strand, counting down.
GATCGTCAGCGAGAAGACCGCCTCCACCTACGCCCGGGTCTTCGAGCGTCACGGCTCCGGGCCCGGGCGGGCGGTCATGTGCGGCAACTCGCTGCGGTCGGACATCCTGCCGGCGCTTGAGGCGGGGTCCTACGCTGCTCACGTGCCCTACCCCATGACCTGGGCGCACGAGCACGCCGAACCGCCGGTCGGCCACCCGCGCTTCGCCGAGCTGGCGACCCTCCGGGACCTGCCCGCCTGGGTGGCGGGGCTGGGCTAGGACGGCGCCTCAGCAGACCCCCTCCGGCCCGCTGCGCGGTCCACCTCCCCCTCAAGAGGTGGAGGAATTGCTGAGCAAATTGCTCCCCTGCGGGGGAGCTCCGGGCGAAGCCCGGTGAGGGGGCGCAACGGCCCCTCCGCAGACCCCCTCCGACCCGCTGCGCGGTCCACATCTCCCCCGGCGGGCGGAAATTGGGAGCTATCGCCGGAGAGGCGTTCGGTCCCCGGGGCTGGGCGAGGGAACGGCGCCGGTCTATCCTTCCCCCGTGCGGTTCGACGAAGCCTTCCTCGACGAGATCAAGTCACGCCTCCGGCCCTCGGACGTCATTGGCCGGACCGTGAAGCTGCAGAAGCGCGGCCGCGAGTTCGTCGGCCTGTCACCCTTCACCAAGGAGAAGACGCCGTCCTTCTACGTGAATGACGAGAAGGGCCAGTTCTTCGACTTCTCGTCCGGCAAGACCGGGGACCTGATCGCCTTCCTGCAGGAGAGCGAGCGTCTGTCCTTCGTGGAGGCGGTGGAGCGGCTGGCGGCGGAGGCGGGTCTGGCCCTGCCGGCCCCCGACCCCCGGGCTGCCGAGCAGGAGAAGAAGCGCCAGGGCCTGACCGACTGGACCGAGCTGGCGGCCCAGTGGTTCAGCCGCATGCTGAATGGCCCGCCCGGCGCGGCGGCGCGGGCCTATCTGGAGCGCCGGGGACTGCCGGCGTCGGACTGGGAGCGGTTCCGCCTCGGCTTCGCTCCGGCCTCGCGCACCAGCCTGAAGGACTATCTCGTGACCAAGGGCGCCCGCCCGGCCGACCTGGTGGAGGCGGGCCTCCTGATCG
>NZ_JADBZL010000139.1:0-2585 GCF_020402505.1 Phenylobacterium sp. | reverse complement strand
GGCGGCGATCAGTTCGGGGCCGTGCGGATTGACAAGATCGTTCCAGCCCATGTGCGGGACCTTGGCCGTCGCGTCGGCGGGGCGCAGGCGGCGCACCTCGCCGGGAATCCATCCAAGGCCGGGCGTCTCCCCGAACTCCAGGCCCCGCGACGCCATGAGCTGCATGCCCACGCAGATGCCGAGGAAGGGCCGGCCCCGGCCGCGGACAGCCTCGTCCAGGGCCTCGCGCAGGCCGGGCCGGGCGTCCAGGGCAGACTTGCAGGCGGCGAAGGCGCCGACCCCGGGAAGCACGATGCGGTCAGCGGCCAGGACGTCCTCCGGAACATGCGTGACCTGCACCTCCACCCGGCCGCGGGCGGCCCGGACGAGCGCCTTCTCGGCCGAGCGAAGATTGCCCGACCCGTAGTCGATCAGGGCGAGGCGGCTCATGCGATCAGAGCGAACCCTTGGTGGAGGGCGCCTGTCCGCCGGCCCGCGGATCGATCTCCACCGCCTCGCGGAGGGCGCGACCCAGGGCCTTGAATCCGCTCTCGGCGATGTGGTGCGAATTGGCGCCGTAGAAGGTCTCGAGATGCACGCAGGCCCCCGCATTGCTGGCGAAGGCGTGGTGGAACTCCTTGAAGAGTTCGGTGTCCATGTCGCCGACCTTCGGCGTCGGGAAGGCTGTCCGCCAGACCAGATAGGGCCGGTTGGACAGGTCGATGGCGCAGCGGGTGAGGGTCTCGTCCATGGGGATGACCGCCAGCCCGAACCGCCGGATGCCGCGGAAGTCGCCCAGGGCCTGCCGGACGGCCTGACCCAGAACGATGCCCACATCCTCCACCGTGTGGTGGAAGTCGATATGCAAGTCCCCCTTCGCCTCGACCTCGAGGTCGAGGGCGCCGTGGCGGCCGAGGGAGTCCAGCATGTGGTCCAGGAAACCGATCCCGGTGGCGATGCGGGTCTGGCCCGCCCCATCCAGGTCGACCCGGACGGAGATTTTTGTCTCCCGGGTCTCGCGAACCACCTCGCCCGTGCGCGCCATGGCCTAGAGTCCTTCCCGGTCCGCCAGTTCCCGCAGGGAGACCTGCGGCCGCGGCCCATAGTGAGAGATCACCTCGGCCGCCGCCAGGGACCCCAGGTGTCCGCAGACCTCAAGGGGTCGGCCCCGGGCGAGGCCGTACATCACACCGGCTGCGTATTGGTCGCCGGCGCCGGTCGTGTCCACGACTTTTTCCACAGCCCGGGCGGGAATCGAGACCGTTCCCCCATCGGCGAGCAGGAGAGAGCCCTTCTCGCTGCGGGTGACGGCGGCCAGGCGCGTGCGCTGGCGCAGACCGTCCAGCGCCACCGCCAGGTCGTCGGTTTCGAACAGGGCGAGGGCTTCGGCCTCGTTGGCGAAGAGGAGATCGACCTGCGAGGAGATGAAGCCCAGGAGGGCCGCCCGGTGCCGCTCGACCACGAAGCCGTCGGACAGGGTCAGGGCGATCATCCGGCCGGAGGCTCTGGCCAGACCGGCGGCCTTAGCGAAGGCGCGCCGGGCGGCCTCGGCGTCGAACAGGTAGCCCTCCAGATAGACGATGCTCGCCTGCTCGATGACTGCCGGGTCGATGTCGTCGTCTGTGAACTCCACCGAGGCGCCCAGAAAGGTGCACATGGTGCGCTGGCCGTCCGGGGTGACGTTGACAAGGCAGCGGGCGGTCGCCGGTCCGCCGCGAAGCGGCTGGCTCGGGAAGTGGGCGCCGATGGCCCTCAGGTCGTGGGCGAAGACCTCGCCCAGCTGGTCGTCCGCCACCTTGCCCAGGAAGGCCGTGCGGGCCCCCAGGCTGGAAAGGCCCGCCACCGTGTTGGCCGCCGATCCGCCGGACGTCTCCACCCCCGGCGCCATCCGGGCGTAGAGCTCCCGGCCCCGGGCCTCGTCGACAAGGGTCATGGCCCCCCGGGAGAGGCCTTCGCCGGCGATGAATCCCTCATCCGCCGGAGCGATGACGTCGACGATGGCGTTGCCGATGGCGGCGACGTCGAAGAGTTCGGTCATGGGGTCTCCCGGCGTCAGGCGGAGCGGGCGTTAGCTACAGGCAAAGGCGGTCCGGGGCAATGAGCCTCACCCCTTCGCCCTCCTGAGCCGCCCTCGTCCGGCCCCCCGATGCCGGCGGCGCCTAGGCGCTCCCGGCCTTCGAGGGACAGAGGTCTGCGACCGCACAGTCCCCGCACCTGGGTCGCCGGGCAAGGCAGACATACCGGCCATGCAGGATGAGCCAGTGGTGCGCCCGGGTCCGCCAAGGGTCCGGAATGGCGGCCATCAGCTCGTGCTCGACCTGGTCGGGCGTCTTGCCCCGGGCCAGCCCCAGGCGGTGGGCGACCCGGAAGACATGGGTGTCCACGGCGATGGCCGGTTCCACGCCCAGTTCGTTGAGGACCACGCTGGCGGTCTTGCGGCCGACGCCGGGAAGACCCTGAAGGGCCTCCCGCTCGAGGGGAACCTCGCCCCCGTACTGCTCGACCAGGATGCGCGCCGCCGCCACCAGGTTCTTCGCCTTGGTCCGGAACAGGCCGATGGAGGCGATGTAGGGGATGATCCCCTCCTCTCCGAGGGCCAGCATCTT
>NZ_JADBZL010000138.1:0-2510 GCF_020402505.1 Phenylobacterium sp. | reverse complement strand
GGCGCGCGTTGCTCGCTCGCGGGTCCGGAACCTCCGAGAAGAAAGCTTCGAAATCTCCCATGGGAGTCTCCCAAAACAAGGAAGACACCCTCAGAATCCAGTTCGCCCAGATCACTCAAGCCAAATGCGATTCCCCTGCCCTGGGAGGGGGAGGAATTAAGGTGTTCTTTTTTTGTTCTCTTCGCGCAGTTGTGGCAGGATGTTTCCAGGATGGAGGATTGCGGATGACGGACGAGGTCGTGGACGAGGGCCCGGGTGAGAGTGTGGACCTGGCCGAGGAGGTGATTGAGGAGGCGCCGGAGGCCGAGGCCGCCGAGGCCGACGATCGCTCGGACTGGAGCGAGATCGAGGTGGACGGGGAGGTGTGGCTGGCGCCGCCGGCGCTGAAGTCGGCGTTTCTCCGGCAGGCGGACTATACCCGCAAGACCCAGGAGCTGGCCGAGCACCGGCGGCGGCTGGAGGCCGAGCGCGCGGCGTCGGAGGCGCATGTGGCGGGGCGGGCGCGGCTGCACCTGATGGACGAGCAGGCCCAGGCCCTGGACGGACTGGACTGGCCGGCCCTGGAGGCGGCGGACCCGGAGCGGGCCCGGGCCCTGCGGGAGCGGCGGCGGGTGCTGGCCGAGGGCCGCGAGCGCCTGGCCTTCGACCTGGCGCGACAGGAGCACGAGACCCGGCTGGCGGAGGCGGCCGCGGAGGCCGAGGCGGTGCGGGCGACGGGCCGGGCCCTGGCCGGGCAGATCGAGGGCTGGTCCCCGGCCCTGGCGGCGGAGCTGGCGGAATACGCCCGGGGCTTTGGCGTGGAGGCCGAGGAGCTGGGCCAGATCAACGACCCGCGCCTGTGGCGGATCCTGCATCGGGCCCATCTGGGTGAGACCCTGGCCCGGCGACTGGCCGAGGCCGACCGGCGGGCGGGACGGCCGAAGGTGCGCCCCGCCGCCGACCCGGGACGCCCCGGCGGCGGCGCCCCCGGCCTGGACGATCGGATGGACACGGCCGACTGGATGCGCCGGCGCAACGCCGCCACCCTGCGCGAGCATCGCCGTCCAAGAGGCTGAACGACCGGACTTTCCGGCGTCGCGAGCAGGCCCTTTTTGAAGGGACCTCGCGGCGCCCCCCGGCGCCCCGGCGCGGACCTGGAGACCTCCAGCACCGCCGCCCCGGAGCGCCTGAACGACCTGAACCCTGAACGGAAACCCCCGCCGGGCGACGCCCGGAAAGGATGAGACATGCCCAATTCCCTTTTGACGGCCGCCACGGTCACCCGTGAGGCTCTCCGCGTCGACTGAGGCGCCTTCGCGGGGCGACCCGCGTCGAAGAACGATGTGAATTCGGTGAACTCCTAAACGCCGCCAGAGCCCGGACGCCCTCTCCCGCGGGCCCCCAAGGCGCATGGACACACCGAGCCAAGCCCGGCCCCGGACGACGGGGGCGGGAAGGTGTAACGACTATCCCGGAAGGGAGTAGGGCCAAGCGGCCCGAAGCGCATCGCACCCGCCCCGTCCACCGGGCGGCGCGGGTGATGAGATAGTCTGCTCTGCGGCGGAAACCCGCAGCGGCCCGAAAGGGCGGCCCCGGCCCAGCGACCCGGGGTGAACACACAGGCCTGCACCAGAAACTGAACTTTGTCGGGACCATTTCGAGGGAGTACGACGACCGCTTCGCCCGCCAGGGCGCCAAGATCGGCGACACGCTGAAGGTGCGCCTGCCCAACCAGTACGCCGTGCGCAACGGCCCGGCCCTGGCGACCCAGGACACCAACGAGACCAGCGTGGAGCTGAAGGTCCAGACCCAGAAGGGGGTGGACCTGAACTTCACCAGCATCGACCTGACCATGGGGCTGGACGACTTTTCCGACCGGGTCCTGGAGCCGGCCATGAGCGTGCTGGCGGCCTCCATCGAGGCCGACGCCATGACCATGTACCAGGACGTGGCCAACCAGGTGAACAGCCACGGCCAGCCGGCCACCTTCCAGAAGGTGCTGCAGGGCCGGAAGATCCTGGTGGACAACCTGGCGCCCCTGGGCGGCCGGACGGCCAACCTGAACACCCAGGACAACATGGACCTGGTGGACGCGCTGAAGGGCCTGTTCAACGATTCCGACGCCCTCTCCAAGCAGTACCGCGAGGGCTATATGGGCCGCACCGCCGGGTTCGACTTCATGGAGAACACCCTGTGGCCGGCGCACCTGCGTGGCGGCGGGGCCGGCTATACGACCAACACCCTGCCGACGGCCCTGCCGGTGTCCGCCAACCCGGTGAACGCCATCACGGTGGCGACAGGGACGGGAAGCCTGGCCAAGGGCGATGTGATCATCATCGCCGGGGTGATGCGGGTGCACCCCGAGACCAAGGCCAACACCGGGGTCCAGCAGCAGTTCGTGGTGACCCAGGCCCATCCGGGCGGGGCGGGCGTGGTGCAGATCTCGCCGGCCATCATCACCGCCGGGCCGATGCAGACCGTGACCCTGGCGACCACCAATGCGGCGGCGGCGATCCAGGTGGCGGGCGTTG
>NZ_JADBZL010000137.1:0-6067 GCF_020402505.1 Phenylobacterium sp. | reverse complement strand
GGAGGCGGGCGTGTACGCAGGCTTCGAGAAGGCGCTGGAGGCGGCGGTCGCTTCCGGCCGCATTGCGGGCGCGGTGGCCGCCGTGGCGGACCGGGACGGGGTGACCTATACGCGGCAGGCCGGGGTCCGGCAGGCGGGCGAGCCCGCGGCCATGACCCAGGACACCCTCTTCTGGCTGGCCAGCATGACCAAGGCGATCGTCTCGGTCGCGGCCCTGAGGGAGGTTGAGGCCGGGCGGCTCAGCCTGGATGGCGACCTGTCGGGCCTCCTGCCCGAGTTCGCGGACCTGAAGGTGCTGGAGGGCTTCGGGGAGGATGGCGCCCCGCGCCTGCGCCCCGCCCGCCGGTCGCCGACCCTGCGGGACCTCCTGACCCACACTTCGGGCTTCGGCTATGGCTTCCTGAGCCCGGACCTGACCCGCTGGCACGCGGCGACCGGAGCGCCGGACCCGAATGGCGGGACGCGGGCGGCCCATGTCCTGCCCCTGCTGCATGATCCCGGCGAGGCCTGGACCTACGGGATCGGCATCGACTGGGCGGGCCTGGCGGTGGAGGCGGCCAGCGGCCAGCGCCTGGACGATTACCTTGGGGAGCACATCCTCGGACCTCTGGGGATGACGGACACGGGCTTCACCCCCGTGGACCCGGATCGCCGCGCCGTGGCGCACCTGCGTGTGGAGGGAACTCTCTTCCCGGCGCCCACCCCTCCGGGCGGGACGGAGGCCGAGGTTCTGTCGGGCGGCGGCGGCCTGCATGGCACGGCGCCAGACTATATCCGCTTCCTGCGCATGCTGCTGAACGGCGGCGAGCTGGACGGGGCGCGGGTGCTGAGGCCGGAGACAGTGCGGTCGCTCAGCGAGGTGCAGACCGGCGCGCTGAGGGCCGGGGCCTTCAAGACGGCCAATGGCGTCCTGACCACCGACTTCGACCTCTATCCGGACATGCACACCGGGCATGGCCTCGCCACCGTCGTCACCCCGGAGGCGACGAAGGAGGGCCGCAGTCCCGGCGCCCTGAACTGGGCGGGGATCTTCAACACCTATTTCTGGGCCGATCCGGAGGCGGGCAAGGCGGGCGTCCTGTTGACCCAGCTCATGCCCTTCGGCGACCCGGACGTCCTGGCCCTGCTCAGAGCGCTGGAAAAGGGCGCCTGAGGCGGGCTCACCCGCCGATGATGACCCTTTCCTGGCCCCACCAGAGGGGGCTCTTGGGCAGGTCGATGAACTTCCGCTCGTCCTCCAGAAGAAGGCGACCGGCCTCCCGGGCGGCGGGATCCTCCGCCATTTCGGTCAGATCCTCCAGGCTGTCGTACCAGAGCTGGGCCACTCCATCGAACTGGGGCGGGGCGTTGCGGGGGGCGCGGATGCCGTCGCTGACCGCCTCGTCCATGGAGTGTAGCTGGACATACCGGCGGATGCGCAGGACGTCTTTCACGCTGGCCACCAAGGGCCCGTGGGTGTGGAACCAGTAGTCCTGGAACTGCTCTCGGGTCAGGTGCGGCAGGCGCACAAGAGCGAAGGTGAGCTTGATCATGGAGGTTCATCCTTTGCGGGTCCCCCGCATTTCGGACGCGAAGGCCGCGGATGGCGAGTCTTTCCTTGCGCTACGCCCCTCCCCCTCGCCTCCCGGATGGCCTAAATCGGCGGCATGCGCACAGAGACCCCCGCCCCGATCCGCCTGGCCGACTACACGCCGCCCGCCTTCCTGGTCGACGAGGTCCACCTGGACTTTGACCTGAAACCCGAGGCGACCCGGGTGAGGGCCCGGCTGTCCCTGCGCAGGAATGGCGCGGCGGGCGCGCCGCTGAAACTGGATGGCGAGCGGCTGAAGACCCTGTCCGTCGCCGTGGACGGGCGGGTGCTGGGGCCGGGCGAGTTCACCGCCGACGACCACAGTCTGACGATCCCGGGGGTCCCGGACGCCTTCGCCCTGGAGACCGAGGTCGAGATCAACCCGGCGGCCAACAAGGCCCTGGAGGGGCTCTACATGTCGGGGGGCCGGTTCTGCACCCAGTGCGAGGCCGAGGGCTTCCGCACCCTCACCTGGTATCCAGACCGGCCGGACGTCCTCGCCCGCTTCACCGTGCGCATGACCGCAGATGACGCCTGGCCGCGCCTGTTGTCCAACGGCAACCTGGTCGAGACCGGCAGGGGGCCGGACGGCCGGCGCTATGCGGTCTGGAACGACCCCTTCCCCAAGCCCTGCTACCTCTTCGCCCTGGTGGCGGGCGAGCTGGACGAGCTGGTCGACAGCTTCGTCACCGCCAGCGGCCGGAAGGTGGAGCTCAAGATCTACGTCGATCCCGGCATGTCGGCCCGGGCCGCCTACGCCATGGACGCCCTGAAACGGTCCATGCGCTGGGACGAAGAGGCCTTTGGCCGCGAGTACGACCTGGACCTCTTCATGATCGTCGCCGTACGTGACTTCAACTTCGGGGCCATGGAGAACAAGGGCCTCAACATCTTCAACTCGTCCCTGCTGCTGGCCGACCCCGAGACGGCGACGGACCTGGACTACGAGCGCATCGAGAGCGTGGTGGCCCACGAGTACTTCCACAACTGGACGGGCAACCGCATCACCTGCCGCGACTGGTTCCAGCTGTGCCTGAAGGAGGGGCTGACCGTCTTCCGCGACCAGAGCTTCTCGGCCGACATGCGCGGTGAGGCGGTCCAGAGGATCAAGGACGTCAAGGCCCTGCGGGCCCGTCAGTTCGCCGAGGACCAGGGGCCGCTGGCCCACCCGGTGCGGCCCTCCAGCTACCTGAAGATCGACAACTTCTACACGGCGACCATCTACGAGAAGGGCGCCGAGGTGATCCGGATGCTGAAGGCCCTGATCGGGGCCGAGGCCTTCCGCAAGGGCATGGACCTCTACTTCGAGCGCTGGGATGGCTGCGCGACCACGGTGGAGGCCTTCATCGCCTGCTTCGCCGAGGTCTCGGGCCAGGACCTGTCGGCCTTCTTCGCCTGGTACGAGCAGGCCGGGACCCCGCGGGTGCGGCTGGCCTCGCGCTGGACGCCGGAAACGGGCGAGCTGGAGATCACCCTCACCCAGAGGACGCCCGCCACCCCAGGCCAGGCTGACAAGCGCGCCCTGCCCGTCCCGGTCCGGCTGGGGCTGCTCGACGCCGAGGGCCGGACCATGGCCTTCACCCGGGACGGCGAGGCCCAGGACGAGACCCTGGTGGTGCTGGAGGGCGAGGAGACGCGCCTCACCCTTTCCGGTGTGACCTCCCGGCCGGTGGTCTCGGCCCTGCGGGGCTTCTCCGCGCCCGTGGAGCTGTCATCGGACGCCCGCCCCGGCGACCGCTACGTCCAGCTGGCGGGCGACCCGGACCTGTTCAACCGCTGGGAGGCGGGCCAGGAGGTGGCGCGGGACCTGATCCTGGCGCGGGCCTCCGGCGCCCCGGACGAGGTGGGCGAGGAGCGCTTCGCCGAGGCCATGGGCCGGGCGCTGAACGACCAGGCCTCGGAGCCCGCCTTCAAGGCCCTGCTCCTGGCCCTGCCGACGGAATCCGACCTCGCCGTCGCCCGGCCCCCCGCCGACCCGGCGGCGATCCATGAAGCCAGGCAAGCCCTGCGCCTGCGGCTTGCGGTTCACCTCGAGGAGACGCTGAAGCGGCTGCATCTCGGCCTGCAGGATGGCGGCGAGTTCTCGCCGGACGCCGCCAGCGCCGGACGCCGGGCCCTGCGCAACGCCGCCCTGGAGGCCCTGGCCGCCAACCCCCTCAGCGAGATCCGGGCCCTCGCTGAGGGCCACTACCGGGCGGCCGGGAACATGACTGATGCGATCGGGGGCCTGAACGCCCTGATGACCCTGGGGGGCGCGGCCTTTGCCTCGGCCCTGGAGGACTTCCACACCCGCTGGCGCAACGAGCCCCTGGTGATCGACAAGTGGTTCGCCCTTCAGGCCCGGGATCCCTCGCCCGAGGCCCTGGAGCGGGTGATCACCCTGACCCGCCATCCGGACTTCGACGCCCAGACGCCGAACCGGCTACGGGCCCTGGTGGCGACCTTCGCCACGGCCAATCCCGCACGGTTCCACGCCGAGGACGGGTCCGGCTACCGATTCCTGGCCGACCAGATCCTGGCGGTGGACCGCTACAATCCCATGACCGCCGCCCGGCTGGTGGAGCCCCTGGGATCCTGGCGCCGCTACCGACCGGACCTGGGGGCGAAGATGAAGTCCGAGCTGGAGCGGATCGCCGCCGCCCCCGGACTGTCGCGGAACGTCCTGGAACTGGTCGGGCGGGCCCTGGACGGCTGAATTCGGCGCCGGCCATCGGTAACGTTGGGAGTCTGTTCACCATCTCCGTGGTGAAGAAGTGAGTCGGAGCGGCGAAGGGGCCGTCTGACCGGGGGGCTCCAGCGGTGTCTGCAGTCAGCGATTTCGGAAGGATAGAGCGGTCAGACCCGCTGAGCGGCGGGACCTCCGCGTCCCTGGTCCTGGCGGGCCTCACCGCTTCCGCTCTGACAGCAGGCCTCGCCATCACCCTCCGTGACGCCGCACCCGCCTGGAGCGGAATCCTGATGATGGCCGCCCCCTTGGGCGCCCTTACCGGCGTTGGCGGCCTATGGCTGGGCCGACGCGGCGCCAGGAACAAGGCGTTCCGGGAGACACCGCCCGGGGAGGCGCCGCCGGAATCCCTGATCGAGGCCCTGCAGGTCATGGCTTCGGCCTTCGCATGCTGGGACGCCCAGGGCCGGCTGGTGGCCGCCAATCCCGCCTTCGCCCGGATGTTCGGCTTCGACACCGAAGCCCTGCAGCCCAACTCACCGCATACCGAGTTCGCCCGGCTGACGCGCCAGGCCGTCCGTCAGGCCCTCAAACCGGACGGCGCCGCCACCGGCGTCCGGGAGATCGAATTCCGCGACGGGCGCTGGGCGCAGACCCACGAACGGCGCACCCCGTCCGGCGGACTGGTGATGACCGCCGTGGACATCACCGCCCTTAAGCTTCGGGAAGCCGAGCGTAGCCGTGACGAGGAAACCCTTCGCGACGCCATCAGCCGCCTGGAGGGCAGCCAGACACAGCTTTCGGAGCTGGCCCGGAAGTACGAGACCGAGAAGCTGCGCGCCGTCGAGGCCAACCGGGCCAAGAGCGAGTTCCTGGCCAATATGAGCCATGAACTGCGTACGCCGCTGAACGCCATCATAGGTTTCTCGGAGATCATGACCCAGGAGCTCTTCGGGCCCCTCGGCGCGCCGTCCTACAAGGGCTACGTCGGCGACATCCTGGCCTCCGGCCATCATCTGCTGGCGCTGATCAACGACGTGCTCGACATGTCGAAGATCGAGGCGGGCAAGATGACCCTCAACCGGGAGCGCCTCGACATGGGACAGCTGGCGGAAGAGGCGCTTCGCCTGGTTCGGAACCGGGCGGAAACGTCCGGCCTCATGCTGATCGCCGACGTCGGGGAGGACCTGCCCGAGGTGGAGGCTGACGCCCGGGCGGTGAAGCAGATTCTGCTCAATCTCCTGTCCAACGCGGTGAAGTTCACCCCGGCAGGTGGTCGGGTCTCGGTGCGCGCGCGCTCGGAGGCCGGCGGCATCCGCCTTACGGTCCACGATACCGGCATCGGCATCGATCCGGATGACCTGCCGCGACTGGCCGCGCCCTTCGAGCAGGTCGAGAGCCAGCAGTCGAAGACCACACAGGGAACCGGACTGGGCCTGGCCCTCTCCAAGGCCTTCGTGGAAATGCACGGCTCCAACCTGACTATCGAAAGCGCCCCCGGCCACGGGACCCGGGTCAGCTTTCTCCTGCCGCCTGCGGAGGACCCGGGGGCGGACGCGCCGCGGGAAGGTCTGGCCTGACCGGGTATCGTCCCCGGGGCTGAGCATCCCGGGCCAGAGCTTCGCCGATCCGCGCCCGGACCTCGGGAGACTGGCGCAGCGCCCATTCCGCCACGGCATTCTCCACCCGACTGCGGGCGGCCAGTTCTCGGCGTCGGGCCATGTCCAGCCGGCGCGCGGCCTCCGCTTCGTTGACCTCGCCCCTCGCCAAGGCGCGCCAAGCCGCCGCGCGCTCGCGGCGAGCCTGGATGAGATCGGCCCGAACGGCTTCGC
>NZ_JADBZL010000136.1:0-3072 GCF_020402505.1 Phenylobacterium sp. | reverse complement strand
CCGGCGCCAAGTCCGGAAAGGCCGATGACCTGAGCGCGCCCGGCGGGCGCCGGCGTCCCGCGACGATCCGGGACGCGAGGCGCATCCCCCCTTCAGGCCGCCGCCCTTCGCGCCGCCAGGGCCGCCTTGGTGGCGTCATACCGCGCCCGGGTGATGTTGTAGCGGGCGTAACAGACGGCGGCGATGAGGCCCGGAATGGTGGCGAGGATCCCGTCCACAAACACAAGGTTGAACAGAACCTCGTCGGGCACCTGCCCCGGCGTCGCCTTCGGCGGGAAGCTGATCGCAAAGAGGGCGAACCCCGCCAGGGCGGCGCCCAGGGCCTGGTCGATCTTGGCGGCGAGGTTGCGGGTCGAGTACAGGACGCCTTCCTGGCGAACGCCGTGGGCAAGCTCGTTCTCGTCGGCGATGTCCGCCAGGGCCGACATGACGGTGATGCTGAGCACGCTGGCGCCGGCGTTCCCCACGGCGGAGAAGGCGATGAGCATGGGCGTCAGGCCCGGCGTCTCGGCAGTCAGCACGCCGGTCAGGCCGAGGATCATGGGAATGGCGGGCCCGATCGAGAAGACGATCGCCCAGATGATCATGTTCAGCCGCTTGTCGAGGCGCCGGTGCATCCTGGCCGAGAACAGGAACCCGGTGGCGTAGCCGACGAAACTGCCGATCACGAACCACTTCAGCTGTTCGCTGGCCAGACCCCAGAAGAAGGTGTTCACGTAAAGATTCAGGCCGCTGCGGACGCCGATCATCATCGACAGAAAGAAGAAGGCGATCAGCAGCCATAGATAGTTCCGGTTCCCCAGGGCCTTTCCGACATCCTTGAGGAACTCGAGCGGGCTGAACCGGGGCAGATTGTCCGGCGCCTTTGGCAGGCGTTGGATCTGGTCGCGGGTGAACCAGGCGGAGGCGAGCAGCAGAGCCATCGCTGCAAGGCCGCATCCGACGGCGAACGGACCATAGGGCTCGGGGTTGAGGAGCCCCCGCGGATACTCTGGCGTCGCCTTGAAGACGAAGTGCAGCGCCAGGAAATTCATGCCCGCCCCACCCGCCCAGGTGAAGAAGTTGTTCCAGCTGAGCACCTTCGAGCGTTCGATGTAATCGCTCGACAACTCACCTCCCAGGGCCAGGTGGGGCGTATTGAAGAGGCTGATCGAGACCCGCATGAAGCTCACCGAGAGGGCGAACCAGAGGAAGAGGACCAGGTCGGAGGCCCCCGGGGGCGGATTGAAGACCGCAATGACGGACAGGGCGATGGGAAGCGGCGCGAGGAAGAGATAGCCATGACGCCGGCCGAACCGGCCGCGGGTGCGGTCCGACAGCGATCCGATGACAGGGTCCGCGAAGCCGTCGAAGACCAGGCTGGCGGAGACGGCGAGCCCGGCGAGGACGGCGTTCAACCCGAGGATCTGGTTGTAGTAGAGCATGGCGTAGGAGCCGACCGTGGCGAGGATGATGGAGTCGCCGACGGATCCGATCCCGAAGAAGAACTTTGTGCGAAGCGGCAGCCGGTCGACGGTGTCGGCCTGGGCGCTGGACATGAACTCACTCCCTGAGAATGGACCGCGACCCGGTTCGTGGCCAGGACGTCGGGAACGCTCGAAATCACCCTGCTGCGGCCCCCATTCGCGCAACCCCCGCATCCAACGGGCAGAACGTCCCAAGGTCAACTGTCCGGACGGCGCGCTGTCCGGACGGCGCGCTTTCCCCTTCCCCGGGCGGGGGCTAGGATACGGGAGAGGATTCTGCATCGCCCGGAAGGACCCGTGATGACCCAGGCCGCGCCCTTCGCCGTCGACGGCCCCCTGGCCCCTCCCCTCGCCCGGCTTCTTGCCTACTGGGAGGGTCTGAGGCGCGGCCAGGCCGAGATACCCTTCTGGGACGACCTGTCGGAGGTGAAGATCGAGGCCTCCGGCGCGGAGACCTTCATCCTCGACGTCTTCAGTCGGCCGGAGCGCTTCCGTTTCAACGACCTGGAGGTTGCGCCCCCGGCGGTGCAGCGCGACCTGCTCCTGGGCCTCTTCCTGGACGACGTCGACCTGCCTGAGGTCTTCGCCCTCCTCCGCGCCCAGGCCAGCGCTACGGTGGAGCTGATGCGCCCGACCCTTCACGTAACCCCTGGCGGCCAGCGCCTCCTCCTGCCCGCCTGGGGCGAGGGGGAGGTGCGCATGCTGGTGGGCGGCTTGGTGCGGAGCTAACCGCCCTCCAGGATATCGATCCGCACGCCGGGCCTCAGCCGCCGGATATCGGCGCTGCGGGCCATGCCGGAGCCGGGAGAGATCAGGGTCGCCGAGGCGGCGGCGACGGCGGTCGCCAGCGCCTCCTGCGGCGAACGCGCCCGCGACAGTTCCCAGACCAGACCTGCCAGGAAACTGTCGCCGGCGCCCACAGTCGAGACCGGGGTAATCGGCAGGGCAAGGGCGTGGGCGGCGAAACCGGCCCCCACCAGAAGGGCGCCCTCCCGCCCGAGGCTCACGGCCACCCAGGCGGCGCGACCGTCATCGACCAGCTCCCGGGCGGCGGCCAAACGGGAGGAGAGATCAGGCAGGTCCCGGCCGAGGCATTCCTGCAACTCCCGCAGGTTAGGTTTCACGAGCCAGACCCCGGCCTCCAGTCCGGCCCTGAGCCCTTCGCCTGAGGCGTCGAGGGCAAGCCTGACGCCTGTCCGGCGGGCGACCCGGGCGAGACGGGCGAGCCGCCTGGGGTCCATTCCGTCCGGAAGGCTGCCGCTGGCGACCAGAACGTCCGGTCGCGGCGACAGTTCCGCAAGCGCGGTCTCCAGCGCCCGGATCTCCCGCTCCCGCAACCTCGGGCCCGGCAGCACGAAACGAAACTCGGCGTCCCGGGAACGGTCAAAGACGGTGAAGCTCTGGCGGGTCTTTTCGGCGATCGGGATCACCCGGGCGTCCAGCCCCTCGGCGGATAGAAGAGCCTGGAGGGCGTCTCCGGTCGAACCGCCGAGGGGCAGGATGCAGGTCGCCCGACCGCCGAGCTGGCCCACGACCCGGGCGACGTTCACCCCGCCGCCGCCAGCGTCCTGCCGGGGGGTATCGCAGCGCAACTTGTTCTCTGGCT
>NZ_JADBZL010000135.1:0-22717 GCF_020402505.1 Phenylobacterium sp. | reverse complement strand
GCGCGCGTTGCTCGCTCGCGGGTCCGGAACCTCCGAGAAGAAAGCTTCGAAATCTCCCATGGGAGTCTCCCAAAACAAGGAAGACACCCTCAGAATCCAGTTCGCCCAGATCACTCAAGCCAAATGCGATTCCCCTGCCCCCAGGGGGGAGCTCCGGGCGAAGCCTGGTGAGGGGGGCAACCGCAACCCGACCCCCTAGAGCAGCTCCACCGCCATCGCGGTCGCCTCGCCGCCGCCGATGCAGAGGCTGGCGAGGCCGCGCCGGCCGCCCCGGGTCTGGAGGGCGGCGAGGAGTGTGGCGAGGATGCGGGCGCCGGAGGCTCCGATGGGATGGCCGAGGGCACAGGCCCCGCCGTTGACGTTCAGCTTCTCGTCCGGGATATCGAGCTCCCGGGCCGCCAGCATGGCGACGACGGCGAAGGCCTCGTTGACCTCGAAGAGGTCCACCTGGTCGACCGTCCAGCCGGCCCTGGCCAGGGCCTTGCGCATGGCGGGTCCCGGCGCCGTGGCGAACCTCGCCGGCTCCTGGGCGTGGGCGGCGTGGGCGACGATGCGGGCGACCGGGTTCAGGCCCAGCCGCTCCGCCACCGAGGCGCGGGTCAGGACCAGGGCTGCAGCGCCGTCGGAGATCGAGCTGGCGTTCGCCGCCGTGATGGCGCCGTCCCTCGCGAAGGCCGGCTTCAGGGTCGGGATGCGGCCGGGATCGGCCCGGCCGGGCTGCTCGTCCCTGTCGATCCGCTCGGTTCCCTTCCGGCCGGTGACGTCGACGGCGACCATCTCGCGGTCGAAGGCGCCCGAGGCCTGGGCGGTAAGGGCGCGTTCGAGGGAGCGGATGGCGTAGGCGTCCATGGCCTCGCGGCCCACCTGGTGGGCGCGGGCGGTCTCCTCGGCGAAGGACCCCATCAGCCGGCCTGGCTCGTAGGCGTCCTCAAGACCATCGAGGTACATGGAGTCCGAAACCACGTCGTGGCCGATCCGGGCGCCGCCGCGGTGCTTGGCCAGCAGGTAGGGGGCGTTGGTCATGCTCTCCATGCCGCCCGCGACGATGATGTCCGCGGAGCCCGCCGCCAGGGCGTCGTGGGCCAGGATGGCGGCCTGCATCCCCGAACCGCACATCTTGTTTACGGTGGTCGCCTCGCAGGCGAGGGACAGCCCCGCGCCCAGGGCCGCCTGGCGCGCCGGCGCCTGGCCCAGCCCGCCCGGCAGGACGCAGCCCATGTAGATCTGCCCGACGGCGGCGGGATCCACGCCGGCCCGCTCCACGGCGGCGCGGACGGCGGCGGCGCCCAGCTCGGTGGCCTTGGCGCCGGAAAGCACGCCCTGAAAGCCGCCCATGGGCGTGCGGGCGTAGGCGGCGATGACGACGGGATCGGAGGTCTGGGTCATGTCGTCTTCTAACAGAGGCCCCGGCGCGGCGGGAACCGGGGGATTTGGTCCCTGTGGCCGGACGCGCCATATTGACCCTGAAGCCGGAGAGGAAACATGGGCGTCGGAGAGTTCCTGATCACCCTGCTGGCCGGGGTCGGCCAGCTTGTCGGCATCCGGGCGGGGACGGAGCAGCCCCCTTACGAGGTGGTGGGCCGGGTCGGCGAGGCCGAGATCCGCCGATACGCCCCTCAGATCGCGGCCGAGACCCTGGTGGATGGGCCCGTCGAATCCGCCCGGAACGAGGGCTTCCGGCGTGTCGCCGGATACATCTTCGGTGACAATACGACCAAGGCCTCGGTGGCCATGACCGCCCCGGTCGTCCAGAGCCGGGAAGCCGCGGACGGGTCGCAGTCCATCGCCATGACCGCCCCGGTCGTCCAGTCCCGGGCGGCAAGAAGCGAGACCATCTCCATGACCTCGCCTGTCGTCCAGCAGCCGGCCGGGGGCGAGTCCTGGTCGATCCAGTTCATCATGCCGTCCAAGTACACCCTGGCCACCCTGCCTCGGCCCAATGACCCCAGAGTACGCCTGGTCGAGATTCCGCCGCAGACCTATGCCGTGGTCCGGTTCTCGGGCCTGGGACATCAGGAAGCGGTGGCGAAGCACGAGAAAGCCCTCGACGCCGCCCTGGCGGGATCGTCGTGGCGGGCTTCGGGAGAGGCCGTGACCTGGTACTACGATCCGCCCTGGACCCTGCCCTTCCTGCGCCGCAACGAGGTGGCGCGGCCGGTGGAGCCGGCTACTTCAGCGCCGACGCAATGAAGCCGCCGCCGAGGACCCTGTCCGGGTCCTCCGGGGCATAGAGGACGCAGGCCTGCCCGGGGGAGACCCCGTACTCCGGCGCTTCGAAGATGACCCTCGCCTCGCCCGCCTCCAGGCCGAGGCGGGCCGCCACCGGCTCGGCGGTCGACCGGACCCGGGCGAGGACCGGCCGGCCCCTTGCCGCAGCAGCGTCCAGCCCGACCTCGTCGCCCAGCCAGTTGATTTCCTTGAGCGACACCGCCCGTACAGCCAGGGCCTCGCGCGGGCCGACCAGGACCCGGCGGGCCTCCGCATCTATGCCGACCACATAGAGGCGATCGCCGACGGCGACGCTCAGGCCGCGCCTCTGGCCGATGGTGTAGCGGGTGACGCCCTCGTGACGGCCCAGCACCCGGCCGTCCAGGTGGACGATGTCCCCCGGCTCGGCGCCCTGCGGGCGCAGGCGGTCGATCACCGTGGTGTAGCGCCCCTCGGGCACGAAGCAGATGTCCTGGCTGTCCGGCTTGTCCGCCACGCCAAGGCCGAGCTCGGCGGCGAGGGCGCGAACCTCGGGCTTCGGCAGGTCGCCTAGGGGAAAGCGCAGGTAATCCAGCTGATCCCGGGTGGTGGCGAAGAGGAAGTAGGACTGGTCCCGGGCAGGATCGACCGCGCGCCTCAGCTGAGGCCCGGCGGGTCCCTCCCCGCGCCTGACATAGTGCCCAGTGGCCATGGCGGCCGCGCCAAGATCCCGGGCGGTGTCGACCAGATCCCGGAACTTCACTGTCTGGTTGCAGCGGATACAGGGCACCGGGGTCTCGCCGCGCAGGTAGGCGTCGGCGAAGTCGTCGATCACCTGCTGCCGGAAACGGCTCTCATAGTCGAGAACATAGTGAGGGATACCCAGGGCCCCCGCGGCGGTACGGGCATCGTGGATGTCCTGGCCGGCGCAGCAGGCGCCCTTCCGCTGGACGGCGGCGCCATGGTCGTAGAGCTGGAGGGTCACGCCGACCACATCGTATCCCGCCCGGACCAGAAGGGCGGCGGTCACGGTGGAATCCACGCCCCCCGACATGGCGGCAAGCACGCGCGCCCCGGGGGGCAAGCCCACGGCCCGGCGGGTTTCGGTGATCAGGGGCTCGGTGAGGGCGGCCACGGTCATGGGCCCTATCTAGTCCCGGTCCGCGGCTTTTGCGAGCCGGGCCTACCGGAGGAAGTTCAGGAGGGAAGAGTTTCGCAGGGTGTTGAACACCTGCGAGGACGCCTGAACCGCCAGTTGCGCCTGGGTCAGGTCTGAGGCGGCCTTGGCCATGTCCGCATCGGAGACGTCACCGATCATGCCCTCCACGGTGATCTGACGTGCGGTAAGCCGGGTCTCCACACCCTCCAGCTGATTCTGCACCTCGCCGTTTCGGCTGGTCGCCTCCACAAGGCCCCTGTGCACGGAGGCCCAGACGGTGATCTGACTCTCCAGGAAGGCCGTCTGGGCGGCGGTCAGCTTGCCGACAAAGGGGCCGTTCGGGCCCTGGTGGAAGGCTGTAATGTCACGGAAGGCGGTGAGAATGGGAGTGCCGATTTGTTCGGCGACCTGGCCCACCTCGAGAGTGGTGGTCTCATCCACGCGGATTTTCTCGATGTAGTCGTCGTTCGTGAATGAGTCCTGCACAGAGGTCGGGAGAAGAGTCAGATCCTCGAGCTTCGTGGCCGTAACCGGAAGACTGTCCACCTGACCGCCAGCGAAGACGTACTTGCCGGCGGCTTGAATGTTGAAGGCGCCGACCGCACTGGCGAACTCGCCGCGAAGGGCCGAGATCAGGCCCGTGGCGTCTCCGGCCGCCACGGCGTTCGAGATCGCCTTCCGAACATTATCGGCCGCCTGGGCGGCCTTCGTGAGGCCCAGGTCCTGGGTCTCCAGCCGGTGCGAGGTCAACTTGTTTTGTTCGGTAAAGGCTTCAAGGCGGGTGTTCAGGGTCTGCATGGCGGTCAACACCTGAGAGTCCTGGGAATAGGCCCTCAAGTCGGTCCCGACCTTGCCAGAGCTGACCCGGTCTCCCGCCTCGAACTGCTTCGCCTGGGCCGACATCAGATTGCTGAGGACCGAAGCGTAGTTTCCGCTTGTAGATACCCGTGTCATCTGGACCTCCTTACACCACGCTGGTCAGGACTTCGAACATTTCCTTGGCCGCCTGGATCATGCGAGCTGAGGCGTTGAACGCCTGCTGGTAGGTGGTGAGCCGCACCAACTCCTCATCGATGTTCACCCCTTCGACAGACTGGCGGCGCGTAGTGACCTCGGTAGAGACCGACTCGCTCGAAAGGCGCTGGGTCTCCGCAGAGCTGGCGCGGCTGCCCACGGCGGCGCCGAGCTGGGCGGCGTATTCGATCAGGGTGACGTTCAGGGCGCCCAGATTGCCGACGGCGTCGAAGCTCGTCTTCTTCTCACCCGCTGCGGCCAGGGCGTTCGCGCCCTGCCCATTGCCCGGGCTGATGGCCGGGGCGCCGGCGGCGACCGTGAGGTCCAGCTTTGAGACGGCCAGCCTGTTGGGATCGGCCTTGATCTCGGGATTGACGAACAGTCGGTTGGCGCGAGAGGTGCGCTCGATCACCCCCAGGCCAAACAGGGCGCTCAGGGTCGGGCCGCCGACGCCTCGGCTGGTGGTGTCTGCGGAGACTGAGACGGAAACCGGAGGCGCGGTGCTCGGCGTGAAGCTCAGCTGCCCCTGGGCGTCCAGAGAGAAGGCCCCCACAAGGCCGACCCCGGTGGTGTTGGAGTTCAGGGCCGTAAGGAGGTCATTCATTGTCGGCGCGGCGGGCACCGAGACGGTGACGTCCCGAATGGGTCTTCCGTCCTCCTGTGAAAGCCGGAAGGTGACGGTCTGGCCTGCGGTGAATCCATGCGGATCCGTCGTCCTCAGTCCGGTTTCATAAGCCGTATGACCAGAACTGCGGACCAGGTCGTTGAGCCCGAAGAAGTGCGAGAAGGCGCGGCCCGCCTTCTCGGAGGTCCCTTCGTCGATGGCCAAGCCATTCGGCGCGGTCGCAGAAAGGGTCAGGGCCCGGTCCGTAAAGCTCGCCGTACCGAAGGCGCCAAGGGCGGTGTTGAGGTCGGTCAGGAAGCTGGCGGGAGTAAAGGCCGTGGGCGGGCCGGCGTTGACGCTCAGCGTACCGGCGGTGAAGTCGATCTGTACGGTGCGCTGGACCAAGCCTGAGGCATTGGTGATCGCCAGGGTCGTCTGGCCGGTGAAGCCGCTCACCGCTGTCGGCAGGTCCAGGCCAGTATCGCGGCCCTGCAGGGTGCTCCGCGCGGGAAAGGAGGTCGAGGCGTTATGGGCGGCGTTCAACCGCTCCGCCGCGCGGGCGGCGAACTCGCCCAGCTGCTCAGAGAGACCCGGCAGGTGAGTATCGCGGAGATCCATGAAGCCACGCAGCTGACCGCCTGTGACTGTAATCACCTGTTCCGGGCCAACGGCGTGCTGGATCGCGAGGTAGCCAGGTGTAGAGTTCGTTGACCGATAGGCCACGACGGCGGCGTTGTCTCCGACAAGTTCGTGGCCTTCGACCGAGCGGATGGTGACCCCCCCGGCCGGCCGGGGCTGGACCTTGATGTCCATGAGCGTCGCCAGCTTGTCGATCAGCCCGGACTGGACGTTCTCCGAGCCGGTCGTGTCTTCGGAAACCACGGCCCCCCGGCTGATTTCCTTGTTCAGCACCGAAATCTGGGCGAGCAGATCGTTGATGTCGCTGGCGGCTCCCGCGGCTCGCGCATCGGCGACCGTGGTCATGCGTCCGAGTTCCGCGTTGATCCGGGCGGTCTGGTCGAGGAAGCTCTCCACCGCCGCGACGGATTGGGAGCGCAAGATGCCGGAGGTGGGGCTCTGGGCCAGGGATTGGAAGGTCGTCCAGACCTTGTCGAGGGAAGCGAAGTAGCCTGTGTCGGAGGTCGGGTCGCCAAACAGGCTTTGGGCGTTGTCAAGGCTGCTGGCGATCGTGTCCCAGCGGCTGGCGGTTGAGCTCGCATTCAGGCCGGCCGCCACCAGGAAGGTGTCGACGATCCTGCGGACGCCCGTAACCTCGACCCCGGCGCCAATCCCGCCCAGGACCCTGTGTTCCTGGTCGATCACCTTTCGCGCATAGCCGGGCGTGTTGGTGTTGGCGATATTGTCGGAGCTTGTCCGCAGACCCGACTGGGCGGCGACGACCCCGGATGCGGCGTTGTTCAGCACAGCCGTAAGAGACATGGGAGCGAACCCTCTCAACCGGCAACCCTTGCGCAGTCCCGGCGATTTCTGCCGGGCTTGTTAGGTAAAGCCTGCGCGAGGCCTCCGAAAAAGTCTAATCCTTTCAAGGCGACGAATTCTGCGGTCACCTTGGGACACCCTCGGAGGCGCAAGACATGGGCCAGTGGCGACACCCTTCGGGCGCGACGTCACAGGACCTCGGCCAGGGCGGCAGGACTGGCCCTGCCCGGCCGGATTGCGCCCGGCAAAATCCGCACCTTCGGAGAAAGTGATATCGCCGATCTGGGGAATTTCGATATTTTTATCAGATACTTAGAGTTTCGGCGCAGAGTTGGCGCAAGAGTTGCGGAGCGTCAGGCGAATTCGTGAGGCGCAGCAGGCGCCCCTTTGCCGGAGGGTCAGTCCGGCCCGGTTTCATCGCCTTGAGTTTCGACGTCGCACAGATTCTTGCTCCCGCCACGGCCGGTCTGGTTCCCGGCGCCGCGACCTCGACCGCTGGCGATGGCGCGACCGCGGGTGACTTCGCGGCGGTGCTTGAGAGCCTCGCCAGCGGCCCTGAGGCCCACGTTGCGGCGACCGCTGTCACTCCTTCCGCGGCGGCGGCGGCGGCGTTTTTCTCTCAGACGCCCGCATTGACCGTCAGTCTTCCGGAGGCGGGGATCACTGTCGGGGCCACCGTCATTGAGGACATCCCCGTTCCTCTCGCGGCGCTTGCCGTGATGGATCGCCCGTCTGACGGCGGCCGCGAGCGCACAGCTGGAGATGTCGGCAAGGACGATACAGATCTCGCGCCGTCGGTCGACCTGATACTTCAGGACGCGCTTCCCCCCAACTGGATTCCGGTCACCCCGCCTGTTCTGGCGGAGACGCACCCACTCCCTGTGACAACCTCCGCTCCAGCGGGCTTAGAGGCCGCCTCACGCGAGACCCAGCCTGCCGCCTTCGGCATCGCCGAGAGCCCGGACACGGCGACCCTTCTGGTCACCCCGACGTCAGGCGACTCCCCCCGGGCTCCGCAGGCTGACCTTCTGTCCACCGTCCTGGCGGACGTCCCGCCCGCCACGCCGTTCGCACAGGATGGTGATCTGGCGACAGCGGCCAACCCGGCAATGCGCCCTGAAACCGTCCGCCAGGGTCCGGTCGCCCTGTTCGGCGAGCCCCAGCCCACAGCCTTCGCCATGGCCGAGAGCGTGGCCCCGGTGACCCGTCAGGACACCCCGACCCCGGTCATCGCCCCCCGGACCCCGATGACCGAGGTCGCGCCCGCCATGCCGGCGGCGCAGGACGATGATCCGCCCCTGGCGGCCAACCCGGCAATGCGCCCTGAAACCGTCCGCCAGGGTCCGGTCGCCCAGTCCGGCGAGCCCCAGCCCGCAGCCTCCGCCCTGCCCGAGGGCGTCGACGCGGTGATCCGTCAGGTCACCCCGACGCCAGTCAACACGGCCCGGGCTCCACAGGCCGACATCCCGCCCGCCATGCCGGCGACGCAGGAAGGTGATCTCGCCCCGGCGACCATTCCGGTCCAGCGCCCCCAAGCCGCCCGCCAGGGTCCGGTCACCGCGTCCATCGAGCTCCAGCCTGCAGCCGTCGCCGAGGGCGTCGACGCCGTGATCCGTCCGGTCACCCCGACACCGGTCAATGCCCTCCAGACCGCGCCGACCGACGCCCTGCCCGCCGCTCCAACCGCCCTTCCTGAAGACGTCCCGCCCGCCCTGCCGGCGGCGCAGGATGGTGATCCCCCCCCAGCGGCCAACCCGGTCCAACGTCCCGACGCCGCCCGCCAGGGTCCCCTCCCCCCGTCCGGCGAGCCCCAGCCTGCAGCCGTCGCCGAGGGCGTGGCTCCTGTGACCCCTTCGGTCACCCCGACACCGGTCAACACCCTCCGAACCGCGCGGACCGACGCCCCGGCGGCCCTTCCGGAAGACATGCCGGCGGCGCAGGAGGATGACCCCGCCCTGGCGGCCATTCCGGTCCAGCGCTCCGAAGCCGCCGACCCCGGTCCGGACGCCCTGTCCATGAAGCCGCCACCCGCAGCTGTCGCCGAAGGCGTCGCTGCCCCGCCCCGTCAGGTCACCCCGACGCTGAGCATCCTTCAGACCGCGGGGACCGACGCTCCGCCCGCCGCGCCCGCCGCCCTTCCTGAAGCCATACCGCCCGCCCTGCCGGCGGCGCAGGACAGTGATCCCGCCCCGGCGAACATTCCGGTCCAGCGCCCCGAACTCACAGGTCAGGCCCTTCTTTCCGCAGGTGCGCCGCCGGAGATCCGCCCGGCCGAACCGCGCCGCCTCGCCGCCTCCGGGCCCACGGGTCGGGAACCGAGCCGTACAGGTGTCGAGACGGAAGGCGACGGCATACTGGTCGAGAACGTCGGCGCGCCCTTGGTGACGACCGCCTCCCTGCCGGCCGCGCCGATCGCCGAGCGGCCGGGGACATCGCCCGGCATGCCTCGCCCTGTGGAAGTTGTCGCCGAGGAGGGGCCCGAAGCTCTGAAGGGTGCTGATCTCCAGGCCCCGCTTGCATCCGCTGTGTTCGCGCCGGCCAGCGCCGAAAGTCGAGAGGGGCCGGTGTCGCCCGCCCGCGCGACCCCGGAAACCATCGCCGCCCTCAGCGCCCAGATGGCCCGCCGACTCGACGACGGGATCACGCGATTCAACCTCGAACTCAATCCGGATGATCTTGGTCGGGTGGATGTCCGACTGGAGATCGACGCGTCAGGCGGCATCCGTGCGGCCTTCACCTTCGAGCGCGCCCAGTCGGCCGTCGAACTCGGACGCCGCGCCGACGAACTGCAGAAGAGCCTGGAGAGCGCCGGCTTCAACCTGACTGGCGGCCTCTCCTTCGACGTGGCGGGCGATCGCTCCCACGGCCGGCACCCGAGCTGGGCCGAGGCCAGGGATGAGCGGCCAAACCCCTCTGTCACATCCGAACCCGACCTTGCCCGCGAGGGCGCAACCCAGATCGCCGACGCCCTGAGCGGACGCCGGCCCTCTTCCCGCTACGGCGTTGACATCAGGATCTGAAGCCATGACGGTGAATTCTACGACGGCGGCACCCGCTGCAAAACAAGACATCAGCATCCTGGGCAAGGAGCAGCTGGCGACCAGCTACGACACCTTCATGAAGCTGCTCTCCGCTCAGATCAAGAACCAGGACCCCCTGTCGCCGATGGATGGGAACCAGTTCACCCAGCAGCTCGTGCAGATGACCGGAGTGCAGCAGCAACTCTACTCCAACGACCTGCTCAAGCAGCTGGTGACCAACAGCGGAACGGGTATGTCCGATGCGGTCTCGGTCATTGGCCGGGAGATCACCGCCGCTTCCGACAAGGCCATCGTGACGGCAGGTCAGGCGAAATGGAACTACAACCTCGGCAAGGACGCCGCGTCTGTGAAGATCGAAGTCCTCGACTCCAAGGGCAAGATCGTCGCCGTCGCCGCGCCGACCAATGTGGGCGCGGGCGATCAGATCTTCACCTGGAACGGAACGGACCTGAACGGCGTCAAGCGCGCCGATGGCGGTGAGTACACCCTCAAGATCACGCCCCTGGATGCCTCTGGCGCCACCGTCGTGTCGAAGGTCTTCCAGCGGGGGATCGTCACCGCTGTCGAACAGGTGGGCGGACAGCCCGTTCTTTCCCTCGGCGGCGCCAAGGTGCCCTGGTCCGTCGTCACCTCCGTCCGGCAGTCCGCCTAGGCCGCCGAGCCCCTCACTCAAACTTCAGGAAAGCAGAACCCATGAGCATCACCAGCGCCCTCTACGCCGGCGCCTCCGGGCTGATCGCCAACTCGGCCTCCATGGCGGCGATCTCCGACAACATCGCCAACACCAACACCACCGCCTACAAGCGCAATCAGGTCAACTTCTCCAGTCTGGTGACCGCCCAGTTGGTGGAGGGACGCTACGGAGCCAGCGGTGTGGGGGCGGTCACCCGGCAATTCGTCACCAGCCAGGGACTGATCCAGGCCGCCGCCTCTCCGACGGACATCGCCATCGGCGGCGCCGGCTTCTTCGTGGTCACCGACAGGGCGGCCCCCATCACGAACCAGGATCCGCGGTTCTACACGCGGTCCGGATCCTTCACCGTCGATGCCGACGGCTTTCTGGTGAATGACGGCGGCTACTACCTGCAGGGCTGGCTTGCAGACGTGAACGGGGTCATCACCCCCGATCCGTCCGACCTGAACCAGATGCAGTCCATCAACATCAAGAATGTCAGCGCCCAGGTCGTCCAGACCACCGAGGTCATCGTCAACGCCAACCTCGACAAGCGCGGTGTGCCCGGATCGGTGAACTCGGCCACCTACAACGCCGCTACGGCCGCCTCGATGTCGGACTACGCCGTTAACCCGGCGACGGGCACCCGGCCAGACTTCACCTTCCAGATGAACGTCATCGACTCCAGCGGGGGCACCCGCCGGATCGCCATGTCCTTCCTGCAGGACGACGCGAACGCGAACTCCTGGTATGCGGAAATCCACTCTGTGCCCGCCACCGAAATCGCCGGCTCCGTCCGGCCCGGACAGATCCGGGCCGGATTGATCAATTTCAATCCCGACGGCACCTTCGACCAGACGACCTCCACCCTGTTCGGCCCGCCGAACTCGCCCCCCAACTTCACCATCGGGCCCTCCAGCGCCGGCGCCGGTATCCGCTACGCTGCAGCTCTGGGCATCAATGGCTCGAACGTGGATCTGGACCTGACCAACCTGACCCAGTTCGCCAGCCTCACCACGGTGAACTCCCTCAATCCCAACGGCTCGACTGTGGGCGCCGTGTTGAGGGCCGAAGTCGCCGAAGATGGCAAGGTTTCAGCTGTCTTCGACAACGGCCAGATCCGATTGCTGGGCCAGATCGGCATCGCCACCTTCCCCAACCCGGATGGCCTCGATGCGGTGACCGGGAACGCCTACGTCGAAACGGCAAGGTCCGGAGAGTATTCGGTGAAACAGCCCAAACTGGGCGGCGCGGGATCGGTTGAATCCTACGCTCTGGAGGCGTCCAACGTGGACCTCGCCACAGAGTTCACCAACCTCATCGTCACCCAAAGAGCTTACTCCGCTTCCTCGAAAGTCATCACAACATCAGATCAGATGCTGGATGAATTGATCAATATTAAGCGATAAGTCTTGATGTTAACGCGGCTTAACGACGTGTGACGTCTTGACTGTTTCGCTTTAATACATGGGGGAAGCCGTGATTAGCGCTTTGTTTACTACGATTTTTCACCCGGCGTTATGCCATACCCGCCAAACTGGTCCCAAGACCTGATGGTGGGAAGGGCGTAACGCCATGTATCAGCAACAACAGTCGCAGCTGCGGACCAACAGCCGGGGGGAGGCCTATGTCATCGGCCCCACCGGCGCCCAGCTGACGATCCGCGACCTGCCGCCCCCGGACACCGGGCGCTGGGTGATCCGCCGGAAGGCCGAGGTGGTGGCCGCCGTCCGCGGCGGGCTGCTGAGCCTTGAGCAGGCCTGCGAACGGTATTCCCTGACGCAGGAGGAGTTCCAGGCCTGGCAGAAGTCCATCGAGAAGCACGGCATGGCCGGCCTGCGGACCACGCGCCTGCAGCAGTATCGCTGAGTCGACGCTCCCAAGGGGAGACCGAACGGCCGCATTCCCACCCCCGGGATGCGGCCGTTTCGCGTTTCAGGCCGCCCGATCCGGCCCGTCGCCCAGCCGCTCCACGCGGATCGAGATCCGCTCGCGCTCACCGGCCCGGCGCTCCACCAGGAGCCGCGCCACCTGGGCGTCGTCGTGGAAGACATACCCCTTGACGGCGTCCAGCAGGGCCTTGGCCAGGTTGTCCAGGTCCATCCAGGGCGGATCGCCCACATAGTCCATGACGATCTCCACCGAGAATTCGCCCCAGGCTGGCCGGCCGCCGCGCCAGGCCTTGCGGAAGAACTCATGGATCAGGGTCTTGTAATAGCGGGTTTGGGTGGTGAGGCCCTCCACCACCACCTCCACGGCGCCCCCATCCTCGCGGGCGCGCACCTTGCCGTGATGGGTCCAGCCCCCGTCCATGGCCATCCTCCGGCGGCGGCCGCCTTGCAGTCTGGCCCGTCTCCGCTAAACCGGGCGCACATTCGACCGGAGGCCCGCCATGAGCAAGACCCGCACTGAATCCGACACCTTCGGCCCCATCGAGGTCGACGCCTCGGTCTACTGGGGGGCCCAGGCCCAGCGCAGCCTCGGCAACTTCAAGATCGGCTGGGAAAAGCAGCCCCAGCCGGTCGTCCGCGCCCTCGGCATCGTCAAGCGCGCCGCCGCCGAAGCCAACATGGAGCTGGGCCGGCTGGATCCGAAGATCGGCCAGGCCATCGTCGCCGCCGCCCAGGAAGTGATCGACGGCAAGCTCGACGCCCACTTCCCCCTGTCGGTCTGGCAGACCGGCTCGGGCACCCAGTCGAACATGAACGCCAACGAGGTCATCTCGAACCGCGCCATCGAGATGCTGGGCGGCCAGATGGGCTCCAAGGCGCCGGTCCACCCCAACGACCACGTCAACATGAGCCAGTCGTCCAACGACACCTATCCCACGGCCATGCACATCGCCGCCGCCGAGCAGGTGCACCACGACGTCATTCCCGCCCTCGAGCACCTCCTCGGGGCCCTTCGCGCCAAGCAGGCGGCTTTTGATCCCATCATCAAGATCGGCCGCACCCACACCCAGGACGCCACCCCCCTGACCCTCGGCCAGGAGTTCTCCGGCTACGCCCAGCAGGTCGAGAACGGCCTGAAGCGCATCCGCCTCGCCCAGCCGGGCCTCCTGGAACTGGCCCAGGGCGGCACGGCGGTCGGCACCGGCCTCAACGCCCCCGTGGGCTTTGCAGAGCTTGTGGCCGCCAAGATCGCCGCCATCACCGGCCTGCCCTTCGTCTCGGCGCCGAACAAATTCGAGGCCCTGGCCGCCCATGACGCGATGGTCTTCAGCCACGGCGCCCTGAACACCGTGGCCGGCGCCCTCTTCAAGATCGCCAACGATATCCGCTTCCTCGGTTCAGGTCCGCGCTCGGGCCTTGGCGAGCTGTCCCTGCCCGAGAACGAGCCCGGCTCGTCCATCATGCCGGGCAAGGTCAACCCCACCCAATGCGAGGCCCTGACCATGGTCTGCACCCAGGTCTTCGGAAACCACGCCACCCTGACCTTCGCCGGCGCCTCGGGCCACTTCGAGCTGAACGTCTTCAACCCGGTCATGGCCTACAACTTCCTGCAGTCCTGCCGCCTGCTGGCCGACGCCGCCGTCTCTTTCACCGACAACTGCGTGGTCGGGATCGAGGCTCGCGAGGACAACATCAAGGCCGCCCTCGAGCGCTCGCTGATGCTGGTCACGGCCCTCGCGCCCAAGATCGGCTATGACGCGGCGGCCAAGATCGCCAAGACCGCCCACAAGAACGGCACCACCCTGCGGGAAGAGGCCGTCGGCGGCGGCTATGTCACCAACGAGGAGTTCGACGCCGTCGTCCGCCCCGAGAAGATGATCTCGCCGGGCTAAGGCGCCTCAGTAGACCCCCTCCGTCGCGCTGCGCGCGCCACCTCCCCCTTGGGGGAGGAATTAGAGAGCGCTTGATTGCTCCCCCAAGGGGGAGCTCCCGGCGAAGCCGGGTGACGGGGTCAAAGGCGGCTCAGCCGCGCCCGGACGCCTACATCCGCCGCCAGACGGCGAAGTCGGCCAGCTCGATCATCGCCGCCTTCCAGCCGTCCGCGCCGTCGAAGCCGGCCAGGGCCGCCTTGGCGTCGGCGGCGTAGTCCTCGGCCAGGGCCAGGGTGGCGTCCAGGGCGCCGCAGCCGGCCACCAGCAGGCGGGCGCGCTCGAAGTCGGCCTCGGTCTGCTCGCGACGGTCGATGGTGCGGTCCCAGAAGGCCTTTTCCGCCGGTCCCGTCCGGGCGATGGCCAGCAGGAGGGGCAGGGTCGCCTTGCCCTCCCGGAAGTCATCGCCGGGGTTCTTCCCCAGGGTCTCGCTGGCGCCGGAATAATCCAGCGCATCGTCCACGAGCTGGAAGGCCAGACCCAGGTTGCGTCCGAACCGGCGCAGGCTGGCGCAGACCGGCGCGGGCGCCCCGGCGGAAACGGCTCCCGCCTCCGAGGCCGCAGCGAACAGCTCGGCGGTCTTGGCGCCGATGATCTCCAGATAGGTCTCCTGAGGCAGGTCCAGGTCGTGGGCGCGGGTCAGCTGCAGGACCTCGCCCTCCGCGATCACCCGGCTCGCCCGGGCCAGGATCTCCAGGGCCGGCATGGACCCGGCCTC
Source organism: Phenylobacterium sp. (assembly GCF_020402505.1). GTDB lineage: Bacteria > Pseudomonadota > Alphaproteobacteria > Caulobacterales > Caulobacteraceae > Phenylobacterium. The sequence goes on along the minus strand of NZ_JADBZL010000135.1, from coordinate 8,061 downwards.
GACCATCAGCTCGAAGGAACGGGCGAAGAGGAAGTCGCCCACCAGCACGCTGGCCGGGGCGCCCCAGATCAGGTGGGCCGCCACCTTGCCCCGGCGCAGCTCGGAGGAGTCGATGACGTCGTCGTGCAGCAGGGTGGCCGTGTGGATGAACTCCACCGCCGCCGCCAGGTTCAGGCAGGCGTCGTCCCTGGCCCCCGCCAGGCGGGCCGCGGCGATGGTCAGCAGGGGGCGCAGGCGCTTGGCCGAGCCGCCGATCAGGTGCTCGGCCAGGGCCGGGATCACCGAGACGGGGCTCTGCATCCGGTTGCGGATCAGGGCGTCCACGCCGTCCATGTCCCGCCGGGCGAGGCGGGTGAGCTCCGCGATGGAGGGCGCGCTGCGGGCGACCGGTTCGGCGGCTTGCGTTGCGGACGACATGCCGAACGCGATAAGGCAGGCGCCTCGCCGGCACAATGCCCAACCGGGGTTTTTGGCGGAATGCGATGACAGACCAGACCCAGTCGGACGCAATCCTTGGAGGCCGGGTCCGGCTTCTCCAGTCCGCCCGCGGCTACCGGGCGGGCATGGACGCGGCCCTTCTCGCAGCCGCCTGCGACGCCCGGCCGGGCGAGCGGGTGCTCGACCTGGGCTGCGGTCCGGGCGCCGTCATGCTGGCAGCGGCGGTCCGGCGGCCGGGCGCGCGCTTCACCGGGATCGAGGCCGACCCCGAGGCCCTCGCCCTCGCCCGCGCCAACATCGACCTGAATGCCCTGGCGGACCGGGTGGAGGCCCTGGCCGGCGACGTAGCCCTGCCGTTTTCCCGCCTCGGCGCGCCGCGCTTCGACGCCGCCCTCTGCAACCCGCCGTTCTTCGACGACGCCGGCGCCCTGCGCGGCCCGGCGCCGGAGAAGACCCGGGCCTGGATGGCCACCGGGGGCCTCGCCGCCTGGACGGGATACCTTCTGAAGGCTGTGCGCGACGGCGGGACACTCACCGTGATTCACCGGGCCGACCGGTTGGGCGACCTCCTGGGCCTGCTGGCGCCCAAGGCCGGCTCGATCCGCATCCGGCCGGTCCAGCCCCGCGCCGCCGCCCCCGCCAGCCGGGTCATCGTCCGGGCCATCCGGGGGGGTCGCGCACCCCTCGTCCTCCTGCCGCCCCTCGTCCTGCACCCGGACGGCGAGGGCCAGCACACGCCGCAGGCCGAGGCCATCCTGCGCGACGCCAGGCCCTTGGACTGGGGTTAGATCGTGCGCCAACGGCGCCCCCGTCGACCCCCTCCGGCCCGCTGCGCGGTCCACCTCCCCCTCAAGAAGGGGGAGGAATTACAGGCGCTCAAATTGCTCCGCCCACGGGGAGCTCCCGGCGAAGCCGGGTGTGGGGGGCAACGGCGGCTCAGTTCACCGTGCGTCCGGACCGGCGGTCCAGGGCGGCCAGCACATATTCGGCCAGCCGGTCCGCGGCCCGGGGGGCCCCGCCCCTCGCCTTCAGGAGGGCGATCTCGGCGTCCTCCAGGGGCGGCAGGCCATCAACCTCCCCGAGGAGGGTCAGGTCGTCGGGAACCATCTCCCGGGGCAGGACCGTCAGGCCCAGGCCCGCCCTGAGCGCCGCATGCTGCCCGGCGAGGGAGGGGCTGGTGTAGGCCGCCCGCCAGGACCGGCCCCGGGCCTCCAGGGCCGCCACGGCCCGCCGGCGATAGACGCAAGGGGCTGGGGCGATCACCAGGGGCGCCGGCTCGTCCGGCCTCAGCACCGCCCGGTCCGCCGCCACCCAGACCAGGGGTTCGCGCCAGACCCGCACCCCCAGGTCCGGCCCCAGGGGCTCGCGCTTGACCAGGGCCAGGTCCAGGGCCCCGGCCTGCAGGCGGTCGAGCAGGTTCAGGGTCAGGTCGCAGGTCACCGCCAGGGCGACACGGGGATGGGACCGGGCGAAGGCGCCCAGGATCTCGGGCAGGTGGACGGTGGCGAAATCCTCCGGCGCACCCAGCCGCACCTCTCCCTCCAGGTCCTCCCCCGTCACCTCCGCGATGATCTCGTCGTTCACGCGCAGGAGCCGCCGGGCCTTGGGCAGGAAGGCCTCTCCCGCCTCGGTCAGGCTGACCCTGCGCGGGTCCCGCACCAGCAGACGCCCGCCCAGGCTCTCCTCCAGCCGCCGCACCTGCAGGCTGATGGCCGACTGGGTGCGACCCAGGCGCTCGCCCGTCCGCGTGAAGCTGCCGGTCTCCGCCACGGTCACGAAGGTGCGGACCAGGTCGAGGTCCAGGTTGACATCACGGGGCATGGTCCGGGTCCATCATGAGTTTTCCTCATTGCAGGCATAGCACCTTTCAACGCCCCTTGTCCTGTAGCGCGCCCTAGACATCCGCTCCCGGCGCCCGGGGGGGCGCGCTGTTGATTCCGGAACGATATGCCCGAAGCCCTGACCTCGGCCGCCGCCCTCGGCGCTCAGAACCTGCTCGCGCCCGCCGTCCTCTTCTTCGTCCTGGGCCTTTTCGGGGGTTTTGCGCGGTCGGACCTTTCGCTGCCGGCCTCCACCAGCCGCACCCTCTCCCTCTTCCTGATGCTGTGCATTGGCTTCAAGGGCGGGGTGGAGGCGGCCGACGCCGGGCTCAGCGAGGGCTTCTTGCGGGCAGGGGTCGCCGGCCTCCTCCTCTCCCTGACCTGGCCCCTGGTCGCCTATCCGGTCCTGAGGCGGCTCGGCGGCCTGGAGCGCGCCTCGGCGGCGGCGACGGCGGCGGCCTTCGGCTCCGTCTCTGTGGTCACCTATGCGGCAGGCGCCGACTTCCTCGCCGCCCACGGCGTGGCCTTCAGCGGCTACATGACGGCGGTCCTCGCCATCATGGAGGCCCCCGCCATCCTCACCGCCCTCATCATCGCAAGGCGGGCGGCGGAAGGCTCCGGCGCCGGCCACGGCATGGGAAGCATATTGCGGGAGGTCTTCCTTGGCGGCCCGGCCCTCATGCTGGTGGGCAGCTTCCTGATCGGCCTGACGACGGGCGAGCGCGGCATGGCCCGGCTGGACGTCTTCGTGAACCCGGTCTTCCAGGGCGCCCTCTGCCTCTTCCTGCTCGACATGGGCCTGGCCGCCGCCCGCAGCCTCACCGACGCCGGCCGGCCCCCCGCCCGGGTCCTGGCCCTCGGGATCGCCCTGCCCCTGGCGGGCGCCTGCGCGGGCTATGTCGCCTCCCGCCTCGCCGGCCTCGCCCCCGGCGACAGCGCCCTCCTCATCCTGCTGGCCGCCTCGGCCTCCTACATCGCCGCGCCCGCCGCCATGCGCACCGCCCTGCCCGAAGCCCGCCCCGGCGTCTATCTCGGCCTCGCCTTGGGCGTCGCGTTCCCCTTCAACCTGATCCTCGGCCTGCCCCTCTACGCCCTGGCGGCGGGGGCGCTTTAGGGGGGCGGGGCGCACAACCCATTGCTCCCCCAAGGGGGAGCTCCCGGCGAAGCCGGGTGAGGGGGTCAGCTGAAGGGCCGGGATTCCACGGATCAGTTCCGCGCCGTATCCACCAGCTTGTTCTTATTGGCGCGGCTCAGACAGGCAAGGAAAATCAGAGAGTTAAGCGACGCTATCGTGCCCGTAACTAGCGCCGGTTTGTAGCAGTTTGGTGCTTGGCCGGGAAGAGCCAACCGCGCGGCGACGGGTCAAGGGAGTTCAACGTGCTCGTCCAGCGTCGCAACGTCCAGGATCGGTACGGAGGCGTGGGCGCAAATGGCTTCAGGATCGGAGAGGAACGCGTGGCTGCCCCTGACACAGGTCAGGCCTTCGTTTCCGGCGATTCCGGCTAAACGAATGTGACGGTCCACAAACATTCGGTTATTGTCTCGCAGTATCCCAATGTCTTCAAGCAAGTCTGCCAGCGCCGCCTCCCTATTGAAGTTTGTATGCTTTGTCCCAAGAAATGCCTTCTTATGGTCCTTCAATAGATAGTTACATAGAGGGCATTTTTTGAACATGTCTTTCTCGTCTTCAAGAAAGAATAGACGACCTGTTGACAGGAGGTGTGAAAACACTTGGGGCAAGATGTTAGCCTTGGCGGGCGATATACCGTCGCCAGAGAGCACGGCGTATGCCGCCTTGTACTCCATCAGAAATTTCGGCTCATCCCCCTCCCCCAAACCTAGTAGCCCTGGATACGGTTGGCAGTGATAGTGTAGGTCTTTTGCCTAGTCTTCCCTCTAACGTTTAGCAGGCGCGCAACGTCTACATCGTCAATTATTCCCTGGAGTTGAGCCGATTTCACAATCTCAACGGCCAGGTATCCGTTGTCCATGATGACGTTGAGCGCGTAATTACCCCCACGTCCTTCGTCTTCTAAATCGGGCTCGTCGCTATCCTCCTCCTCGGCCGCAGGGTCCTCGGCCCCGTAGCCAACAAACATCTGAACTGAATCTCGCCAATTCCGGTAGTCGGTCTGCGAAATCGTCCGATTGGCTAACAGCCGATAGGCTATCGCCCCTTGGCTCAGCAGCGTTAGATCGGAGAGTTGCCTGACACTTCCCTTGATGTCGGATCTAGAAAAGAACTCTTCAACCAGTCCCGTTAGTTCATCGTCCGAGAGTATCAATTTTGACGCAAACGCATTGCAAGACGATTCTATGCGGTTGTTCAATACGAATGGATCGGAGATGCCCTCAACTCTAAGAAGATAGTGAGCAAGTTCGTGCATCAGTGTAAAAATCTTTGCCTTCGGACTGAATGTCTTTCGATTAATGAATATTAACGACAGATGCTTATCGATTTCTGTAAAGAAGCCGCGGTAGTCCTCGGGCGGGACATCGCCGACAAAGGTGAACAGCCCAGCGTTCTCGGCTCGATAACGCAACGAATGCAAAGCGCGCTCCGGCTCGGAGGCGTGGACACTCAGGTTGCCCTTGAACAGTGCCGACCGGATGTCCTCGATGACTTCTGAAAGGTGATCGATTTGTCGGACGCGCGGCAGCTTGAGCCGGGGTTTCCAATCGAGAGCCCCAGCCAAGCCCGCGATAGTTTGCGCCTTAGACCGGCTCTCGAAGAACGCCCGTGTCCCTCGCGGAGAGATGTCTGCGGGCGCTTCGTGTTCCTTGCGAAGGTCGAGAGTGAAGGGCTCCAAATTGGGGCGGGCAGGCGACGCAAGCCGATAAGTCGAGGCACCATAGATCGCGCTCAAACGCGCCCACTGCCGCGTTGTTGGCGTGGCTGAACCGGCCTCGAATTTCTCGATGTTCTCAGGCTTGGTGCCGAGTTCCGCCGCAACCTCGTCAACCGACAGGTTCCGCAGTTCGCGCGCGTAAGCTAGGCTATTCACCAATGAGCGCACCCCCAGACGCACTGACGCTAGCAAACCTCTCGGGAGCGTTCCAGACCATTGCAACGCTTGGCTTTGCCATGGGGGTCTTCAGGGCTCCTTTGTCTTCCCTACTCGCAGCTACGGAAGGGCGACTACAAAGGGAAGAGATAATCGTTGCGGGCCGAAATGACAGCTTGGCCCTCAAGCGCCAGGAGGAGCTCGCCGGACTGCGCAGAGAGTTGAACTCGGCGCGCAAGCGTATGGCGCGGCCCATCGGTTGGATGGAAGGGGTGATCTGGTGCGCTTCGCTCGCCAGCGCCGCAATGTTGGTTTGGGCGAGCTTCGCCCCCAGTTTCGCGCCGGGGACCATGTGGGCGGTGGTCATGGTGATCGGCCCGATCTTCGCGGTGGTGGCCGCGACGATAAGGATTTGGCGTGTCGCGGCGCACGAACTTCGGTCCCTCGACGGAAAGCTCCCGTAGCGACGACCTGTATTTGATGTGCGGACGCGAGCCGACACACTGGTCTAAAATCCCGCGCGTTACCCCGTAGGGGCTGGTCGCCGAGCCGCGCGGGCAGGATCGTTCGGATAGAAGGTCAAAGTTGTAAGTTATGCGCCCCGGCTCACAACATACTTCACGGGTATTTTGCGCTAGGTTTATGAGCTAGAGAGATCGACACCCTGACTTATGGGCCAGGCATGCGGATCGCCTACTACTGGGTCAGCACCGGGGACCAAAGCATCGAAGCCCAACGCACCGCCTGGGGCGGGGACTTCGGCAAGGAGTGCTCAGACGTAGGCGTCAGCGGTGGCGTCATGGCCGCAGAGCGGCCCGGCTTCAGCAAGCTGCTGGAGCAGATCAGGTCGGGCGAAACCCTCTGCGTCTATGCCATGGACCGGCTGGGGCGGGATGCCCTGGACGTGCAGACCACCGTGCGCCGCCTGCTAGAGGCGGGGGTGACGGTGGACATCCGCGGCCTCGGGCAGATCGGGCGGGGCGTGGGAGAAATCATCCTCGCTGTACTGGCCCAGGTGGCGGACATGGAGCGGAACCGGATCAGGGAGCGCACCGAGGCCGGTCGCGCGGCGGCCAGGGCGGCCCTGGAGGCCACCGGGAAGACCCACCGGGGCAAGGACAGCCTAGGCCGTCCCAGGTCCACTGACAGGGCTGCTGTGGCCGCGTGGCGGCGGGAGAACGGGGCGAGCATCAAGGGCACCGCCGCGCACTTCGGCCTGTCTGAGGCCACCGTGAAGCGGTACTGCGCCTTGGCTCTAGCTATTGGCGCCTGAACAAGCGCCCCAGCCGCCCCTTAGTTCCTCTCGGTATCCACCAGCTTGTTCTTGCTGATCCAGGGCATCATGGCGCGCAGGCGGGCGCCCACCTCCTCGATGCCGTGCTCGGAGGCGCGGCGGCGGGTGGCCTTGAAGCTGGGCTGGCCGGCCTGGTTCTCCAGCATGAAGTCGCGCACGAAGCGGCCGGACTGGATGTCCTCCAGCACGCGCTTCATCTCGGCCTTGGTGTCGGGCGTGATGATCCGCGGGCCGGTCACGTACTCGCCGTACTCGGCGGTGTTGGAGATCGAGTAGTTCATGTTGGCGATGCCGCCCTCATAGATGAGGTCGACGATCAGCTTCACCTCGTGCAGGCACTCGAAATAGGCCATTTCGGGGGCGTAGCCCGCCTCGACCAGGGTCTCGAAGCCGGCGCGGATCAGCTCCACCAGGCCGCCGCACAGCACGGCCTGTTCGCCGAACAGGTCGGTCTCGCATTCCTCGCGGAAGCTGGTCTCGATCACGCCCGAGCGGCCGCCGCCGATGGCCGAGGCGTAGGCCAGGCCGAAGTCCAGGGCGTTGCCCGTAGGGTTCTGGTGGATGGCGATCAGGCAGGGCACGCCGCCGCCCTTCTCGTATTCGCCGCGAACGGTATGGCCGGGGCCCTTGGGGGCGACCATCAGCACGTCCACCGTCGGCTTGGGCTCGATGAGGTTGAAGTGGATGTTCAGGCCGTGGGCGAAGAGGAGGGCCGCACCGTCGCGCAGGTTGGGGGCGATCTCGGCGTTGTAGATGCCGCGCTGCAGCTCGTCGGGCGCCAGCACCATCAGGGCGTCGGCCCATTTGGCGGCCTCGGCCACGCTCATCACCTTCAGGCCGTCGGCCTCGACCTTGCGGGCGGTGGCGGAGTCGGGCCGCAGGGCGACGGCGACGTTCTTCACCCCGGAGTCGCGCAGGTTCAGGGCGTGGGCCCGCCCTTGCGAGCCATAGCCTACAATCGCGATCTTCTTGTCCAGAATGCGGGCGAGGTCGGCGTCGCGATCATAATAGACGCGCATGGGCGGTCTCCTTTGGACAAGACGGGCGCAGGGCCGCTCGGCGCCTGCGCGGAAGTGCGCCGCACAAAGGGGAAATTTCCCGCCGCGTCAAGCAAGGCCGGCCCTCCGACAGGCTCGCCGGAGGGCCCGTCGCCCTACCAGAAGAGGGTGTAGGCCACCTGGACGATGCGCCCGGTCCACAGGTCCACCAGAACGGCGTCGCGGCCCAGCCGCACCCAGGAAAAGCCCAGGGGAGGGACCGGCAGGCCATAGGACCACCAGCTTTCGATCCGGTGGCGCGGCGTCCACCAGGTCCAGGGCAGGACCTCGCCATGGGACCAGCGGCGGGGCGCGAAGCCCGGCGGCGGGACCCAGGGGCCGCCCCGATAGCGATAGGACGGGGTCCAGACCGGCGGGTACCAGCGGGGGTCATAGCGCGGCGGGCGGGGCGGCGGGCGGTGACGGTCATAGCGGTCGGCGCGATAGCCGTCGTAGCGATAACCGTC
>NZ_JADBZL010000134.1:0-5137 GCF_020402505.1 Phenylobacterium sp. | reverse complement strand
GAGCTGGGCATGAAGCCCGAGAAGCATCACCACGAGGTGGCCCCCGCCCAGCATGAGCTTGGCCTGAAGTTCGACACCCTCGTGGTGATGGCGGACCGGATGCAGCTCTACAAGTACGTCATCCACAACGTGGCCGCCGCCTACGGCAAGTCGGCGACCTTCATGGCCAAGCCGATGTTCGCCGACAACGGCTCTGGCATGCACGTGCACCAGTCGATCTGGGGCGCCGGCAAGCCGCTGTTCGCCGGCGACAAGTACGCAGGTCTGTCCCAGATGTGCCTCTGGTACATCGGCGGCATCATCAAGCACGCCAAGGCCATCAACGCCTTCTCGAACTCGACCACCAACTCGTACAAGCGCCTGGTGCCGGGCTACGAAGCCCCGGTGAAGCTGGCCTACTCGGCCCGCAACCGCTCGGCGTCGATCCGCATCCCGCACGTCGACAGCCCGAAGGGTAAGCGGATCGAGGCCCGCTTCCCCGACCCGATGGGCAACCCCTACCTGACCTTCACCGCCCTGCTGATGGCCGGCCTCGACGGCATCATCAATCAGATCGATCCGGGCGGCCCGCAGGACAAGAACCTCTACGACCTGCCCCCCCGCGAGCAGAAGAAGGTCCCCGAGGTCTGTGGTTCGCTGCGCGAGGCTCTCGAGAGCCTCGACAAGGACCGGGCCTTCCTGAAGGCCGGCGGCGTCATGGACGACGACTTCATCGACTCCTACATCGAGTTGAAGATGGAAGAGGTGATGCGGCTCCAGCTGCACCCGCACCCGGTCGAGTTCGACATGTACTACAAGTGCTGACGCCAGCGATCCGTCGCTGACGCACGAGGGGGCCGCCGGAAGGATCCGGCGGCCCTTTTCCTTGCACGGCGGGCGACGCCGAATCGCGGCAAACTTGGGACATGTCCGGGTCCCCTCCCCAAGCCTCGCTCTTCGACGATCCGCAGCCCGAGCCGAGGCCGGCCGGCCTCGCGGAGCCTGCGCCCGAGCCCATCCCGGTTCCGGCGCCTGCAACGCCCGCCGCAAAAGGCGGGGGATACTCCGCCAAGGATATCGAGGTCCTCGAGGGCCTGGAGCCTGTCCGGAAGCGGCCGGGCATGTACATCGGCGGCACGGACGAGCGCGCCCTGCACCATCTCTTCGCCGAGGTCCTGGACAACGCCATGGACGAGGCCGTCGCCGGTCACGCCAGGGTCATCGAGGTGCGTCTGGACGCCGACGGCGCTCTGACGGTCCGGGACGACGGCCGGGGCATCCCCGTCGATCCGCATCCCAAGCACCCGGGCAAGTCCGCCCTCGAGGTCATCATGACCGTCCTGCATTCGGGCGGGAAATTCTCGGGCAAGGCCTATGAGACCTCCGGCGGCCTGCACGGGGTCGGCGTCTCCGTGGTCAACGCCCTGTCCGAGCACCTGGAGGTGACCGCCTTCAAGGACGGTTTCGAGTGGCGCCAGACCTTCAGCCGTGGCAAGCCCGTCAGCGCGCTTGAGAAGCTGGGACCGACCCGCCGGCATGGCACGGTCATTACCTTCCGGCCCGATCCCGTGATCTTCGGCGACTCCGCCGTCTTCCGTCCGGCCCGCCTCTACCGGATGGCGCGCTCCAAGGCCTACCTGTTCGGAGGCGTCGAGATCCGCTGGACCTGCGATCCCTCCCGGATCCAGGACCAGACCCCCGCCGAGGCCGTCCTGCGGTTCCCCAACGGCCTCGCCGACTACCTCGCCGAGCGGGTGAACGGCGTTGAGACGATCACGCCGGAGCCCTTCACAGGCCGGTTCGAGCGCAAGGGCGATCCTGGCAAGGTCGAATGGGCTGTCGCCTGGACAGGCGCCGGCTTCGGTGAGGCGGACGGCTTTCTCCAATCCTACTGCAACACTGTGCCCACCCCCGAGGGCGGGACCCACGAGGCCGGCTTTCGGGCCGCCCTGACACGCGGGCTCAAGGCCTATGCCGAGCTGGTCGGCGAGAAGCGGGCGGGCCTGCTGACGGCTGAGGATGTGGTCGCCCAGGCCGGCGGTCTCGTCAGCGTCTTCATCGCCAACCCCGAGTTCCAGGGCCAGACCAAGGAACGCCTGTCCTCCGCCGAGGCCCAGAAGCTGGTCGAAACCGCCCTGCGCGATCCCTTCGATCACTGGTTGGCCGCCCAGCCGAAGTCGGCGAGGGCCCTCCTGGATTTCGTTCTCCTGCGCGCCGAGGAGCGTCTCAAACGGCGGCGCGACAAGGAGGTCGCCCGGGCCTCCGCCACCCGCAAGCTACGCCTCCCCGGCAAGCTCGCCGACTGCTCCGCCCAGGCCGCCGAGGGCTCCGAGATTTTCATTGTCGAGGGTGACAGCGCCGGCGGCTCGGCCAAGCAGGCCCGGGATCGCCGCACCCAGGCCATCCTGCCGCTCCGCGGGAAGATCCTGAACGTCGCCTCGGCGACACCGGACAAGCTGCTCCAGAACCGGGAGCTGTCGGACCTCATGCTGGCCCTCGGCGTCCAGGGCGGCGGACGCTTCCGCGAGGAGGACCTGCGCTACGACCGCGTGATCATCATGACCGACGCCGACGTCGACGGCGCCCACATCGCCAGTCTGCTGATCACCTTCTTCTACCGGACCATGCCCCAGCTGATCCGTGCGGGGCGTCTCTACCTGGCGCTCCCCCCGCTCTATCGCCTCAGCCATGGCGGCAAGGTGGTCTACGCCCGCGACGACGCCCACCGGGAGACCCTGCTGGCCACCGAGTTCAAGGGCAGGAAGCCCGAGATTGGCCGCTTCAAGGGCCTGGGCGAGATGATGCCGGCCCAGCTTCGCGAGACCACCATGGACCCGGCCCGGCGCATCCTGGCCCGGGTGACCCTCCCCCGCTCCGAGGAGTCCGTGGCCGACCTCGTGGAGGCCCTCATGGGCCGCAAGCCCGAGATGCGCTTCCGGTTCATCCAGGAGAACGCCGAGTTCGCGACCGCCGACCTCGACCTCTAGACCAAACGGGGCCTGCGCCTTCGCTTGCGCGTTGACTTGGCCCCCCCAGCCCGTATGTTCCGCGGCGCGCGACGACCGACGTCCGCGCCGCTGCGCCGTGCGCGCCCCCGCCCCGCGGGTCGGGCCCGTCGCCCTTTAGGCAAATAATGACCGAATTCTCTGAACTGGGCCTGTCCCCTGAAATCCTGCAGGCCATCTCCAACACCGGCTACACCACCGCAACCCCCATCCAGGCCGAGGCCATCCCCGTCGCCCTGACCGGGCGGGACGTCCTGGGCATCGCCCAGACCGGCACGGGCAAGACCGCGGCCTTCACCCTGCCGATGATCGAACGCCTGGCGTCCGGCCGCAGCCGGGCGCGGATGCCCCGAGCCCTTGTCATCGCCCCGACCCGGGAGCTGGCCGACCAGGTTTCCGCCGCCTTTGAACGCTATTCCGCAGGCCAGGTGCGCAAGCTCTCCTGGGCCCTCCTGATCGGCGGCGTCTCCTTCAGCGACCAGGAACTGAAGCTGGACCGCGGCGTCGATGTGCTGGTCGCCACCCCTGGCCGCCTCCTTGACCATTTTGAGCGCGGCAAGCTGCTGCTGACCGGCGTCCAGATCCTGGTCGTCGACGAGGCGGACCGCATGCTCGACATGGGTTTCATTCCCGACATCGAGCGGATTTTCCGTCTGACGCCGCCCAAGAAGCAGACCCTGTTCTTCTCGGCGACCATGCCGCCCGAGATCACCCGGCTGACCCAGCAGTTCCTCAATGATCCCGTGCGGATCGAGGTGGCAAGGCCGGCCACCACCGCCGAGACCATCGCCCAGCACATTGTCCGGCTGCCGACCTCCGACCCGAAGGCCAAGCGGACCGCCCTGCGGATGCTCATCGAAGCCGAGGGGATCAAGAACGGGATTGTCTTCTGCAACCGCAAGTCCGAGGTGGACATCGTCGCCAAGAGCCTGCGGACCCACGGTTTTGACGCCGCCGCCATTCACGGCGACCTCGACCAGCAGACCCGCATGCGCACTCTGGACGCCTTCCGGAACGGCGACCTGAAGCTGCTTTGCGCGTCCGACGTCGCGGCCCGAGGCCTCGACATCCCCGATGTGAGCCACGTCTTCAACTACGACGTGCCGCACCATGCCGACGACTATGTCCACCGGATCGGTCGGACGGGACGCGCCGGCAAATCGGGCCGCGCCTTCATGATCGTCACGCCTGCCGACGCCAAGAACATCGACAAGGTCCTGAAGCTGATCGGCAAGGACCCGCAGGAGGTCGTCCTCGAGGGCGTCGACTTCGCCGCGATCAAGGATGCGCCGCGGGAAGATCGAAAGTCTCCCCGCGGCCGGGCCGCCCCGAGGGGAAGGGCCCGTGACGACCAGGACCGACCCCCGCGGCCCCGTCGGGAAGCCCCGTCCGAGACCCGGATCAAGCCCGAGGCGACCGCTTCCGTCCAGGCGCCCGCTGCAGAACCCACCCCGGCCCCCAGGGACCGTTCAGAGCGCCGGTCAGCGGAGGCCGCGCCGGATCCGCGCCCCATTCGCGCAGATCGTCGGGAACGACCGGGCCCGACCAGGTCCAGGAGCCGTGAGGACTCCGATGAGGCTCGTCGGTCCGAAAAACCGGTCGTGGGGTTCGGGTCCGAGCTTCCGGCCTTCCTCACCCGCCCGGTCACCTCCGGGCGAAAGTGAACCCGGGAGGTCTCTGTGCTTGACTCGATGGCTCAGGGGCGGAACTGAGACAGAGAGAGGGCGTCGCTGACGCTTTGGTTGCACCGGGGCGGGAGCCAAGGGAAGGAGAACATGGCGGAGGACATAGAGGCCAGGTTCAGGTCACCTGAGGCCTACGAACTCGCCCGCCTTGCGCTGGAGCATCTGGAGTCCCAGCGCATCTGGCCCACCCCGGTGAACTATGAGCTCTGGTCCTACATCATCGCCGAACCCAATGGCGCGCTCGCGCGGGAACTGGAGCGGTTGCTCGTGGCCGGTGAGCCGATCACGGACGTCCTGACCGAGCGCCTCGCCTCGACCTACCTGCCGAAGGGCCGTCTGAGCGAGCAGATCCGCGACACCGGCAAGGCCCTGTCCCGCGAATTGGCCAGCGCCGAACAGGCCATCCGGACCGCACAGGAGAGCAGCGAGAACTTCTCCTCCCGGCTCGAAGAGACGACCCGGACTCTG
>NZ_JADBZL010000133.1:0-15027 GCF_020402505.1 Phenylobacterium sp. | reverse complement strand
TCCTGGAAGGACCCGGCGATCTACGAGACCATCGACAAGTACATGCAGGCGGTCCGGGACGATGCGCCCTGGTGTCCGGACAACATCGAATTCATCCGAAGGATCAATGGACTGGCGTCAGTTGATGATGTTCAACGCATCGTCTTCGACGCCGAGTACCTGGTCATGGGCCTGGGCGACGTCTACCTCGGGGCGCCAGTGGCCACCCCCGTGGATCCCCGCCACCGGCTGGTGACGACCAAGTACAACCCCGCCCGCACCTGGACCCCGCCCAACGTGGTGGGCATCGGCGGCGCCTACATGTGCATCTATGGCATGGAGGGGCCGGGCGGGTACCAGCTCTTCGGTCGCACGATCCAGGTCTGGAACACCTGGCGCCAGACCGACGCCTTCACGGAGGGCAAGCCCTGGCTCCTGCGCTTCTTCGACCGGGTGAAGTTCTTCCCCGTCAGCCATGAGGCGCTGACCGACGCCCGCCGCGACTTTCCCCTCGGCCGCTATCCCGTGCGCATCGAGGAGGGGGTGTTCCGCCTTTCGGACTACCGTCGCCTCCTGGCGGACAACGCCGACGGGATCGCCGCCTTCGAGCGCCAGCGCCAGCAGGCCTTCGACGCCGAGCGGGTCGACTGGGAGGCAAAGGGCGAGTTCGCCCGGGTCGAGGCGCTGACGGCGGAATCCTCCGACGTCGGCCCCGCCGATGTCGTCGCTGCGCCAGAGGGCTGCGAACTCGTCGAGGCCCCGCTGGGCGGCAGCGTCTGGAAGGTCCGGGTCGAGCCGGGAGACCGCCTCGAGGCCGGCGATGTCATCGCCGTCATCGAGGCCATGAAGACCGAGTGCGACGTCCCCAGTCCGACCGCAGGCGTGGTGAGGGCGGTCTACGCCCGCGAGAAGGATGCGGTCGCGGCCGGCGCGCCGATCATCGCCCTGGAGACCACATGAGCGCCGTTGACGCCGCCCGCCAGGCCCTTGACCGCATCACCGCCTACGACGCCGTCCAGCCACAGGCCTGGATCGCCCGTTTCTCGGACGAGGCGGTCCTCGCCGCCGCCGCCGAGGTCGATCGCCGGGCGGCGGCCGGCGAGGTCCTGCCCCTGGCCGGCCTGACCTTCGCGGTAAAGGACAACATCGATCTGGCGGGCCTGCCCACGACGGCGGCCTGTCCCGCCTTCGCCTATTCGCCCGGGACGTCGGCGACGGTCGTCGCGCGCCTCCTGGACGCGGGCGCCGTGGCGGTCGGCAAGACCAATCTGGACCAGTTCGCCACAGGCCTTGTGGGGACGCGCAGCCCGCATGGGGCTCCCGCCTGCGTCTTCAACCGCGACTATGTCTCCGGCGGCTCCAGTTCCGGCTCGGCGGTGGCCGTGGCGGCTGGGCTCGTCGATTTCGCCCTCGGGACGGACACGGCGGGCTCAGGCCGGGTGCCTGCGGCCTTCAATGGTCTGGTGGGCTTCAAGCCGTCCAGGGGCCGGTGGAGCACCCAGGGGCTGGTTCCCGCCTGCCGGTCCCTGGACTGCATCAGCGTCTTCACCCCCGACGCCGCCCTGGCCCTGCGGGTCGACGCGGTCCTCGCAGATCTTGATCCCGGAGACGACTTCTCGCGGCCAACCCGGAACGTCCCCCTGCCGGCGCGCCCCCGATACGGCGTTCCCCGGGTGGACCAGCTCAACTTCCTGGGGGATTCGGAGTCCGCCGCCCTTTACCGGTCCGCCCTCAAGCGCCTCGACGGCGACGTCGTCGAGGTCGACATCGCACCCCTTCTGGAGGCGGCCCGTCTGCTTTATGCGGGTCCCTTCGTGGCCGAGCGCACGGCGGCGATGAAGGACTTGCTGGCCCGGAACGCCACCGCCGTTCATCCGGTCGTCCGGGCCATTGTCCAGGCGGGAGCAGGGCTCTCTGCTGTCGAGGCCTACGAGGGACAGTACGCCCTGGCCGCCTGCGCCCGCGCCGCCGAAGCCATCTGGAGCGCCGCAGACGTTCTGGTCCTGCCGACCACCGGGACCATCTACCGCATTGCCGAGGTCCTCGCGGAGCCCTTCGCCCTCAACGCCAACCTTGGCCTCTACACCAACTTCGTGAACCTCCTGGACCTGTCTGCCGTCGCCGTCCCGGCGGGCTTCCGAGCCAATGGTACGGGCTTCGGGATCAGCCTGATCGCACCGGCCTGGACCGACGCCGCCCTTCTGGACCTTGCGGGGGCTTTTGCGACAACGAAACCATCGCCCGGCCGGCCGCCCCTGGATCTGGTGGAGGCGGAGAGGGGGGTGAAGCTGTGCGTGGTCGGCGCCCACCTGCACGGCATGCCCCTGCACTGGCAGCTGACTTCGCGGAACGCCCGTCTGGTCGCCCGTACTCGCACCGCGCCCTGCTATCGACTTTACGCCATGGCGGGCTCCACCCCGCCCAAGCCCGCCCTCGTCCATGACGAGACGGGCGGGTCGCTCGAGGTCGAGGTCTACGAACTGGGTGTGGAGGCCTTCGGGTCCTTCACGGTCGAGGTTCCGGCGCCTCTGGCGATCGGGACGGTGACCCTGGAAGACGGCTCGCAGGTCAAGGGCTTCGTGGCCGAGCCTCGCGCCATGACGGGCGCCCAGGACATCACCCATCTGGGCGGTTGGCGCGCCTACATCGCCAGCCTCTGAGGATCAGGCCGCCGCAGGCTCGCGGGCGGCGAGGGCGAGGATCTCCGCCGGCGGCCGCCGGTTCTTGCCCGTGAGCGGGAAGTCGTAGACCGCCGAAGATCCAAACCTGTGTGGCGCCTGCGGATCATGGCGGCGCTTGTCGAAGGCCAGGACCCGGTCGCCGAGCTTGAAGGCCTCCTTGATGTCGTGGGTGACCATGAGGATGGTCAGCCCATGCTCCCGCCAGAGGCCGTCGATCAGGGCGTGCATGTCCAGCCGGATGCCCGGGTCCAGGGCGCCAAAGGGTTCGTCCAGCAGAAGGATGCGGGGCCTGCGAATCAGGGCCTGGGCGATGGCCAGCCTCTGTTGCATGCCGCCCGAGAGCTGCGCTGGGTAGGCGTCACGGCTGTGGGAGAGGCCGACCTTCTCCAGCATCCGCCCAGCCTCCTCCAGGGCGGCCCTCCGGCGACGGCCATAAAGGCGTCCAAGGAACATCGAGCCGGCGCAGTCGAGTGCGAAGGCGACATTGTCGATCGCCGTCAGATGGGGGAAGACCGAGTAGCGCTGGAAAACGACGCCCCGCTCGGGGCCAGGCTCGGGGGTCAGGGGCGCGCCATCCAGGAGGATGTGGCCGCGGGTCGGGGCTTCCTGGCCGATGATCAGACGCAGGAAGGTGCTCTTCCCGGCCCCGGAGGGCCCGACAATGGAGACGAAGCTCCCGCGCGCGATGTCCAGGCTGACCTTCTCGAGGACGATCTTGTCGCCGTACTCGACCCACACGTCTCGCAAGGAAAGGATGGGATCGCTCATGCCGCGCCCTTTGCGTGGTCCCAGGGGAAGAACCGCCGGCTGATCCGGGCCAAGGTCACGTCCATCATCACCGCGAGCAGGGATATCCAGGCGACATAGGGCAGGATGACGTCCATCGCGAGATACCGCCGGACCAGGAAAATCCGGTAGCCGAGGCCCACGTCCGAGGCGATGGCCTCCGCAGCGATCAGGAACACCCATGCCGGGCCGAGGGAGAGCCTCAGGCCCTTCAGCAGCTTCGGCATGGCCTGGGGCAGGGCGAGGCGCAGGGCGATCTGCCAGGTAGAAGCCCCCAGGGTCTGCGCCTTCACCATCTGCTCTTCCGGGATGGCGCTCACCTGGCTGGCCAGGTCCCGGACCATGAAGGGCGCGATGCCGATGGCGATCAGCGCCACCTTGGCTGTCTCCCCCAGGCCCATGACGATGAACAGGACCGGCAGGACGGCGATGGGCGGGATCACGGCGATGGCCGCCACGAGGGGCCCCAGGGTCGCCCTGACGATGGGCAGCAAGCCCAGGACCAGGCCCAGCACCAGGGTCGATCCCGTGGCGATGCCGATGCCCAGACCGAGGCGGGTCAGGCTGGCCAGGGTGTCGGCGATCAGGGGCACGGCGCCCGTGACCGGATCGACGCTCATCGCCATCCGCTGCCAGGCGGCCCACATGTCCCCCGGTGACGGCAATATCCTGTCGTTGGGGTTGGCCGAGCGCCTGGCCGCCGACGCCACAAGGTAGGCGAGGACGACAAGCAGGAGCGGCGCCGCGCCCAGGAAGATGCGTCCGCTCCTGCCGGGCCTGATGTTCACCAAACGGCGCATGGGGGTGTCCCCTTGAGGCCTGCTAGAGCGTACCCGCCGCCGCCATGGCCATGTAGCTGGGGTCGAACCGCAGCTTGATGTTGTTCGGGTCCCCCTGCACAACCCCGTTGGGGAAGGTGATGCCGATGGCGTCTACAGACGCCGCCCCCTGACCGAAGAGGCCCTCTGCGAAGCTGAACTTGCGCACCCTGTCGCTGGCGGTCACCGCAGCCGGGCTGTTGACGTAAGCCACCGCGTCCGCCGGCTTGTAGTACATGTACGTGGTCGCCAGCTGGGCGTCGTAGCCGGCGAGGTCTGTCCCCGACAGGGACGCCATGGCGGTGCGGGCTGCGACGGCGGCCGGCGAGGCTCCCTGCATCAACTCCAGCACCTCGTACCAGATGCCCACTAGCGCCTTGCCGAAATCGGGGTTCTCCTTCAGGCGTTCCGTCGAAACGACCATCATGTCGAGAATTTCCCCCGGAATCTTGGAGGAGTCGAACACCAGGTTGGCGTCCGGCATGGCGTCGATCTCGCGCAGCATGGGGTTCCAGGTCGCCATGGCCTTGACATCGCCAGTCGGCCAGGCCGCCACCGCGTCGGCGTCGGAGGTGTTGACCAGCTTCACGTCCGACTGCTTGAGGCCCACACTCTCCAGGGCCCGCGCCAGGAAGTACTGTGAGACCGAGCCCTGGACCAGGTTGACCGGAAGGCCCTTGATCTCGGCCAGGCTCTTCCTGCCCTTGAGAAGGACGCCGTCATTGCCGTTCGAGTAGTCGCCGACAATCAGGGCGGTGGTGTCGACCCCGCCCGCCGCCGGCAGGGTCAGGGCGTCCATGTTGGTCGAGGTGACGGCGTCGAGCTTGCCCGCCGTGAACTGGTTCAGGCTCTCCACATAGTCATTGATCTGCACGAGGTTGATGGTGATGCCGTACTTGTCGGCCCACTTCTTCACGATCCCGGTCTGCTGGGCGTAAGGCCAGGGCATCCATCCGGCATAGATGGTCCAGCCGACGGTATATGTCCTGCCGGCCGCACCGCTCTTTGTCTGCTCGCCGGTCTTACCGGTACAGGCCGCCAACAGCGTCATCGCAGCGCCCGCAAGCAATGTCCGCCGGTTCCAGTCCGCGCTCGCCATCCGCAACCCCTATTGAGTGGCACTTCGTCGCCGAAGCGACCGTGGCGGTATTACGGACTGGTCGGATCGTAATATTCCAGCGACCCGACACTCCGTGACCGCAGTTTGGGGAAAGGCGCCCGAAAACTGTGCGTTGGGCGCCCTTTGCGCATCCTGATCAATCAGATCGCCGGTCAGCGCCCGTGTCGCGGGCAAGCCAGACTTATTACCGTGAGCTCGATCCGTAATAATGTTCTGCCCAAAACGGAGGTCCGCCTTGCACCGCGACTTCAGGTCCATTCCCGTTATCAACATTGAAGGTCTGGGGTCGTCCGACCCCGGCCGCCGCCGCGCTGTGGCGTCCGAGATCGAGGTCGCCGCTCGGGACGTCGGTTTCTTCTACGTGACCGGACATGGCGTTCCTGAGGCGTCGCGGCGACAGCTTGAGGCGGCCGCACGGAGGTTCTTCGAGCTTCCCGCCCCAAAGAAGATGGAGGTCTACATCGGGCTTTCCGAAAACCACTCCGGCTATGTGCCGGAGGGCGAGGAGGTCTTTTCCAGCGGGAAGATCGACCGGAAGGAAGCCTTCGACGTGGGCCTGGACTACGACGGCCCGCCCCGGGGCGGCATGCTGGGGCCGAACCTGTGGCCGGATCTGGAGGGATTCAAGGCGGATGTCGGGGCCTATTACGCCCAGGTGCAGACCCTCGCGCGGCTTCTCTTCAGAGGTTTCGCCCTCGCGCTTGGGCAGCCCGAGGACTTCTTCGAGGCCCGGCTCTCGGCGCCGCCCGCCCAGCTGCGCCTGATCCACTATCCCTTTGATCCGGATGCCGTCGATGCGGAAGGCATCGGCGCCCATACCGACTATGAGTGCTTCACCATCCTCTACTCCACAGCGCCGGGCCTTGAGGTTCTGAACGGCGCCGGGGAGTGGATCGATGCTCCGCCGCTTTCAGGCGGGTTCATCATCAACATCGGCGACATGATCGAGACCTGGTCGAACGGGGCCTTCGTGGCCACGAGCCACCGGGTTCGGAAGGTCTCCGCAGAGCGCTATTCCTTTCCGTTCTTCGCCACCTGCGACTACGACACCGCCGTCGAACCCCTGCCCGGTTTCGTGACCGCGGACCGGCCGGCGCGATATCCCCGGATCATCTCCGGGGAACATCTCTTCGCCCAGACCGCCCAGACCTTCGGATACCTCAAGAAGCGCATCGCGGCCGGCGCCGTCATCCTGCCGGAGGGCGCCCAGGCCCTGGAAAGCTTCGGCCAGCAGGCCCGCGCCAAGTCCGCAGTCCGATGAGCTTGGAGATATTGGCGGTCACCCGTCCTTACGCCGAGCCTCTGGCCGCGCCAGCCTGGACGCTGGGCTGCTTCCACCGGCGATGCATCACCTTCGCTACGGGAATCGAGGATACGTCGACGCGGGTCATCTGGGTCCAGAGCCATGGCCTGACCGCCGACCTCAGGCTCCCCCTTGTCCGTCCGGATGTCAGGGCCCGCGGCGCCCTTCAGGCCTGCACCGCCAGCGAGCGGGCCGAACTGGCGCGGGGGGAAGGCTTCGTGGCGCACACATCCTGGGACGGCGCCCTGATGCGATGGGACGCCTTCGCCGCCTTCCAGCCCTACGAAAAGTGGCCTGAGCCCGGCCGCCTGGAACGTGTCGGATCCTGCCTCGTGGAATGGGCGCCCAGCGGGATCTATGTGGAGGACTGGCGTCTCCAGCCGGGCGCTTCGGGACTGTCCGTGGGCCTGCAGCTGGTCTCCGAGACCGGGGCGGACGGGGTCAGCCGGCCCAGGACCGGCGGACTGGTCATCGCCGGCGACCACGCCCTGATGCTCATCGGACGGCGCGCACCCCTGCCGGAAGGGCGGGTCCACGAAATCCTCACCGCCGAACCGGGTCTCTGGGAGGACGCCTTCGACTGCGAGGTCGCCTATGCGCAACGGCGTGACGGCGGCTGGCCCATTCAGCTGGCTGTAGACCCCTTCATGGAGGGCAGGGACCTCCTGGGGGGCGCCGTCTTTGGGGCGGATCCCAGTCCCGACCTCCTTGTCCAGCGGAATCCGGGTCCCGAGGGCGCCTGGCGTGAGCGCATCTGGCGCATCGATACCCTGCGCGCGGACCTGGACGCCGGCGCCGCTACACCCGCCCTGCCTGAGGGGATGGACTGGCTGACCCGGGAGGCGGACGCCCTGGGCCTTGCGGGCCGGTCGCCGCCTAGAAACGCTTCTGCAGGATGACCCCGTAGGTCCGGGGCTCCAGCAGGCGGACGTTACGGTACCGGCCGATCAGGGCGTCCTCGATGATGATGTTGGTGATGTTGTCATCGTCGGTGAGGTTCTTCACGAAAAGCCGCGCGCTGAGGCCCATGGGGTCATTCTCGAGGCGGAACTGCAGGTCGATCACGCCCCAGGAGTCGATGCGGTCGGTGGGCGTGTTGTACTCCCGGGCGTAGTAGGCGTCCTGCCAGGTGGCGTCGACCCGGAAGGTGGCCGTCCAGTCGCCGGACCCGACCGCGGCCTGGTACTGGGCCCCCGCCCTGGCCTTGAAGCCCGGCGAGTGCGGCAGTTCGTTGCCTTCGAGGTTGATCCGCACCGTGGGCGTGGTGGCCGTCAGGCTCTGGGCTGGATTGGCGGCGTCCTCGCTCAGGAAGGTCCCGATGCGGGTGTTCAGGTGCGAGAGATTGGCGTCGAACAGCCAGTTCTGTCCCAGCGAGTAAATGAACTCGCCCTCGAGCCCGTAGATGTCGGCGTCGGCGTTGCGTGTGACCACGCCGCCATTGATCCGCTGGCCCAGCTGCAGCCCCGTGTAGTCATAGTAGAAGGCCGTCAGGTTGGCCTGCAGGGCGCCGTCGGCGAGCAGGTTCTTGGTTCCCACCTCATAGGCGGTCACGGTCTCGGGACCGAAGGTCGGGGCCGTGGCGTTGGAGTTCTGCCCACCGCCCTTGTAGCCCGTGGCCACGGAGCCATAGACCAGGGTCTTGTCCGTGAAGGTCAGGTCGGGCGACCAGTCGGCCGCGACCTTGTAGGTGGTCTTCTGGCCTTGGAACTTCGCATAGGCCCAGGGGTTGAGCCCGGACAGCACGATGGAGCGGCT
Source organism: Phenylobacterium sp. (assembly GCF_020402505.1). Lineage (GTDB taxonomy): Bacteria > Pseudomonadota > Alphaproteobacteria > Caulobacterales > Caulobacteraceae > Phenylobacterium. The sequence continues at coordinate 6,585 of NZ_JADBZL010000133.1, read as the reverse complement.
CTCGCCGGAGCGTTCCTCCTCGGTGTAGCGCAGGCCCACCGTCAGGCGCAGATCCGGCGTCACCTCATAATAGCCTTCGCCGAAGAGCGCCCAGGTCTCGTTCTTCCCGTTACGGGTCTGGGTCGATACCCGCCAGGTCTCCGCCGGGCGGCCCTGGGCTTTCTGGAAGAGTTCAATGGACGGATGCCAGGTCTCGAAGCCACCGGAGCTGGTCCCCTGTGCGCCGAAGTAGCCGACGAGGAAGTTCAAGGGCCCCTCGAACTGCGAGGCCAGGCGCAGTTCGCCGGTCCTGGTGTCCCCTCGCGTCGTGAAGCTGTCGGTTGTCAGAAGCCGGTTGGTCGTGACCTGCGTGGTGCGATCCTTGAAGTAGGTGATCGGCTGCGTGAATCGGAATGGCAGGTCTGCGTTGTCCCAGTCGGTGTTCTGCTCACTGGAGAACTCAGAATAGCCCAGGACCGCCGACAGGGTGAGCTGTCCGAAGTCGTGGTTGAATTCGAGCGAGGCGGCGGTCTGCTCGGCCGTGTAGGTCGGGTCCGTGTCGGCCGCGATCCGGCGTAAATCCGTGGGGTTGGGCGCGCCGGCATAGATGTTGCCGCCCGCCGGGAAGGGCGTGAAGAACCGCGAAAGGGTCTGAAGGATGGTCGTGTTCGCGTCGGGGGAGTCGAAGCCGAGGACCCGCGGATCGCAGCCCAGGACCGGGTGAGCCTTGCACAGGCGCTTGCCCTCCCGGGCGCGTGAGCTGTCTTCCTCGAAGCGGCTGAGTACGAGGGTCGCATCTGTCCGATCGCCAAGCTCCAGCGCCAGGGACCCCCGGACTCCCCACTGGCTCCGGCCATCGACGTCGTTGCCGGTCGCCTCGTTTCGGGTATAGCCGCTGCGGTCGAGAGAATAGCCGGCCAGCCGAAGGGCCGCGACCTGGCCCAGAGGCAGATCGACGGCGCCGCCCACCCGGACGTTTTCGTAGTTGCCGGCCTGGACGCTGACCTCGCCGCCAAACTCGGATCCCGGCTTCCGGGTGATGACGTTGATCGCGCCGCCGGTGGTGTTGCGGCCATAGAGGGTGCCCTGCGGGCCCCTCAGCACCTCGATCCGGGCGACATCGAAGTACTCATTCTGCGGCGGATAGCCGACGGCCGCGCCGTTGACGAAGGTCGGCACGCCCGGATCAACCCCGGCCAGGGCGTTGTTGCCAACCCCGCGCAGGGTAAAGCGGTCATTGCCGGTGAGGACGGCGTTGGGGATCGACAGCTGGATGTCCGTGGCGTCCTCGATCTGCACCCGGTCCAGGGCGGCGGCCGAGAAGGCGCTGACGGCGATGGGCACCTCCTGGAGGTTCTGTTCGCGCTTCTGGGCGGTGACGACCAGTTCCTCGATCTGGTTGGCGGACTCAGCTGCGGCGGACGTCCCGGCCATCAGGGCGATCGTTGAGGCCGCAGCGACGGCGGCGGAACGGTAGCTTCGCATCTCGCACTCCCCTCCGGCGTCGGGAGACTCTCCCTTGTCCGCCAGCATGTTGATTGTAATAACCGTCAATAGCTAGTTTGCGAGGCGGGGGACCGTCAAGCCCAATTGAAGACTCCGTCAATAGCCAGAAAGGGCGCCATGCAGCGGTCCGAATTCCCCGCCGAGGGTGCGGAGGCGGCCGGATCGGTCTCTCCGACGCGGGTGCAGAAAGTCTTCTACAGTCTGGGCCAGGCGGCGCAGTCCGGCGGCTTCGACACGGCTGTGGGCTTCGTCTTCTTCTACTATTCCGTCGTCCTGGGTCTTTCGGGCGCCCTGGTGGGCGCGGCCCTGGCGATCGGGCTGGCCTTTGATGCGGTGGTGGACCCCTTCATCGGGTCGTTGTCGGATAATCTCAAGTCCCGGCTGGGGCGGCGCCTGCCGCTGATGATGGCGGCCATCCTGCCCACGGTGATCAGCGTCGGCCTTCTGTTCTCCCCACCGCCGGACCTGTCCCAGCCCCTCCTCTTTGCCTGGCTTGTCGTGTTCTCGGTTGCGGGCCGCATCTCCATTTCGCTGTTCCATGTCCCTTACGTGGCCCTGGGGGCGGAGCTCACGACGGATTATGCAGGAAGGACGAGCGTGGTCGTCTATCGGTCCGCCGCTGGGGTTCTGGCCGGCCTTGCCATCACGGCCCTGGGCTACAGCGCCTTCTTCGCCAACGGGGGTCTGCAGCGCGCCGAGGGATATCCCGGCTTCGGCTGGTCGGCTGGCGGCATCCTTTTCGTCTGCATGACAGCCTGCTGCCTGGGTCTTCGCCGGTTCGCCGCGGCCCTCCCACAGCCTGACCGGGTTCCCCAGCCCATGTGGAGTCGGCTCCCTTCGGAGGTGCGGGAGATCTTCGCCAACCGGTCCTTCCGGCTGCTCTTCATCTCAGCTCTGATCACCTACCTGGCCCAGGGGCTGAATGCGACGCTGAACAGCCATTCCTTCGTGTTCGTCTGGTTGCTCAAGAGCGAGTCGATCCAGTTCATCTCCTACGCCTTCGTCGTCGGCCTGCTGCTTGGGGTTGGATCGGCCCCCCGCGTCCAGGCGCGCCTCGAGAAGAAAACCGTGGTGTTGGTGGGGCTCTCCCTGCTGATCGCCAACTGGCTGGTGATGCAGGGCGCCTGGCTGGCGGGAGTCTATGCGCCCGTCGGGCAGGCCGCCCTTGCGCCCATGCAGCTCAACTCCTTCGTCGCCGGCATCGGGATCGGGCTCGTCAGCGTGGCCTATCCCTCGATGATGGCGGACGCCGCGGACGAGCATGAACACCTGTTCGGCCGCCGCCGCGAGGGCATCTACTTCGCGGGTCTCGGCTTCGCAAACAAGGCCGCCGTCGGCATCGGCGTTCTCCTCGCCGGCGTGGCGCTGGACCTCATCCGCTTCCCCCGGGATATCGGCCAGATCGCAGGCGCCGTGCTGCCTCACGAGGTCCAGGTCCGGCTCGTCATGGTCTGGGGTCCGATCCCGGCCGTGATCGCCGTGGCCTCCATGGTGATCTTCGCCTCCTACGGGATCACGCGGGCCCGACACGCCGCCATCGCCGCCGCCCTGCGCGCGCGGGCGTCCGCATCCGCGCCCGGCCTCGGAGCCTGAGGTTCAGAACCTCTGGATTTGCCCGAGGTTGGCAAGGCCGCCGGTGATCAGCGCCACGCACATCCCGGTCGCGGTTTCGACGTCGAGCTGGCCGTCCGCCACCAGGCGTCCTGCACGGTCGGTGACCGCGGAAACCATCTCCACTCCGGCGATCGCCATCGGCAAGGACATGCCATACTGACGGCGGACGGCCTTCACGAAGTAGCGGACGGTCCGCTCCCGGTCGGCCCGGTTTTCCGCCTCCATCAGCAGGGCGACGGAGGGATCCGAGAGCAGGGCGGCGATCAGCGCGCCGCGGTCGCGGGTCTGCTCGAGATAGAGCCGCGTGGTCTGGCGGATGAGGTCGTCGAAGCTCTCGGCCTGAAGGGCGCTGGCCATGCCGCGGTCGCGCAGCTCCGCCTGTTCCCGGTTGAGAAGCGCCGTCAACAGGGCGTCCCGCGTGGGGAAGTAATTGTACACGAGGCCCTTGCTGATCCCGATGTCGCGCGCGAGTCGCTCCATGCTGACCGCGTAGAGGCCCTCCGCCAGGATCAGCTGCGCCGCCTCGTCCAGGATCTGCTCCCGACGCACCTCGGGCGTCAGTCGGGTGCGCTTTCGCTGCAAGGAGGCCGGCGCGCTCATGGCGCAGCCTTGCGCTCGACGATGGCGACAACGGGATCAGGCAAGGGAGTCTCCGGAGGGATCCGCTGAGTTTGCCACGATTTCCGCGAATCCCAAGCCGCCAGCCTCCCGGTGGATCGGAGGTCTTGCGCCAGGCGGACTCCGGCCCGGGGTCCCTAGGTCCAGAGCGCCGAAGAGGCCTTCAGAAGGCGGCTCATCATGACGAGGCGGGCCACGGGACGATCCTGCTGCGCTTCGCGGAGCGTGCTCTCGTACCAGGTGACCTCGGTCTTGGGAGACTCCCCGAGGGCAAGGACCCGACCGTCGACCCGGTAATCGCGATCAAGGAAGATGGGGCCGTCGATGAACTCCAGTTCGATCGCGCCGAACATCCCCACGTAATCGCCATCCGTCGGGAAAAGAGGCTTCTCGACGGCGCGAAGGGCGTCGATGGCGACGGCGGGCGCGGCGACGAGCCCTCCGAAGAGCGCCGCGTCGCGGTACTCCGGAAGGGGCTCTGTCACGCCCTCCAGTCGCCGCAGAGCCGTCGTGCTGTCCAGGCGGCTCGGGATGTCGCGGACCGTATCGCCGACCCTGGAGGCCCGGAGGATCCGAAGGTCTGTCGCCGGCTTCTGCTGGGCGACCCGCCGTCGGAGCGCGGAGTCGGGATCCTCGCCACCGGCCCAGGCCGTGCCCTCGCAGACGCGGACGCCCTCGGGGGTCTCCATCCAGGCGGACGCCCGGCGGACGCCGTTGGCCAAGGTTTCCGGGGCGCCGACAAAGGCCTGGACAGGTTCGCCATCGGTCGTGGCGTGCAGGAAGTAGAGGGACAGTCCTCCGCGCCGCCGCCAGTCCTCTCCGAACCGGGCCAGCATCAGGGGCGGAAACTGCTCGAAATGGATGTTCCCCGCCACGGTTCCCCCCCGGAAACCGAGGGTCTGGGCGGTTGCATCGTCATGGATGGACCCGGCGGCGTCGCGGGAGAGGTTGATCGGGCGCCGGACCGGCCCCGCCAGCACGCCGTCACGCGCCTCGAGGGTAAAGGGTTCAGTCGTCATGCCCGGCCTCCCTTGACCGTCGCCCATCGGCGCATTTTATTGACTAAGACTACAATACTGGGTGAGCGCCTGTCCATGAACCTTAGTCTTTCGGACGATGAAATCCGCTTCCGGGATGAGGTCCGCGCCCTGATCGATGCGACCTTTCCGCCGCCAGAGCGATACGACGGCGGCCGGGATCATGAGCGCCGCTGGCACAAGGCCCTCCTCGAAAAGGGCTGGGCGGGCAACAAGTGGCCTGTCGAGTTCGGCGGACCCGGCTGGACACCCACCCAGAACTTCATCTGGGAGCGCGAAGTCACCGCCGCCGGCCTGCCGCCGCAGGTCGGGGGCATGGGCATGGGCATGCTGGCGCCCATCCTCTTCGCCTATGGCTCCCCCGAACAGCAGGCCCGCTTCCTGCCCGACATCCTCGAGGACCGGGTCCGATGGTGCCAGGGCTACTCGGAACCGGGGGCGGGCTCGGACCTCGCCTCGCTCCGGACGCGCGCGGTCCTGCAGGGCGATCACTACGTCGTGGATGGCGAGAAGGTCTGGACCAGCGGCGCCCATCGCGCCGACTGGATGTTCTGCCTGACCCGCACCTCGGACGAGCCCAAGCGGCAGGCGGGGATCACCTTCCTGCTGATCGACATGCGCGCGCCCGGCGTCACCATCCACCCGATCATCTCCATCGATGGACGGCACATGTTCAACCGGGTGACCCTGGATGGGGTCCGCACGCCGGTCGGGAACCGGGTGGGCCGGGAAGGGGAGGGCTGGACCGTCGCCAAGGGCCTCCTGACCCACGAGCGGACTGGCCAGGCCTTCGTCTCCCTCTCCACGGACCTGTCGCGCCGGATCCGCGAGGCCGGTCAGGCGCCGGCCGGATCGGAGGGCGCCGACCTGCTCGGCGACCCCGGCTTCTCGGGTCGTCTCGCCTGGGCCGAGATCGAGCTTCAGGCCCTGGCCATCACAGAGCTGCGAACCTTGTCCGAGGTCGCCGCCGGCGGCGCTCCGGGCGCGCAGTCCTCGACCCTCAAGCTCAAGGGGACGGACATCGTCCAGCGCATGACCGAGTTCTTCGTCGAGTGCGCCGGCCCCTACGCTGCGCCCTGGTTCCCGGAAGCTTCCGGCGCAGAACCCCTGGACATCGGACCTTCGTGGGCGCGGCCGGAAGTCGTGCGCTATTTCGAAGGCCGGGCGGCCAGCATCGCCGGGGGCTCCGACGAGGTTCAAAGGAACATCATCGCCAAACACGTCCTCCGGCTGTAGCGCGCCGCCTGCCGCTGGCTCGTCATGCGGCCAGGGGGCGCCCCGCACTCGACTCCGCCTGACCCCGGGCCTAGCCTTCCCCATAAGAACGCGAGGCTTCGCCATGGCCGGGGGCGTCATCCTCGAGTTTCCTGAAACGGGTCTGACGCCTTGCCTGCACGGGTCAGTATTATAAGAATGGTCAATAAGGAGCGGCCGAGCCACGCGGCCGCGGGGGAGGAGAGGGCATGAACCCATACCTGTCAGGCGAAGGCGCGGATGGCCTCGCGGCCCAGCGCGCCTATCTGGAGGCCAACAACGGCATCCGGGGGCTGGAAATCCTGGAGCGCCGGGACGTCGCGCACGCCGCCGAACTCTTCCGCCGGGATGGCTTCGTGGTCATCGCGCAGGCCCTGGACAGCGCCCAGGTCGAGTTTCTGGCCAAGGGTTGCCAGGAGGTCGCCGACGAGATTCTCGCCCTCGACACCGATCGCCGCGGAAACCGGGGCTCCCACCGCTACTCCTTCGGCGGCTCCAGCCTGACCCGCAGCCAGCTGCACCGGCCTGAGTGGCGCATGCTGCTGGAGAACGCTCTCGTGAACGAGGTGGTGACGGC
>NZ_JADBZL010000132.1:0-15219 GCF_020402505.1 Phenylobacterium sp. | reverse complement strand
TCGACGATGACGTCGGCGCCGGACTGGGTGATGGTGCGGGCGGGATTGCCCTCCAGTTTCAGCCGGTCGCCCTCGGCGTAGTTGAAGTCCGTGATCCGGTCGATGCCGGCGCCCGCCAGGCTGTAGAACAGGTCGGCGCCTGCACCGCCGCTGAGGGTGTCGTTCCCCTTGTCGCCCCAGAGCCAGTCGTCGCCGGCCCCGCCCATGACCGTGTCGTCGCCCTGGCCGCCGCGCACCCAGTCGTTCCCGGCCCCGCCGTCGACGGTGTCATTGCCCATGTTGCCATAGACGACGTCGAAGCCGGCGTCGCCGAAGAGCAGGTCGTTGTCCTTGCCGCCGACGACCCAGTCGTCGCCGTCGTTCCCGCGAAGGGAGTCATTGCCCATGTTGCCATGCATGTCGTCGAAGCCGGAGCCGCCCGACAGCGAGTCGTCTCCCGCATCACCGCGCAGGACGTTCGAACCTTGGGCATAGCTGATGACGTCATTGCCCTCGAGGCCGTAGACCGTCTCCCCGCCGGTCCGGCTGATCGTATCGGCCCCTGCTGTTCCCCGGATGTAGTCCCACTCGACAACGAAATAGAGGCTGTTGGACGGGTTCACGTCGTTCCACTTGTAGGCCACCCCGATGCCGCCCGAGGGCTGGGGCCAGGATTGCAGGCCGAAGGCCATCGCGTCCTGGGCGCCGCCATAGTCGTCCGGCTCCACGCCGAGGGCGCCTGCGCCCCAGTTGGAATAGCCGGAGGTGACCAGGGTCCCGTCGCCCCAGCGCCAGGTCCCTTCAACGTCAGCGTCGGAGCCTCCCAGCCAGAGGTAACGCGCGCCGCCCCCGTCGGCGGCGGTCGGCGCGGCGTCCAGTCCCGTCGTCATCTGGGTCATGGTCACCAGGGCCTGGTTTTCGGAGGCGCTGGTGATGTAGGCGAGGTGTCCGCCCTGGCTTTCGGCCCACGCCCTTGCTGCGGCCCAGGTCATGGCCGTCTTGACGATCTGATAGGTGTGGCCGGCGGCGTAAAATGTTCCCACTTAAAGGACTCCCTCACAAGACAATCTCCCTCCACTGCCCTGCTGAAGGTGAAGGGAGTGAGAAGCGACAGGGATAAACGCCTTTAACCTTGCGACGGCTGCGACCTGATCACTCGCTGCATCACGGAGTTGCTGTCGGGGACCGCGGCCCGGCGCGGTGCGTACGGGAAGAGGAGGCGTTCATGTGGATCCGGGCGCCGCGGGGCGGAACGAGGACGCCGCTACACAGTCGACGAAGGGGGCTGGTATGACTTCGGTTTCCTTCTCGGCATCACCGCCTGGGGGGGGATAGCCGCGGCCATGTCCGACTAGTTTTTCCCGTTCAGGCTTGCGCCTCGCCCAGGACGTTCCAACCCGCGAAGCGCGGGACCTTGGGCAGGTAGGCGCTCTCCGCCTCGCGGGTCGAAAAGCCTGCGCCTTCGAGCAACGGCAGGACCGGCCGGGTCAGGCGGCACCCTCCCGCCAGGCGCTTCCAGACTGGCTCGATGCGCCTCTGCCACCGGGCGACGCCGGGATCAGGGGCAAGGCCATGCTCGCAGTAGAACAGCCGCCCGCCCGGCTTCAGGACCCGGCGGGCCTCCGCCAGAGCGCGTTCGGGAGAGTGCACGGAGCAAAGGGTGAAGGTGCAGACCACGCTGTCAAAACTGGACGCCTCGAAGGGCAGGTCCTCGGCCCTCCCGGGCAGGACCTCAACCGCCAGCCCCTCCTGCCGGGGCGCGGCCTCGGCCATGGCCCGCAGCTCGGCCGCCGGATCCACGCCGATGACCGAGGTCACGCGCGACGGATCGTAGAAGGCCAGGTTCAGGCCCATGCCGACCCCGAGTTCGAGGACGCGACCGCTCGCCCGGGGAACCAGCCTCGCCCTCTGGAGCATCATCTGCGGCCCTGAGCACGCACAGGCCAGGAACTTCGGCAGGAGTGTCCGCTCGTACCAGCCCGCCATGCCGCGCCCTCCGCAAGACTGGTCGACACACTGGCCCGCCGGACAGGGCTTGCAAAGGGGGCCGGTTGTCTTCCTCATCCCTGATGAGAGGGCTCCGATGCCCTGCCTTGTCACCGGAGACCCGCAGAACAGCCCGACGGCGGCGCGCCCCTGCTCCAAGAGGTTCGTTTCAGCGCCGCGCCGGCGGACCTCCGCCGACAAGGTCAGGCGGGGACGTGCAACGCACTCGAAATCGCATCAAAGAGCGCGCCCACGTTGATAGGCTTGCCGACGTGTCCGCTGAAGCCATCCTGCTCGTACTGCCGAATCTGGCCCGGCAAGACATTGGCGGAGAGGGCGATAATGGGAATGGTTGCGCCCCGGCCCGGGAGTCGCCGGATCGCCTTGGTCGCGGAAACGCCGTCCATCACCGGCATCTGAATATCCATCAGGACCAGATCGTAGTCGTTCTGGCTGACCATCGCCAAAGCCTCAGCGCCGTTTGTCGCAAAGCTCAGCTTGACGCCCGAGTCCTTGAGAAGCGCGCCCACCAGTTCCCGATTTGCCGGGTGATCCTCTGCGAGCAGGATGTTGATGGACGAGGCCAGGTTGACCGACGATTCCCGGGTCGACTCCTCGACCGGCTCTGACATGTCGAGCTCCACCTTGACGGTAAAGCATGAACCTCGGCCCATCTCGCTTTCGACCGAGATGGAGCCCCCCATCAGTTCCATCAGGCGACGAGATATCGCCAACCCCAGGCCAGTGCCGCCATAGCGCCGGCTGATCGAGCCGTCGGCCTGGGAGAACCGATCAAAAAGCTTGGCGAGCTGGTCAGCGGACATGCCGACTCCGCTGTCGGCCACGCTGATCGTCAGCAACATCCGACCCTCGCCCGAGGGTTGGGTCGATAAACTGACTGAGACCCCGCCATTCTCAGTAAATTTGATGGCATTTGACAACAGATTCAGTAGTACCTGGTTTATGCGCATGTCGTCGCCGTGCAACCAACAGGCGGACGAATCACACGTCGGGGGCTCGCGGTTGAATCGAATTTCGAGATTCTTGCTCTCTGCCTGATGCGCCAGCAAGGCGATCGCATCCTCTACAAGACGCACCGGATTGAACGATGTGAAATCGAGTTCGAGCGCTCCATTTTCAAGCTTTGATAGATCCAGAACATCATTGACAACATTTAGAAGTGTCCGGCTTGCTCTGGAAATCTTGCTAATATAGTCCCGGCTGACAGATGAAATATCCTGGTCATTTGAAAGCAAATCCGAAAATCCGATGATACTTGTAAGAGGTGTTCTCAATTCATGACTCATGTTCGCCAGGAACTGTGATTTTGCCTCTGCTGCAGCATCAGCTTCTGCGAGCGCCTTGACTAGCGCTCTCTCGGCATCCTTTCTCTCTGTTACGTCGCGAAGCACATCCACCCATTCTATCAGATCACCAAAGACCGTATGCGCAGGCCGCAGATTGCCCTCCAACCAAACCCGACTCCCATCCTTGCGTACGACCAGGACTTCCGTGGGGCCAGGGTAACCTTTTGACTGGATGATCTTGCTTAGGGTTTCAGCCGCTCTTGGATGGGCAGCGCTATCAATGATGTCAAAAATTGACGTGCCAATGAGCTCTTCGGGTTCGTAACCGAGCATCGTCCTTGAAGCTGGTGATACGAACCTAAAAATCCCATCTGACGAGTATCTAATAATCAAGTCCCTTGTGTTTTCAGAGATAAATTTAAACTTTCGAACCTCGTCTAAATCAACTTTCATTTCGTTTAATTGAGTCGTTACATCGAGATTGAAACCTATTACTGTCTTTATACCGTTGGAATCTTGAGCAATCGCGCGCGATAGGACTTGGCGAATCTCACCGCTGGGCAAGAGTATCCTGTAGTGAATCGATACGGGGCCGCCGGTCACGAACGCCTTGGCGAGGTTACGCGTCACGTAATTTCGGTCATCTGGATGATATCGGGATACAATTTCGCTCGGAGTGCACCCCGGCTCGAGCTCAAACATATCATACATTGCCGGAGAGAAATCAAACTGGCCATCAGCAAAGAATTTCCACGCCGCTACACCTGACAGTTCAAGTAGTGCGTGTTCGTATCCTATCAAGCTTTCAGGACACTGCCGCATGTTGATTGCCTCGACATTCTGATATCCTTAAGATAGAGCATCTCGGTTAAGTTGGTGTTACGGACGGGGAACTCTGATGGAGTTTCCGGCTGAATCGAGTCGCAGGGCGCCGCCTGGAAGCATCCGTTTCCTCCGCAGCAGCGGGTAGTGAGTCCTTCAGCTCCATCCATTCCGCATGCTTGGGGCCCCCAGCGGGACGACCTTGGCCTGGAGGATAGCGCCGCCGGCGCCGCTCAAGACCAGAGAGATCCGTCGAGGACGCCGCCATCATCGCCCGTGGGATCGTCGGCGCCCACGATCGCTAAACACGGGATTTCTTGAAGAGGCCGCCGTGTGGTGGCGGGAGTCACAATCGGGACGTCATCCGCCAGTTGGTTCCGTCCACAGCGACAGGCTGGAGAAACTGCGGACCCGGGCGATGGGCATGACAGGCGAGGCGCGCGCCCTGATCCGAGTTGTCGAGCATGCAGGCCAAGCCGGTCGCTGGGGCGGGTTAGGCCAGACTTCCAGATGTCTCCACCTGCTCCCGCCCTAAAGCCTCTGTCTCTCGCGAAGACAGGGCGCCGAAATCGCGCCGCCACCGGCGCTGAGCGGGGCGGTTCAGGTTTGCCGACGGAGCCGAGCAAGGCCGGTGGAGAAAGGGGTCCGCAGTCACCTGCGGACCCCCGATGGATGGCCCCTGACCGGAAGACCGGTCTTCGCCGCAAGCGTTACCAGGTCTTGGAGACGCCGATGCCGAAGGTGCGCGGCTCGGTATAGAAGGCGTTCCGGAACAGGCCCGAGGAGTCATCCGTCAGGTAGGTGTCCGTGATCGCTTCCTCGTCTGTCGCATTCTTCACATAGGCTTCCACCGACCAGCCATTGTCGGCGTTGGCCAGGGAGACCGTCAGGTTGACGTTATTCCAGGCCTCAAGCTTGTCCGCGGCCGAATTGAAGATACGGGCAAAGCTGTCAGTCTGGTGGTAGTAGTCGACCCGGCCGAGGGCGGTCCAGCCGTTCTCCATTTCGACCGTGTACTGGGCGCCCAGCGATACCGTGAACTCCGGAGCGTTCGGCAGTTCCTTACCCTTGAGGTTCACAGACACGCCGTCGTTCGCCGGGCCGAAGGCGCCATCGCAGACGCCCAGAAGGGCGAAGGGATTGTTGAGGGCGTTCGAAATCGAGAGCGCCGTCGCCGCAGTCGTCCTGGAGACCACGCAATTGGCGGTCGAGCTGGCCTTCACCAGGACCAGGTTCGGATCGCCTTGGGTCCGGTTGAAGACGTCGACGGACGTCCCGCCGGTAATCTCGGTGTCGAGCCAACCGATGCTGGCGTTAAACCGCAGGGGCTGGATCGGGTTCCAGATGGACTCCAGTTCGATGCCCCTCACCTCGGCGTCAATGTTCTCATTGATCGAGGTCCGGTTGACGATCTTCGACACCTGGTAGCCGGTGTAGTCGTACAGGAAGGCCGTGCCGTTCAGCTGCAGCGTCCCATCGAGCAGCGTGTTCTTGGCGCCGACTTCATAGGCGTTGATGAACTCAGGCTCGAAGGAGGGGGGCGGGCAATTCTGCGAGCAGGGCGGGTTCAGACCGCCCGCCTTGTAGCCGCGCGAGTAGAAGGCGTAGATCAACGACTGGTCGGTGAAGGCCAGTTCCGGCTTCCAGTCAAAGCCGAAGCGGCCCGTCATCTCCTCGAAGTCCACCGCCAGAACCGGCTTGGTTCCGGGGGGCGGGCCGATGAGTCCGGAAGCCGGAATTCCCAGCGCCGAATTCCCTGGCACGCCGAGCGTGACAGCGAAATTTCTCACCTCCTTCTCATCCTTGGTCCAACGCAGCCCGAGCGTCCACTTGAAGTCCTCGGACATCTCCCAGTAGAGTTCACCGAATACAGCGGTTGACGTCAGGCTGTACGGATTATAACTATCGAAATAGTTGTGCCCTGAACGATTGGGATCTTTGTTGGGGTCAATGCCAACACATCCGTTGCCGGTGGTACAGTTTGGATTTCCTGTGTTCAGAAGATTGTTAACTTGATACCAGGCCGTTCCCGTATTAAACATGACATAGTAATCACCTTCAGTCGAATAATCGAGATACAGGGCGCCAACATTAAAGTTAAAGGGCCCATCAAAAGCGGATTGAAGACGAACTTCCTGGCTGAATTGTTTATCGGAATTGGACGCAATATCACTCGTCGTGAATCGGTTGTAATTCCCATTCTGCGGATCACTGACCACACCGCCCGGGAACAGTGTCGGGTAGATCGCCGTCGCGTAGCCGGGGACCGCCGCAAGGGCGTTCACCGGATTCGGCGTCGTGTTGAAGTTCACAGAGGGCGTATAGCGGTTGTAGTCTTGGCGATTGTAGAGACGGTTCCGTGACTGATTGGTGAGCGAGGTCAGGAGCAGGCTGTCCGTGACATCCCACTCCAGGTGCAGTTGTACGATATCTGTATCGGCCCTGTAGATCGGGTCGAAATTGGACTCGATGTCACGCACATCCCGCGACTGAATCTTGCCCGCATAGGCGTCACCGGTCTGGAAGCCACCCAGGGCGCCGAACAGGCCGCCGAGGGTCGCCTGGGTGTTCACAGTTCCGAAAATGTCCGGGCTGTTGACGGGTGTTGCAAGGCAGCCCTGGCTGAAAAGGCCGCGCTGCACCTGGGCGATGAGCGGAACCGCCGAGAAGGCCACGCCGCCCACATTGGCCGGGCCAACGTCCTTGGAGCAGAACTGCTTGCCGATCCGCGAGCGGGAGTCATCCTCGTGGAACTTGTCGTAGACAACGATGGCCCGGAAGGTGTCGGTGGGTTCGAACCTGACGCTGGCGCGGTAGCCGTACATGTCGCGGGAATCCGCGTCATTGCCGGTCACGATGTTCTTGCCAAAACCGTCGCGCTTCAGATAGGCGCCCGCCAGACGAACCGCGAAGGCATCGCTGATGGGCGCGTTGATCATGCCGCGCAGCTTGATCGAATTGTAATTGCCGTACTCTGCGCGCGCCATGCCCTCCAGCCTGTCGGAGGGCTTGTTGGAGATGAGGTTGACGACGCCGCCGGTGGCGTTCCGGCCGTACAGGGTGCCCTGGGGACCGCGCAGGACCTCGACGCGCTCGACGTCGTAGAACTCAGTCTCGAACAGGTTGTTGGAGATCAGTGGCGCATTGTTCAGGTGGATGCCGGTCGCAGCATCGCCCGAGGTGGCCACCAGCTTGGCCCCAATGCCCCGGATCTGAAAGTTGTATCCGTTGAAATTACCCTTGGAGAAGTTCACGTTCGGGATGGCGAGAACCAGGTTGGGACCGCCGTCGATGCGGGACTTCTCCAGGGCGTCCTGTGAGAAGGCGGACACCGCGATCGGCACATCCTGAATGGACTCGGCCTTCTTCTGGGCGGTGACGACCAGTTCCTCGATGGTGGACGTCTCTTCCGCCGCCTGAGCGGCGCCCGAGAGGGCGAGGGCGGAGGCGCCGGCGATCAGCAGCGCCTTCATGTGGTGGGACTTACGCATGCAACTCCTCCTGTCGGGACGGACTTTGTAAAGGCCGCCGTCTCCCATTTGAACGTCCGCGCGAATGCAGACGCGCCGGCAAGGCGCCGGTCTTGTATGGGGATGTCGGGGCATGGGCGCGGGAAGTCAACTGGCTCCGTGGCGTCAATCGGACGCTTTGCGCGCACAATCGGACGCTTTGCGCGCAACAGGCTGACACTGTTGCCAAGAAACACAGTGGTTCTGACAAGGTTGTCAGCTCAACAGGGCAAGGCGGGAGACCCGGAAGTCCCGGCGCAACAGGGGGACAGCCATTTTGCTTCGCAGCGAGAGCGGGGGTATTGAAGCACATGTTCCCGCCGGACCACGCCCTCGTGCTGTTCTCGGGCGGGCAGGACTCCACCGCCTGCCTCGCCTGGGCGCTCGACCGCTACGCCCATGTCGAAACCGTCGGTTTCGACTATGGGCAGCGCCATGCGGTGGAGATGGCCCAGAGGACCACCGTGCTGGCGCGCATGCGCACCGCCTTCCCCGCCTGGTCCGCCCGTCTGGGACAGGACCACCGCCTGGATCTGTCCGCCTTCGGGGCCATTGGCGACACCGCCATGACGTCGGCGCGGGCCTTCGAGATGGACGCTCGCGGCCTGCCCAACACCTTTGTTCCGGGGCGCAACCTCGTCTTCCTGACCTGGGCCGCGGCGCTCGCGGATCGCCGGGCTCTGAAGCGCCTGGTCGGCGGCATGTGCGAGACGGACTTCTCAGGTTATCCCGACTGCCGCCGGGATACGCTCGACGCCCTTCAGGCCGCCCTGAACCTCGGGATGGACCAGGCCTTCGTGATCGACACCCCGCTCATGCGACTGACCAAGGCTCAGACCTGGGCCCTGGCCTATGAGCTGGGCGGCCAGGCTCTTGTGGACATCACCCTGGAGGACACCCACACCTGCTATGCGGGCGAACGCGGCGTGCGCCATGACTGGGGCCACGGCTGCGGCGCCTGTCCGGCCTGCGATCTGCGCGCCCGCGGATGGCGGGAATGGGATGCGGCGGGGCGACCCGTCCTTTCGGCATGAGCTACGCCGTCAAGGAGATCTTCCTGACCCTCCAGGGCGAGGGCGGCCAAGCGGGCCGGGCCGCGGTCTTCTGCCGGTTCGCCGGCTGCAACCTCTGGTCCGGTCGCGAGGAGGACCGCGCCGACGCCGCCTGCAACTTCTGCGACACGGACTTCGTGGGCATGGACGGACCGGGCGGAGGCCGTTTCGCAACGGCGGAGGCCCTGGCGGACGCCGTCCTGGGCGCCTGGCGGGGCGGCGCCGATGACCGCCTCGTGGTGCTGACCGGGGGAGAACCCCTCCTTCAGGTTGACCCGGCCCTGGTAGACGCCCTCCACACCCGGGGGTTCGACATCGCCCTGGAGACCAACGGGTCCCTGCCCTGCCCGCCCGGGATCGACTGGATCTGCGTCAGCCCCAAGGGCCAGGTCCCGGTGGTTCAGAGGTCGGGGCGGGAGCTCAAGCTTGTCTTCCCCCAGCCGGGTGTCGACCCGGTGACCTTCGAGGCCTGGGACTTCGAACGCTTTCTCCTGCAGCCCATGGATGGCCCGCGCCTTGCCGAGAACACCCAGGCGGCGATCGACTATTGCCTTTCGCACCCACGGTGGCGTTTAAGCGTGCAGACCCACAAGACCCTCGGCATCCCCTGACCGGTTCGCCGGCCCCGCCCGACATGACCCAGCGTACGTTTGAAATCACCAAGGCCGCGACCTTTGACGCCGCGCACTATCTGTCCGAGGGCCCGGAGCACCGGCCCTACCGTCAGCTGCATGGCCATTCCTTCCGGGTCGAAGCCTCAGTCCGGGGCGCGCCCGGCGGTCCTGTAGGCTGGGTCGCCGACCTTGCGGACCTCGACGCCGATCTGAGGTCGGCGGCGGGCGAGCTCGACCATGGCCTGCTGAACGACAAGCCCGGGCTTGAGCACCCCACACTGGAGACCCTCTGCGCCTGGTTCGCCGACCGCCTCGCCGCGCGCTATCCCGGGCTTTCGAGGGTCACGGTGTCCCGCCCGACACTGGGCGAGTCCTGCACCCTGACCCTGGTCTGAGCCCCCCAGGGGAGGCGGGAACCCGGAAGCCATTGCTCCCCATCAGGGGGAGCTCCCGGCGAAGCCGGGTGAGGGGGTCAAGCCCCATCGCCGCTGACCCCCTCCGGCCCGCTGCGCGGTCCACCTCCCCCTGGGGGGAGGAATGAAGGGGGAATTGCTCCCCCTAGGATCGGAGCTCCGGATGAACCCCGGAAAATCCTATTTTCCCTTTCGGGTCGCCGCCTCGAACAGGCGGTTGGCTTCGTTCCAGTTCAGCACGGTCCACCAGTTGGTGAGGTACGAACCGCGGTTGTTCTGGTACTTCAGGTAGTAGGCGTGCTCCCAGACATCGTTGGCGATGACCGGGGCGCCCTTGACCGGGGCGTCGCCCATCAGGGGATTGTCCTGATTGGGCGTGCTGGTCACGACGAGCTTGTCGCCGGTCCAGACCAGCCAGGCCCAGCCGGAGCCGAACCTCTGGGCGCCGGCCGCCTGGAAGGCCTCCTTGAAGGCCTCCAGGGAGCCGAAGTCCTTGCCGATCTGGGCGACCAGCGCCTGAGATGGCGCGCCACCCTGTCCTTGCGGCGCCATCAGCTTCCAGAAGAGGGTGTGGTTGTAATGGCCGCCACCATTGTTGCGAAGCGCCGGAGGATGGTTCTGCACCTCGCCCATCAGGGCCTCAAGGGACTTGCCCTGCAGCGACGGGTTGGCCTTCACGGCGGCGTTGAGGTTGTTCACATAGCCCTGGTGATGCCTGCCGTGATGGATGCGCATGGTCTGGGCGTCGATCACCGGCTCCAGCGCCTCATAGGCATAGGGCAGGGGCGCCAGGCTGAAGGCCTCAGCGGCGGGGGCGGGGGCGGGCGATGCAGCCGGAGCGGCCAGGGCGGGGCCGGCAAGGCCCAGGACGAGGGCGGCGGCGGCGATTCGGACGAGGGCGGGCATGTCGGGGATCCTGGCTCTTTCGAAAGAACGGGGAGAAAGGGCGCGGAAGCCCTGAACCCGCTAGATGGTGGGCGCAGGCGCTCTCGTCAATTCTCTGCGGCCATGGCGACAGGCGCCGGGTGAAGGGCGCGCCGACGGAGATTGAGGAGGTGGGCGGCGACCAGCGCGGCGCCGCCGAGACTGGTCAGGGCGACCTCGATCCATTCAGCAGGCCACCCCCAGGGAAGGCCGGCGGCCAGGCCGGCGACACCCAGAAGGAAAAGGGCCCTGACGCCGGGGTGACGCCAGCCGCCCGTTGTCCTCAGGGCCAGGGCGGAAACCGGCGCCGCCGCGCAGAAGAAGAGGATGTGGACCCATTCGGCGTGGGACAGGGCGCCGAAGAGGGGAACGACCGCCGCCAGGGCCGGAAGCGCCAGGCAGTGCATCAGGCAGAGACCCGAAATTCCGACGGCCACAGCGTCCGGCACACGGCTCGAAGAGACTGACATTCCGGCTTCTACCTCGCCTGCCTGACTGGAGGCCGGTAGATATGTTATAGTATAACTCTTGTCCAGACCCAGAAGGCGAGAGGGGCGACCCTGTTCGCCGGGTGAAGCATCGTCCGGGGGGCTAGCCGACCTGGCCGCGTTGACGAAGGAAGGCATCGGCCAGGACGCAGGCGGTCATGGCCTCGACCACGGGCACGGCGCGGATGCCGACGCAGGGATCGTGCCGCCCCTTGGTGCGCAGGTCGATTTCCTCACCATCAGCGTTGATCGAGCGGCGCAGGGTGAGGATCGAGGATGTCGGCTTGAACGCGATCCTAGCCGTGACCGGCTGGCCGCTGGAAATCCCCCCAAGGATCCCTCCGGCGTGGTTCGACAAGAAGACAGGACCCTCCGGGCCCATGCGCATTTCGTCGGCATTCTCCTCGCCTGAGAGGGCCGCGGAAGCAAAACCGTCTCCGATCTCCACACCCTTGGCGGCGTTGATCGACATCAGGGCGGCGGCCAGTTCGGCGTCCAGCTTGCCGTAGAGGGGCGCGCCCCAGCCGGCGGGAACCCCGGTCGCCTCGACCTCGATCACGGCGCCGGTGGAGGACCCGGCCTTGCGCACCTGCTCAAGGTGCGCCTCCCAAACAGGGACGATCCCGGCGTCAGGCGCCCAGAAGGGGTTCTCCGTCCTCTGGTCCCAGTCGAAGCGCGATCGGTCAATGGCGTGGGGTCCGATCTGGACCACCGCCGCGCGGATCGCGACGCCGGGGATCACCTTGCGGGCCACGGCGCCTGCGGCGACCCGGGCCGCGGTCTCCCGCGCCGAGGAGCGTCCTCCTCCCCGGTAGTCCCTCACCCCGTACTTGGCGTCATAGGCATAGTCGGCGTGACCCGGGCGGTAGGCGCGGGCGATCTCGGAGTAGTCGCGGCTGCGCTGGTCGACGTTTTCGATCATCAGCGAGATCGGCGTCCCGGTGGTCACCTGCCCGCCGGTGCGCTCATCCTCGAACACGCCGGACAGGATGCGGACGGCGTCGGGCTCCTGACGCTGGGTGACGAACTTCCCCTGCCCCGGCCGCCTCTGGTCGAGGAAGACCTGAATGTCCCCGGCGGTCAGGGTGATGCCCGGTGGGCACCCGTCCACCACGCAGCCGAGGGCCGGCCCGTGGCTCTCGCCCCAGGTCGTCACGCGGAACAGGTGTCCGAAGGTGTTGTGCGACATGCGCGGGACCGGTCCTAGCCGCCGTTCGCGTGGAACAGGGCCAATGTCCTCTCCCGGGCGAGCCGGGCGCTGGGTTCATGGTAGTCGGCGCGGCGGTCCGACTGGAATCCGTGGCCGGCCTCATAGACATGCACGGCGACCTCGGGATGGAGTTCGGCCACCTTCTGCACCCCCTCCATCGGGATGCCGTGGTCGTCCCGGCCGAAGTGAAGGATGGTCGGGCAGTTCGGGGTCTGGTCGGCCATCGAGGGGATCATGCCGCCGTAGTAGCCGGAGGCGGCCGCGAGGTCCCTGGACCGGCAGGCCATGGCCCAGGTCACGGACCCGCCGTAGCAGTAGCCGGTCATGAAGACGGGGCCCTTGCCCTTCAGAGCGTCGATGCAGGTCTGGGCGTCCTCGAGGGAGACCTTGAAGTCATGCTGCAGCCGCGCCACCTGCATGGCCCGCTGGATATCCTCGGGGGAATAGGTCGCTTCGAAGCCCGGGACCTCGCGGTCATACAGAGCGGGGGCGAGGACCTCATAGCCCTGGTCGGCGAAGAGGTCGCACTGCTCGCGGATGTGCTCGGTGACGCCGAAGATCTCCTGGATCAGGACAAGGCCGCCCCGCCGCTCGCCCTTCGGCTCGACGTGATAGACGCCGATCTCGGCGCCGTCGCTCATCCTCATCCGGATCATCCGCCCGCGCACAGCCATGGCGATCCCTCCTTCGTCCCGTATTCGGCTAGCCATACCTTCGGCGGCCCGCCTGCGCTATAGGGCGCACATGACCGAGAAGCCTCCCATTCCCCCCTCACCCACCGAGGACGACTACCTCGCAGGCGTCGCCGCCGCAGACCTGCCGCCGCTCACGGCGGAGGATCCCCTCGCCCTGTTCGGTGAATGGCTCGCCGAGGCCGTCAAGGCCGAGGTCAACGATCCCAACGCCATGGCCCTGGCCACGGTGGACGAGACCGGCCTGCCCGACGTGCGCATGGTCCTTCTGAAGGACGCCGGCCCCGACGGCTTCGTCTTCTACACCAACCTCGGCAGCGCCAAGGGCCGCCAGCTGGCGGCCAGCGGTAAGGCCGCCCTCCTCTTCCACTGGAAGTCCCTGCGGCGGCAGGTCCGCGTCCGGGGGACGGTCTCGGCGGTGAGCGCCGAGGAGGCCGACGCCTACTGGGCCACGCGGGCGCGCCCCGCCCAGCTGGGGGCCTGGGCCTCCCAGCAGTCCCAGCCCCTGCCCGACCGCCTGGCCTTTGAGAGAGCGATCGCCGCCTACGGCCTGAAGTTCGGCCTCGGCAAGGCGCCCCGCCCCCCCCACTGGTCAGGCTTCCGCATCACGCCTTCGCACATCGAGTTCTGGCGCGACCGCCCCTTCCGCCTGCATGAGCGGCTGGTCTTCGAGGCGGCGCCCGGCGGGTGGACCACGAGCCGGCTCTATCCGTGACCCCGGAGGCCGGCGACGAGGCGGTGATCGACGCCTTCTTCTCCGCCCTGGGCGGACGCCGGATCGAAACCGCCTGCAACCGCGTCTACCTGGCGGGGGACACCGCCTGGAAGGTCAAGCGGCCGGTGGACCTGGGGTATGTGGACTTCACCACCCTGGACCGACGGCGGGACGCCGCCGAGCGGGAGATCGCCTTCAATGCACCGGCCGCGCCGGACATCTACCGGCGCGTCCACGCCGTCACCCGCAGCCCAACCGGCGTTGAGCTGGACGGGTCGGGGCCCGTGGTCGACTACGCCGTGGAGATGCGGCGGTTCGATGAGTCCTCGGTGCTGTCGGCCCGCCCCGAGGCGGTCGACGGGACCCTGGCCGAGGCGCTCGGGCGAGAGATCGCCCGCCTGCACGCCGTGGCGCCCCGCCGGCCCGAGGGCGGGGGGGCTGCGGGCCTCGCCTACACCATCGACTCCAACGCCCACCTCCTGACAGGCCTGGCGGACCGCCTCGGCCGGGACGCTGTGGAGGCGGTGATCGCGACGACGGCGGGACGCTTTGCGGACGCGTCCGGGCTGCTGGAGGACCGGCGCCGGGCCGGCTTCACCCGCCGCTGTCACGCCGATCTGCACCTCGGGAACATCCTTCTGGAGGGGGGCCGTCCGGTCCTCTTTGACTGCATCGAGTTCAACGACCAGCTGTCGGACATCGACATCCAGTACGACCTGGCCTTCCTGCTGATGGATCTCGACTTCCGGAACCGGCGCGACGCCGCCTGCCGGGTGCTGGACGCCTGGCTCGACGAGGCGGCGCGGCGGGAGGGTCCTGGCCTGCGGACAGGGCTCGCCGCCCTGCCCCTGATGCTCTCTGTCCGGGCGGTGGTGCGGGCGCACGTGGAGGCCAACTCCGGACACGATGCGGTCGGGCGCGCTTATCTTGCAGCCGCGCTGAAACACCTGGACCCGACGCCGCCTCGGCTCTTCGCCGTGGGCGGGATGTCGGGAACCGGCAAGACGACCCTGGCCCGCGCCATCGCCCCGCAGCTTGGCGCCTCACCCGGCGCGGTTGTCCTGCGCTCGGACGAGATCCGCAAGCGGCTCTCGGGCGCCGCCCCTACGGACCGCCTGCCCCCGGAGGCCTACGCTCCCGACGTGTCCGCCCGGGTCCATGACGCCCTCTTCGCCGAGGCGGCGAGCCTCCTCGACGCCGGGCGCAGCGTGATCCTGGACGCCACCTTCCTCGACCCCGGCCACAGGGCCAGGGCTGCGCAACTGGCCCGCCTGTCCGGCCGGTCCCTGTCCGCGGTCTGGCTGGAAGGCCCCACCGAGGTCCTCAAGGCTCGTCTTGCCGCCCGAACGGGAGACGCTTCGGACGCCACCCCGGAGACCCTCGAACTGCAGGCCCGGTCGGCGTCGGGACAGATCGACTGGCCGCGGCTGGGCGCCGACCTTGACGCGACCTCTGCGGCGCTGGATGTGTTCAGCCGAACCGGAACCTCGAACCCATGAACCGTCGAC
>NZ_JADBZL010000131.1:0-18951 GCF_020402505.1 Phenylobacterium sp. | reverse complement strand
TTCAACGTCTTAATTGCTCCCCCAAGGGGGAGCTGTCGGCAAAGCCGACTGAGGGGGCGCAACGGCCCCTCCGCTGACCCCCTCCGGCCCGCTTCGCGGTCCACCTCCCCCTGGAAGGTGGAGGCATTCCAGGCCCCGCCTTCCCCGACGTCCCCCCGCCCCGCCGCTTGACGACCGTGCCCCCCGCGCCCATCAAGCGGGGCGATGACCCTCGCCTCCCTTGCAGACGCACCCGCCGCCGCCGAATGGCGCAGCCTGGTCGAGAAGACCCTCAAGGGTCAGCCCCTCGACACCCTGGTCTCGGCCACGGCCGAGGGCCTGCCCATCGCCCCGCTCTACCTGCCCGGCGAGGGGCCGCGCACCGCCCTGGCCCTGCCCGCCCGCGACGCCGAGCGCCCCTGGGACCTGCGGGCCGCCGTCGCCCATCCTGACCCGGCCCGGGCCAATGCCGACCTGCTGGCCGACCTCAAGGGCGGCGCCGCCTCGGCCCTGGTCCGCATTGACCCGACGGGCGCCGCGGGCGTCGCCATCGGCTCCGCCGCCGGCCTAGCGGCCGCGCTCAAGGACATCATCCTGGAGATCGCCCCCGTCGCCCTCGACGCCGGTTTCCTTGGGCCCCAGGCCGCCGACTGGCTGGCCGGGGTCGCCCGCGGCTCCCCCTCCGCCAAGCTCAACTTCCACATGGATCCCTTGAGCGCCCTGGCGGCGCAGGGCTCCAGCCCCGGACCGGTGGAGTCCCACCTGGTCTCCGCCGCCACGGTCGCCGCGCGCCTCGCCGCCCGGCACCCGCAGGCGGGCCTCTTCCTCGCCGCGGGCCGGGTCGTCCACGAGGCCGGCGGCGGCGAGGCGGCGGAGTTGGCCTTCGCCGCGGCCAGCGCCCTCGCCTACGCGCGCGCCGCCGTCCGTGCGGGCCTGACCATGGAGGAGGCCTGGGGCGGGACCTGGCTGGGCCTGTCCGCCGACGCCGACTACTTCGTCACCCTCGCCAAGGTCCGCGCCGCCCGCGCCCTCTGGGCCCGGATCACCGGCGCCTGCGGGGTCTCCGTCCCCGCCCGGATCGAGGCCCGCTCGTCCGGCCGCATGCTGGCGGCGAAGGACGCCTGGACCAACATGCTGCGCCTAGGCGCAGCCTGCGCCGGCGCGGCCATGGGCGGGGCCGACGCCATCGTGCTGGGGACCTTCACCGACCCCCTCGGCCTGCCCACCGCCTTCGCCCGCCGCCAGAGCCGCAACACCCAGCTGGTCCTGATGGAGGAGGCCCACATCGGCCGCGTCGCCGACCCGGCGGCCGGGTCGGGCTATATCGAGGCCCTGACCGATTCCCTGGCCCGCGCCGCCTGGGCCCGCTTCCAGGCCCTCGAGGCCGCCGGGGGCGTCATCGCCGCCCTGGAGTCGGGTCTCGTCCTGCGCCAGGCCGAGGAGGCCGCCGAGGCCCGCGCCGCCGCCGGCGAGCCCCGCATCGTCGGCGTCACCGCCTTCCCGCCGGAGTCCGAGGCGCCCATCGAGGTCGAGGCCGCCCCCGCCGCCCCGGCCGCCGCCGCCCCCGACCCGCGCCTGCCGGGGCCGGACACCAAGTGCCCGCCCCTCGTCCCCGTCCGCCTGTCCCAGGCCTGGGAGTTACGCTGATGACCCGCGCCTTCCCCGACTTCGCCGCCCTGGACTACGCCCCGCCGGCCGACGCCGCCCCGGCCGCCGGCGCCGCCTGGACCACGCCCGAGGGCATTGACGTGGCGCCCGCCTACGGCCCCGCCGACGTCGCCGGCCTGGCCGATCCCGGCTTCCCGGGCCTCGCCCCCTTCACCCGGGGCCCCTACCCGACCATGTACCTCACCAACCCGTGGACCCTCCGCCAGTATGCGGGCTTCTCCACGGCCGAGGATTCCAACGCCTTCTACCGCCGCAACCTGGCGGCCGGTCAGATGGGCCTGTCCATCGCCTTCGACCTGGCCACCCACCGGGGCTACGATTCCGACCACCCGCGGGTGAAGGGCGACGTCGGCATGGCCGGCGTGGCCATCGATTCCATCCTCGACATGCGCACCCTCTTCGACGGCATCCCGCTGGACAGGATGAGCGTGTCCATGACGATGAACGGGGCGGTCCTGCCGATCCTCGCCCTCTACATCGTCGCCGCCGAGGAACAGGGCGTCGCCCACGCCCAGCTGTCGGGCACCATCCAGAACGACATCCTCAAGGAGTTCCTGGTCCGGAACACCTACATCTATCCGCCCGGACCCTCGATGCGGATCATTTCCGACATCTTTTCATACACTTCGCGTGAAATGCCGAAGTTCAATTCCATCTCGATCTCGGGCTATCACATCCAGGAGGCCGGGGCGACGCTGGACCTGGAACTGGCCTACACCCTGGCCGACGGCATCGACTATGTCCGCGCCGGCGTGGCGGCGGGCATGACCGTCGACCAGTTCGCCCCGCGTCTGTCCTTCTTCTGGAATGCGGGCATGAACGCCTTCATGGAGGTCGCCAAGCAGCGGGCCGGCCGCCTGCTCTGGGCCAAGCTGATGAAGGAGACCTTCGACCCGAAGGACGCCCGGTCTCTGGCCCTGCGCGCCCACACCCAGACCTCGGGCTGGAGCCTCGCCGCCGCCGACGTCTACAACAACGTGCCCCGCACCCTGATCGAGGCCATGGCCGCGACCGGGGGCCAGACCCAGAGCCTGCACACCAACTCGCTGGACGAGGCCCTGGCCCTGCCCACCGACTTCTCGGCCCGCATCGCCCGCAACACCCAGCTCTTCCTGCAGCTGGAGAGCGGCCAGAACCGGGTCATCGACCCCTGGGGCGGCGCCTACTATGTCGAGCGCCTCACCGCCGAGCTGGCGGAGCGGGCGCTTGCCCACATCGCCGAGGTCGAGGCCCTGGGCGGCATGGCCCGGGCCATCGAGGACGGCCTGCCCAAGCGGCGGATCGAGGAGGCCTCGGCCCGCACCCAGGCCAGGATCGACTCCGGCCGCCAGAGCGTGGTCGGCGTCAACCGCTACCGGCCCGAGACCGCCGACGTCATCCCCGTGCTCAAGGTCGACAACACCGCCGTGCGCGAGCGCCAGCTGGAAAAGCTGGCCCGGCTGAAGGCCGAGCGCGACCCCGCCGCCGTCGAGGCCGCCCTCAACGCCCTGACCGAGGGCGCCCGGGGCAACGCCAACCTCCTGGAGCTGTCCGTCGAGGCGGCCCGGGCCAAGGCCACGGTGGGCGAGATCTCCCTGGCCCTGGAAAAGGTCTTCGGCCGCCACAAGGCGAAGGCCGACGCCGTCCAGGGGGTCTACCTCAAGGCCGCCGGCGACACGCCGGCCAGCGTCCGCGCCCGCGCCCTCACCGCCGCCTTCGCCGAGGCGGACGGCCGCAAGCCGCGCATCCTGGTCGCCAAGATGGGCCAGGACGGCCACGACCGGGGCCAGAAGGTCATCGCCTCGGGCTTCACCGACCTGGGCTTCGACGTCGACATCGGCGACCTCTTCCAGACCCCGGCCGAGGCCGCCGAGCTGGCGGTGCAGAACGGTGTCCACGTCGTCGGCGCCAGCTCCCTGGCGGCGGGCCACCTGACCCTGGTGCCCGAGCTGAAGGCCGAGCTGGCCCGCCTGGGCCGGCCGGACATCCTGGTGGTGGTGGGCGGCGTCATCCCGCCGGAAGACTTCGACGCCCTGCGGCAGGCCGGCGTCGCCGCCATCTTCACCCCCGGAACCGTGGTGCCCGAAGCCGCCATCGAGGTCATGGACCGGCTGAACGAGGCCCTCGGCTACGCCCAGCTCAAGGGGTGAGGGCGAGGGCCGGCGGAATGACCGCGCCCGGCGCTCAAGTGCGAAAATTCAGGGTCGATGTCGATTTGACGCAAGTTTGACGCAGGCATGACGTTCGAGGTGACGCCCTCGGCCCAAAACGGTCCTGCGAACCGGCCAACGCCCCCAAGGGGCATCGGTCGGCCCCGTTTCAACACTTGAAGTCAGGACCAACGACATGAACAAGCCGTCACTCGCTCTGATCGCCATCAGTCTCATCGCCCTGTCCGGCGCCAGCGCCTCGGCGCAGCCCAACCCGGACGAAGTCGCGATCAAGGTTTCCTACGCCGGACTGGACATCAACACCGCCTCGGGCGCCAAGGTTCTCCTGAGGCGCATCGAACAAGCTGCTGCCGACGTATGTGGCGGGGAGCCCGCCAACCGCCTGGACCGCATGAAGACGTTTCGCCCCTGCACCAAGGAAGTCGTGAATCGCACGGTTTCGAAGATTGATTCGCCGGCCCTCACCGCCTTGCTCCGGGATCGCACGGCCACTGCGATGGTTCAACAGCTGGCTGGCAAGTGATCCGCGGGTCCGGCCCAGGCTCAGGCTGCGGCCGGATCCTCCCCTTCAACAGAGGTTGCCCGTCTTCAGGCGCCAGACCGGCTCACCGGAGACCAATCGGGCGAAGCCTGACCCGTCCGGGCTGGATGTCCCCATGAGAATCCGCGGAATGTCCGCGGCGCCTGCCCCCCGAAGCACAGGGCCACGCCGGAGACTCTGGCCTTCGTGACCTGAGCTTCTATACTCCCGCCGCCCTGGTTTCTTGGGTTGATTTGGGGGGAGACGAGGGAGTTGGCGTCCAGTCCGTCGGCGCGCGTCAGGCTTCTTGGCGGCTTTGAACTCTTCGATCCTGATGGGACGCCCGTCCTCATCAGGAGCCGAAGGGCCCGGGGGCTTATGGCGATGCTGTGCCTGGAAGGCCGGGGAGGTCTTCTCAGGGACCGGATCTGCGGGCTTCTCTGGGGAGACCGGCCGGACGAACAGGCGCGCGGCAGCCTCCGCCAATGCCTCTTTGAACTTCGCTCCGCGCTGGGTTCCCAGGCCGACTCCCTGCTTGACGTGGGACGGGAGCGCGTCGCGATCCAACCTGACAGCGTCTTGACGGACACCGACATGCTGCTGGCCGACCTTCAAACGGAAGATCCGGAAAGGCTCGCCGGGGTCGCGACCCACCTCGCGTCAGGACCCTTGCTTGAGGGCATGGACCTGCCCGGCCCCTTCCAGGACTGGCTGGATCAGGCGCGCGGAGCCTGGGAGTCAGGGCTTCTTGATGAGCTTTCCCGTAGGCTCGCCGTCCTTGAGGCGGAGGGACGCTGGGAGGCGGTGCGCCTTCTGTCCGAGGGATATCTCCGGCGGGACCCTCTCCAGGAGTCCGTCGCCGCGGCGGCGATTCGATCGGATGTCGCCAGCGGCAGGGCGGCCGCAGCCCAGCGCCGCTACCTCGCCATCCGGCAGGCCCTGTCGGAGGACCTCGGCGTCGCACCGGGGCCGGAGCTGGAGCGCGCGATCGGGGCCGGGGCCCAGGATGCGCCGCCGCCCGCCCTCGCCACACCCCCTGCGGCCGGGCGCCCCGCGATGGCGCCCCAGCCCGCTGAACCGACCCTGGCGGTGCTCGCCTTCGAGAACCAGTCCGGCGATCCTGGCTTCCTCTACTTCTCCGACGGGATCTCGGAGGAGATCCTGCACGCCGTCTCCCAGACCACCCCGCTGAAGATCATCGGCCGGTCGTCGAGTTTCCTGCTGCGCGGCGCCGAGAAGTCGGCCGCCAATGTGGCCGCAAGACTCGGTGCGACCCATCTGCTCGACGGCTCCGTCCGGCGAAGCGGTGAGCGCGTGCGCATCACCGCCCAGCTTGTCGAGTGCGCCAGCCAGACCGTGCTCTGGAGCGACCGCTTCGATCGCGAACTCTCCGACGTCTTCGCCCTCCACGACGACATCGCCCAGGCGGTGGCGGGCGCCCTGAAGAGCCGGTTCGCCCCCCGCGGCATCGGGGCCGTCGATCCGGTCGCCCTGGATCTCTACCTGCGGGCCCGCGAACTCAGGCCCGATCGGCTGGGATACGACTCCGCCCTGCTCGTCCAGGCCCTGGACCGGGTTCCCGACTTCGCCTCCGGATGGGAGGCCCTCGCCTACAGCGAGGCGGTCGAGGCCCGCTACGGGTTCGATCCGTCGCGCTTCGGCGACCATCTGGCGAGGATGGAGGCCGCGGCGGAGCGGGCCCTCGCCCTGGATCCGGAGACCGTCACGCCGTTTCGCGTGCGCGCAATGACCGCGCCCCTCTGCGGCGCCTATGCCGAGAGCGAACGCCTGATCAACCTTTGCCTGGCGCGGCGGGCGAATGATCCGCTGGACCTGATCCACGCCGGCGGCGTTGCATCCTCCGTGGGCCACAACCAGTTGGCGCTGGCCTATGCCGAGCGGGCCTGCGAACTCGACCCTCTGGATCAGGTCACCTTCAGCGTCCACGCGATCTACCTCGTGGCGGCCGGGCGATGGAGCGAGGCGCGGCGACAGTTCGATCTCGGCATCCGCCGCTGGCCCGACGGGGGCTTTCTGCGCTCAAGCGCCATCGTCAGCGCCATCCAGACCGAGGACTGGGACCTGGTCGATCTTTGGACCCGGGCGTCCGGCGACGCCGGGATCTACGCCGGATGGATCGAGTCCCTGGCCGCCCATGCCCGGGAGGCCCGCATGTCGACCCCGGCGCTCGGCGCACAGTTCCTGGCCGGACAGAAGGCCCTGCTGGAGTCCACGGGCCTGGTCACCCTGTCCCACCTCGGCCGCCTCTGCCATTACGGCCTGGCGGATGATGCCTTCGCCCTGGTCGAGGCCGCAGACTTCAGCCCCTACTTCCTGCGGGGGACCCGCTGCGCTCCGCCGGACGTGGGGATCTCCGCACTCTTCTGCTTCGACCAGAAGGCGCTCCGCGCCGACCCCAGATTCCTGCGCCTGTGCGCCAAGCTGGGACTTTGCGAGTACTGGGCGACGTCCGGCAAGTGGCCGGACTGCGCCGATGAGGTGGACTACGATTTCCGCGCCCTAGCGATCTCCATGGCGTCGCATTGAGAGCTCCGGGCCGACGTCGCCAGACACAAGGATCTTCCGTGACCAAGATGACCCCCGCCGAGGCCATGACCGCCATGCTCGAGGCCCTCGCCCCCAGCCAGCGGCCGTTCGGCTATGGCCAGCTGCTCGAGGCGGCCCAGGGCCTGACTTCCGGCTCGGCGACCCAGGCGGCCCTGATCCTGGGCGTCCTCGGCACATCCCAGTTCGCGCGCATCGCCACCCCGCCGCCGGTCGGCGTCCCGCTCAGCTTCCCGGCCGACCATCGCGTCCACCTGGAGAACAGCGAGGAATGGTACTGGATCAGCGCCAATCTGACCGCCAGCGATGGCGTGACCAAGCTCGGGGTCCTGACGACGACGCAGAACAACCGGCTGGTCCCCCAGGACATCCAGGCCCTGGCGGGCTGGAGCGACGCCGAATCCCACATCGCCCACAGCGAGACCATCGTGGCGGTGAATGACGGAACCCGCAGCTTCGCCGTTCGCCGCAAGCCGAACGTGAACTGGCGGATCGGCGGCGACGACGTGGTCTTCCCGTCTGTGGACCAGCCGCTCTATCGTTGCGGTGACGACGTCATGATCTGGGGAAGCGATCAGGTGCTGCCCCTGCGGGTCCAGTCGGGCGATGGAGACATGTCCGTCGACCTGACCCTGTCCACCGACATGCCCCTGGAAAGCGCCTGGTTCCTCCAGGCGATCAACGGTCGGACGCCGCCGCCGCGGGCGGGCCTCTACTACAGCTGGCCGCAGCTGAAGGTGACCGGAACGGTGACGATCGGCGAGAAGGTCCACGAGGTTTCCGGAACCGGCTGGATCGACCACCAGTTGATGATGGCGACGCCCCCCGACGCCCTCCATCCGCCGCCGCCCATCCTCCCGCCCACCCTCAATGCGCTCGATAACGGCTACCGCGGATGGCAGTGGTGCCAGTTCAATTTCGAGAACGGCGACGCCTACACCGGCGCGACCTTCCAGGACGGGGCTTTCCGCACGAATCTCCCATCGACCTTCAGCGGCTATATCACCAGGGTGGACGGCGTCTGGGTCCCGCAGCAGGTCAATGCGGAATGGCGCCTCGACGCCCTCATCAACACCCTGTCCGATGTCCTTCAGCCCACCGAGTGGACCTACCAGCTGACCGGAACCCATGTCGACGGGTCGGGGGTGACCGCGACGTCGGGGGCGATCGTCGCAACGCCCCTGCATCCTGACGGCGGCTTCTATGGCGGCGGCCTGCAGGTCAACTCGGAGGTCGCCGCCACGGTGATCCTGACCCGCAACCCGGTGTCGGGCCCCGCCACGACCCTGGCCGGCGCCGGGTACTGCGAGACCGTCAGCGCCGAACCCAGCGCGCATTACGTCAAGCGGGCGCTCGCCGTCCTGGCGGGGGAAGCGGCGCCCCCGACGCCCTGAGCCGGCCTCGCCCCGCTCACGGCCCGAACGCGGCGCGGAACTCCGGCTTCACGGCCTCCAGCACAGCCGCAGTCACCGGCAGGGTGACCTCGTAGGCGCCCTCCACATAGGGCCCTGCGGCATAGGGTGCGACCAGGATCCCGATCCGGTTGAAGTGCTTCCGGTCGGAGGATCCCAGGATCACGGCCTGCCCGGAGGGGCGGATGCAGGCGTCGAACTCATCGCCGCTGGCCCGGTCCACAGGGGCGCCGCGGCGCGCCGCCCGCTCCCGGTCCAGGGCCTCGCAGAAGGGCGCGCCGATGGCCGCGTCCAGCGCCTGCGGCGAGGCGAACAGGTCCAGGGGAGGCCGCTCGATTCCCGCCTTCCGGTCCCAGACCAGGGAATCGAACCCCGAATTCGGATGGGCGCCGCCCTCGAAGACGCTGATGTCCTGGGACAGGCTGAGCCAGCCCGGCAGGGTCGCCACCACCTTCCACTCCACCGACAGCGCGTAGGGCGGGAAGGGTCGGCCCGGGTCGGCGGCGGCCTCACGGCGGGCGTCGGCGGCCTCGCGGGCGAAGGTGCGCTTTAGCTGGTCCTGGTCCTTCGCCAGGCGCGAGCGCAGGGCCGGGATGGCGTCCACCGCCGCCGGCCAGCGATAGCTGAAGGTGTAGTCCGCCGTCTTCACCTCGACCCCGCCGGGCATCGACGCCGGGCCGGCGGCGACCAGCAGCAGGGCGAAGGCGGCGGCCAGGGCGCGGCCGGGAGCGGGGAGCTTCAAACGACGTCGTCCGCCGCCGCCTCGGCCAGAAGGTAGAGGCGGCCCGCCTCCGTCGAGAGAAGGGCGCCCACCTCGCGGCCCGAGCGGTCCCGGCCGTTGGCGGTCTCGATCTCGGCCTGGTAGCGGGCCAGGAAGTCCATGACCGAGCGGCGCATCCGCGGCTCCTCCAGCAGGCGTCGGGAGAGCTTGCGGGTCGCGGCGGGGGCCAGGCGACGCACCGTTTCCCGGGCAAGATCTCCCTGCCCCTCGGAGATCATGGTCGACAACTCGTCCACCCGGGTGACGGGCAGGAGCACGGTGGGATCGATGCCCAGGGCGCGAATCTCGTCGGCCAGGAAGTCCAGGGACGCCACATCGGGCCCGGTCCTCTGGCCGTCGTCGTCCACCGTCGAAAGCAGGTCCCGCCAGGTCCAGCCGCCCCCGGTGGGCGGCGTGCGGCCGGGGGCCGGGGCCGCGGCGCCCCGGGCCGGAGCGGGCGACGGCGGCTCGGCGCGGAGACCGCCCAGGGCTTCGGGCGGACCGCCGGCGGCCTCGAAGATCTCCGAAAAGGTCTCGTCGCTGACCCCCTTGGCCGGGGTCAGACGCAGGCGGCGGCGGGGCGCCTCATCTTCCGGTTCCGGGGCGGGCCTTGAGGGGGAGGAAGGCGGCCTTGTCAGCGCGGCCGCGGAAGCCGAGGACGTCGGGGTCTGAGCGCCGCCGGCGACGGCCACCGAGCCCATCATCTTCACCGCCTCGCTCAGCATGTCGAAGTTCCGCCGGACCCGCTCCTGGAAGGCGGCGTCGATGGCCTGGGTCTCCTGGGCGGTGCGGCGGGCCTGGTCGAGCAGACCATCCATGCTCTCCGTCACCGCCTCGCGGACCTGTTCCGCCTGGGAACGGGCCTTCTCGGGCAGGCTGGCGACCCTTTCCTCGATCCGGCCCAGCATGCCGGCCAGCTCGTCCAGGGTGCGGCGGGCTGTGGCGGCGCCCTGCTCCAGCCGGCGGGCTGTGGCCTCCCCGGCCTCCTCCACCATCTGGGCCGAGCGGGCGATCAGGCTGCGAGCCTCCTCCAGACGGGCTTCGAACACCTGGTTGGCCTTCTGGCCAGCCGAAAAGGCGGCCTCGGCGAGCTGATCCACCTGAGCCCGGGCGGCCTCGGCGTTCCGGTCTGCGGCCTGCCGGGTCTGCTCCGCCGCCTGGGTGAGAGCCTCGATGGCGCCGCGGGTCTGCGCCTCCAGTCTCTGGCGCTCCTCGGCGGCGGCGCGGGCGACGGCCTCCAGGGCGTAGCGGGTGGACTGGCCGAACTCGTCGCGCTCGGCGCGGGCGGCGGCGGCGAACTCCTGGAACTGGTTGGCGGCCTCCTGAATCAGGGTGGAGAGGGCCTCGCCGCCCTTGATCGCCGAGTCGCGCATGTCCGCGGCGGACAGCCGGGCCTGGCCGCCCACCTCGGCGAGCCGGGCAAGGTGGGCCTCGCCCTGGGCGGCCAGTCCCTCCTGCTCGGTCTTGAGGGCCGCGGCGGCGGCCTGGAGGGCGTTGCGGCGGGTGTCGAGGGTGGTTTCCACACTCTGCATATGCTCGGCCAGACCTGAACCTGCCCCTTCCAGGCGCACGGCCTGCTGGCCCAGGGACTCGGCCGCCGCCCGGGCGGCCTCGGCCAGGCGGCTCGCCGCCTCGGTGAAGCCGGTGGAGCGGGCGGTGAACGAGGCCTCGGCCTCGCGCAGCTGGGTCTCAGCCAGGTCGGAGACTTCGCCGACCAGCCGCGCCTGCCGGGCGATGGCGTCGGTGACGGCGGTGGTGCGGGCGTCGAGCCCAGAGGCCAGACCCTCCAGGCGCTCGCGCTCCCGGCCCAGGCCTGCGGCCATCTCCTCGGCCGCAGTCCTGGCGGTGCGGGCGGCGACGTCGAGGAATTCGGACTCCACCTGCAGGGCCGTGCGCAGGCCTTCCAGCTGGCGGGAGGCCGTGGCGGCGGCTTCCCTCGCCCGGGCGATTTCGGCCTGCAGGCCGATGACGATCTCTCCGGTGCGGATGCCGGCGGCCACGGCGGGCGCCACCATTTCTTCGGCGAGGCGGGCGGACCTCTGGCTCTCCCAGCGCAGGCGGCGACCCTCCACGAACAGGTTGGCGGCCACCCAGACCAGGCCCGCCGGGCCGATGGCCATGGCGCCCAGGATCAACAGGACGAAGGGGTCGTAGTCGAAGGGCGCCTTGCCCTGCCTGTAGCCAAGGGCGAAGGCGATCGGGGCGAAGGCCCAGAGCAGGGATACGAAGGCCGCGGCCAGCCAGACGGGAGCGTTGGAGTGCGCCTTCGGGGGCGGGCGTCGGGGCATGACGGGCGCCGCCGCAAAGGGCGCCGGGGCTGGCGACTCTGCCGCGGAGGGCGACGGCGACGCCTCCGGGACCTCCGGGGCGGCCGGTGGGGAGGTCTCCCGGGAGGATGGTTCCGGATCGACGGCCTCGGGCCGGTCATCAGCGGGGTGGGACATGGCGCGTAACTTCCGGAAGGCGGCGCAGATGCTTCAGACAGCGCCGAATTCATCCGCTACGGAAAGGACTTAACCACGAAGCTGCGTCCTGAGGAAGCCGAAGTCGCACCCCTCCCCGGCAGGCCGCCCCAACCCCGGCTGATGTTACTTCAAAATCCCCTTACAAACCTCTGAAAATAATCTGATTTCCGATGAAATCTCCAGAGACCAGGCGCCCTCCCGCGCCTGGGGCGAGGCCCGGCCATGGTCAGCCGCCGAAGGTCAGGACGATCTTGCCGAAGTGCTCGCCCGCCTGCATGGCCCGGAAGGCCTCGCGCACCTCGGTGAAGGGGAAGACCTTGTCCACCACCGGCCGGATGCCGTGCAGGGCGATGGCCCGGCACATGGCCTCGAACATCTCGCGCGAGCCCACCGACAGGCCCTGGAGCTTCGCGTTGTTGCCGATCAGGACGCCGGGATTGACCCCCTCGCCCGCCCCGGCCACCACGCCGATGATGGCGATGTGGCCGCCGATCCGCACGGCCCTCAGGCTCTGGTGGATGGTCCCCGCGCCGCCGACCTCCATGATGAAATCCGCCCCGACCCCGCCGGTCGCCTCGCGCACCGGGCGCGACCATTCCGGCGTCGCCCGGTAGTTGACCAGATGGTCGGCGCCCAGCAGCCGGGCCCGCTCCAGCTTGGCGTCGGAGGACGAGGTGACGATGGCCCGCAAGCCCGCCGCGTGGGCGAACTGCAGGCCGAAGATCGAGACCCCGCCCGTCCCTTGCAGCACCACCGTGTCGCCGGGCTCCAGCCGGGCGTCCTCGAACAGCCCCCGCCAGGCGGTGAGGGCCGCACACGGCAGGGTGGCCACCTCCTCGTCGGTCAGGAAGTCCGGGACCTTCGAGACCCCCTCCTGACTGAACACCTGCAGCTCGGCGCCGGCGCCCGGGATGGGGCTGCCCAGGGCGCTGGTCAGCTTCTCCACTGTCGCCCGGCCGGAGGTCCAGTTCTGGAAGAAGAGGGTCGAGACCCGGTCGCCGGGTTTCACCCGAGTGACCCCCTCGCCCACCGCCTCGACCACGCCGCAGCCGTCTGAGAAGGGGGTGATGGTCCCGGCCATGGCAGGCCCGCGGCTATAGACTCCGCCGACCATGAGCAGGTCGCGGTAGTTCAGCGAAACCGCCTTCATGCGCACCAGCACCTGGCCGTGGCCGGGCTTTGGCTCGGGCCGCTCGACCACCTCGACGCGGTCGACGCCCCAGGGCTCGGAAACCTGAATGGCGCGCATGACGATTCCTCCCGGTTCTGGATCAGATTGCGCGCATAGTCCCCGAAGACCGGGCCGACGCAAGGGGCGAGGCCCCCGCCCCTTCAGTCGCCCCCTCACCCCGCTGCGCGGGGAGCTCCCCCGCAGGTCAGCCATTCCTCCACCTTCAGGGGGAGGTGGACCGCGAAGCGGGCCGGAGGGGGGTCAGCGGTCTCACAGGCGCACACGCCCGCGGCTCAGTCCTGCAGTCGTCGGACCCGGTAGAGCCCGACGGCGCCGACGAGGCCCGCCGCCGCCATGCCGGTCATGGCCAGGTAGCCATGGGCCCCGACCGCGTCGAACAGCGGCCCGGAGGCCAGGGTGGCGAGGCCGCTCAGGATTCCGCCCTGCAGGGCGGCGTTGACCAGCTGGGCGGCTGAGGCCGTCTGCGGGCCCGACAGCCGGGCCGCCAGCTGGATCGAGGCCAGGAAGACGGCGCTGTAGGTCAGGGCGTGCAGGGCCTGGAGCGGGACCAGGGCCCACAGCGGCGGCGACAGCGCCAGAAGGCTCCATCGCAGGACGCCCGCGACGCCGCCGATGATCAGCAGGTTCCGGGGGCCGAGCCGCCTCTGAACTCTGGCCCCGAACCACAGGAAGGCGACCTCCACCGCCACCCCGACGCCCCAGAGCAGGCCGGTCAGGTTCTCGGGCAGGCCCTGCGCCTTCCAGGCCAGGGCCGAGAAGGCGTAGTAGAAGGCGTGGGCGGACTGGATCAGGCCCGCCGAGCCCACGGCGAGAAGGAAGACCGGATCCCGAACCAGGGTCTTCAGTCCCTCCCAGCCGCCGCCCTCGCTGCGACCCGCCGCGGCCGGGCCGGGCGCCGGATCCGCCGGCAGCAGCAAACGGGCGCAGACCGCCGTCAGGCCGGCGGCGAAGATCATCCAGGCCAGGGCGACATCCACGGAGACGGCGGTGACAAGGGCGCCGGTCGCAATGGCCGCGCCGATATAGGCCGCCGAGCCCATTCCCCTGGGCAGGCCGTAGTTGAAGCCCTCCGCCTGGGCGCGCGACAGGGCGATGACGTCGATCAGGGGCGGCAGGGCGAGGTAGAGGCTGGCCGCCAGCAGCCAGACCAGGGCCAGGGCCGGCAGACCGTCCAGGCCGGCCAGGGCGAGATAGGTCAGGCAGGTTCCCGCCGCCAGCCAGGCGATGGGCGTGCGGCGCAGCCGGAACCGGTCCGCCCACAGCGCCAGGGCCGGAGAGGTCAGGATCTGGAACAGCATGGGCAGGGACAGGACGAGCCCCACCTGGGCGCCCGTCAGCCCCTTCTCGCTCAGCCAGACCGGCATGAAGGGCGTGCTCGCGGCGCTGCCCACATAGAGAGCGGCGTAGACCAGGCCGAGGCGAAGGGTGGTGGGCATGACCTCCGCTATCGCGAGTCGGCGGCCGGCGCCCCGGGGCTAGGCTTGCGGCGGACGCCGGCGGGCGCCAGATAGGCCAGACCCTTCAGGAGCCCCCATGACCCGGTCCCGTCCCTTCCGGCCTTTCCCAACGGCCGCGGCCGTCACCCTGGTCCTCGCCGCCGGCGGACCCGCCCTGGCGGACCCCTCCCTGCCGCCGCCGCCCGCCATGCCCCTTCCCCCGGGCGACCTTGTCGTCGACCTGGGCCTCGCGGCCCGATGGGTCCCCAGCTATCCGGGCGCGAGCGACATGGCCCTGCGCGCCAGGCCCCTCTTCGGCCTGGAACGGCTGACCCTGCCAAGGGTCGGCGTGGTCGCTGACGGGCCCGCAGAGGGCGCCTTCATCTATCCCTCCGTTCGGGTCGAGGGCGAACGCAGGACCTCGGATCATCCCGAACTCGCCGGCATGCGCGACGTGGACTGGGCGCTCGGCCTGGGGCTCGGCGCGGGGGTGAACCGCGGGTCCTGGCGGGCCTTCGCCGAGGTTCGCGCCGGGGTCACGGGCTATAGCGGCCTCACCGCCCGGGCGGGGGCGGATCTCTTGTGGACGCCCTCCCCGAAGACCGTGATGGCGATCGGGCCCCGGATCGACCTGGCGGGCCGGGACTATGCCCGGACCTGGTTCGGCGTGACCCCCGCCGAGGCCGCGGCCTCCGGCGGGAAGCTGACGGCCTACGCCCCGGACGGAGGCCTGGCCAGCGCGGGCCTCGCCGCCAGCTGGGGGCGGGCGATCAACGACCGGGCCATGCTCCAGGTGGAGGCGGGGTGGGACCGGCGGCTGGGCGATTTCGAGAAGAGCCCGCTGGTCCGGCGCGGCGAGCGGGACGCGGTCTTCATTTCCACCGGCGTGACCTGGCGCTTTGCCTTCGGCGGATCCTGATCCGGGCCGAAGCGGACTTGGCCCCCGCGCCGGGGTCTGATCAGGATGCGGCTCCGCTTCAGGGGATTCCGCATGACCGACCTCAACACCCGCATTCACGAGGCCGAAGGCCGCCTCCTCGAGGAACTGCGTCGACAGCGCCGCCTCCTGAGGGAGGCCAGCGAGGGCGCCTCGGGCGTTTCCATCGGCCAGAAGGTGGCCGACGCCGTGGCGGCCACCATTGGCTCCTGGCCCTTCATCATCGTCCAGTCCGTCCTGCTGGCCGGCTGGGTCACCCTCAACGTGATCGCCTGGATTCAGCATTGGGACCCCTATCCCTTCATCCTCCTGAACCTCGCCCTGTCCTTCCAGGCCGCCTATGCCGGCCCCTTCATCCTGATGAGCCAGAACCGGCAGCAGGACATTGACCGCCGAAAGGCCGAGAGCGACTACCAGGTCAATGTGAAGGCCGAGCTGGAGATCGAGCTCCTGCACCAGAAGATCGACGCCCTGAAGGAACAGGAGCTGGCCGACCTCGCCCGTGCGGTGCGCGACCTGTCGCACATGCTGGAGTCCCGTCGCGGCTGAGGCCTTGCATCCCGGGCCGGTCACGGAAAGGATACCCGGACACAGGGAGGCGCACGCGATGGATCGACCCCATGACAGGGCCCTGAGGGCGAGGGCCGAGGCGGTGATCCCCGGGGGCATGTTCGGCCACCAGTCCACCGCCCTCCTGCCGGACGACTATCCGCAGTACTTCGTGAAGGCGAAGGGCGCGCACCTGTGGGACGCCGACGGCGGGCGGGTGCTGGACCTGATGTGCGCCTACGGCCCCAACCTGTTCGGCTATGGCGACGAGGCCATCGACGGCGCCTTCATCGCCCAGCTGCGCCAGGGCGACACCATGACCGGCCCCGCCCCCGTCATGGTCGAGCTGGCCGAGACCCTGGTGGAGATGATCGGCCACGCCGACTGGGCCCTTTTCTGCAAGAACGGCGGCGACGCCACCACCATGGCCCTGACCGTCGCCCGCGCCCAGACCCGCCGCAAGACGGTGATCCGCGCCCGCGGCGCCTATCACGGCTCCACCCCCTGGTGCACCCCGCGCACCGCCGGGGTGCTGGAGAGCGACCGCGCCCACCAGATCCTCTGCGACTACAACGACGTGGCCAGCCTGGAGGCCGCCGTGGAGGCGGCGGGCGAGGACCTGGCCGCCATCTTCGCCGCGCCCTTCCGGCACGACGCCTTCATCGACCAGGCCGAGCCGGAGGCCGCCTACGCCGCCCGGGCCCGGGAGCTTTGCGACCGCACCGGCGCCCTCCTGGTGCTGGACGAGGTGCGGGCCGGCTTCCGCCTCAGCCGCGACTGCTCCTGGTCGGCCCTCGGGATCGAGCCGGACCTGTCCACCTGGGGCAAGGGCCTGGCCAACGGGCACGCCCTGTCGGCCCTGCTGGGCTCGGACAGCGCCCGGAAAGGGGCCGAGGCCATCTACGCCACCGGCTCCTTCTGGTACCAGGCCGCCCCCATGGCCGCGGCCTTGGAGACCCTGCGGCGCATCCGCGAGACCGACTATCTGGAGAAGCTGGAGGGCCTGGGCGAGCGCCTCGCCTCGGGCCTGTCCGAGCGCGCCTCCGCCGCCGGCTTCGGCTTCCGCATCACCGGCCCCGGCCAGATGCCCCTCTTCCTGTTCGACGAGGACCCGGACCTGCGCAAGGGCTTCTTCTGGTCCAGCGCCATGCTGGCGCGGGGGGTCTACGTCCACCCCTGGCACAACATGTTCCTCTGCGACGCCATGACCGAGGAGGATATCGACCAGGCCCTCGACGCCGCCGAGGAGTCCTTCGCCGAGCTCCGCAAGGCCGCCCCCGGCCTCTCCCCTGTGGCCAAGATGGCCTTCCTCGCCCAGACCCGGTGATCCCATGACCCCTGAAGAGTACGCCGCCCTCGATGGCCTGGGCCTCGCCGAGGCCATCCGGAAGGGGCGGACCACGCCGCTGGAGGCCGTGGACGCCGCCATCGCCATCATCGAGCGCCGCAACCCCGTGCTGAACGCGGTGGTCCACACCGCCTTCGAGGAGGCCCGCCGCCAGGCCCTGGGCGACCTGCCGGACGGCCCCTTCCGGGGCGTGCCCTTCCTGATCAAGGACCTGGCCATGCCCGTCGCCGGCTGGCCGCGCACCTCGGGAAGCCGCTTCGCCCGGCACATCGTCGACCGGCAGGATGGCGGCCTGACCGCCCGCTACCGCCGCTCCGGCGTCATCCCCCTCGGCAAGACCAACACCCCCGAATATGGCATTACCGGGACGACCGAGAGCGCCCTTCTGGGCCCCTGCCGCAACCCCTGGAACCCTGGCCATATCGCCGGCGGCTCCTCCGGCGGATCGGCGGCGGCGGTGGCTTCGGGCATGGTCCCCCTGGCCCACGCCAGCGACGGCCTGGGCTCCATCCGCATCCCCGCCGCCTGCTGCGGGCTCGTCGGCCTGAAGGTCACCCGCGACCGGGTGCCCAACCTGCCGGACGGCTTCGACTACGCCGCCGGCTTCGTGGTCGACCACGTGGTCACCCGCACTGTGCGCGACAGCGCCGCCATGCTGGACGCCACCGATGCGCCCGAGCCCGACAACCCCTACCCCGCCCCGCCCAAGGCCGGGCCCTACCTCGACGAAGTCGGCCGCGCGCCGGGACGGCTGCGCATCACCTGGTCCTCCGAGACCGCCTCGGGCCGGCCCATCGACCCGCAGATCCAGGCCGCCCTGGAGCGCACCGCCGACCTCCTTCGCCGCCTCGGGCACGATGTGGTGGAACAGGGGCTGGGCATCGACTACCGCGCCCTCTACGCCGCCCGGGGGCCCGTCTCGGGCGCCAACTTCGCCGCCGGCATGGCGCGGCTGATCGAAGAGGTCGGCCGCGAGCCCGAGCCGGACGAGCTGGAGCCCCTGACCTGGGCATCGCTTAAGGGCGGCCGCAAGGTGACCGGCGAGATGGCCCTGCGCTCCCTGCAGGAGCTGCGGATGTTGAACCGGGCGACCCTGGCGGCCTTCCGCGACCGCGACGTCCACCTGACGCCGGTTCTGGGAACCCCGGTGCCGGAGATCGGCTTCATCGACCCGGTCAACCTGGAGCCGAAAGAGGTCAACCGCCGCCAGGGCCAGGTCTTCCCCTTCACCCCGCCCTTCAACTTCTCCGGCCAGCCCTCCCTGTCCCTGCCCCTGGAGACGACTGCGGACGGCCTACCGGTCGGCATGATGTTCACCGCCCGCTACGCCGATGAGGCCACCCTCTTCCGCCTCGCGGGACAGCTGGAGCGCGAGGCGCCCTGGGCCGGTCGGCGGCCGGGCCTCTGGGCGTGAGGGGCCTGCCCCGCCGGGATTGGCTCGCCCTCGCCGCCCTCAACGCCTTCGTCGCCATCGCCATGGGGGCCTTCGCAGCGCACGGGATCTCCGATCCCAAGGCGGCCGAGTGGCTAAGGACGGGCTCGCAGTACGCCTTCTGGCACACCATGGCGACCTTCGCCTCGGCGGCCTTCATGGGCATGGGCGCGCCCCGCGCCCGCTTCGCCCCGGCCTTCTTCCTGACCGGATCGGTGATCTTCTCGGGAAGCCTCTACGCCATGGCCTTCGGCGCCCCGCGCTGGCTGGGCGCCATCACCCCCATCGGCGGCGTCCTCTTCCTCATCGGCTGGGCCTGGCTGGCGGTGTCAGCGCGGGACCTCGACAGGCCCCGCTGACCCCCTCCCCCGGCTTCGCCGGGAGCGCCTCTTCATTCCTCCCCCCAGGGGCAGGGCTATCGCATATGGCCGAGCATGGAGAGCAGGAAGGCGTCGTCCCATCCGGCGCGCTTGAGCTTCTTCTTCATTGAGCCCTTTGCGGGGTGATGCCTGGCGATGTTGAGGGCAAGTTTTCTGAG
>NZ_JADBZL010000130.1:0-3542 GCF_020402505.1 Phenylobacterium sp. | reverse complement strand
GAGGAAGGGCTGCGGGAAGAGGCGACCTTCCGCGGCTACACGGTTGTCGATCCCTCCACGGTCCTCACCACCCACCTGACAGAGATCCTCAAGGACAACATGCCGGACCTGCTCTCCTATGCGGAGGTCCAGAAGCTGCTTCTGGACCTGCCGGCCGAGCAGAAGAAGCTGGTGGACGACATCATTCCCTCCGTCGTGTCGGTGACCACCATCCAGCGGGTGCTGCAGGCTCTGCTGCGCGAGCGGGTGTCGATCCGAGACCTCCCCTCTATCCTGGAGGGGCTGAGCGAGGCCGCCCCGCACAGCGGCTCTCTGACCAACCTTGTCGAGCAGGTCAGGACCCGGCTGTCGCGCCAACTGTGCTTCGCCCATCGTGGCGAGGACGGCGCCTTGCCGATCATAACCCTCTCGCCGGAATGGGAGACGGCCTTCGCCGAGTCGCTGGTGGCGAGCGGCGAAGACCGGCAGCTCACCATGGCCCCTTCGCGGCTTCAGGAATTCATCCGCGCCGTGGGCGAGGCGTTCGAGCGCGCCGCCCAGAACGGAGAGTCCCCGGTTCTGCTCACCAGCCCCGGCATCCGCCCTTACGTCCGGTCTCTCATCGAGCGTTTCCGCGGACAGACACCGGTCATGAGCCAGAACGAGGTCCACCCCCGGGCTCGCCTGAAGACGGTCGGCGTCATCTGATGGGAGACCTCCGGAATCCCCCGGCTGTGTTGCAGGTCGTCCGAGGGACTGCTAGCGAGGGTCACTCTCGCGCCGGCCACGTCCAGCAAATGGAAAGCTGATGTTTGATCTGAAACCGAACCGCCGGCCGGCGAAGTTCACGCCAGACATGATCTGGGATCTCATGTCCTTCGAGACCCTCATGACCCGGCAGGTGATCCATCTCATCTACTGGTCTGGCCTTGGGATCACCGCGCTGGTCGGCTTCGGTTTCATCGGGACAGCGGTCGGCGTGGCGATCCGCGAGCAGTCGCCCTTCGGGTTCCTGCTGGGGATCGGCATCCTGATCGGCGGGGTGCTGGTGATCGGGGTGCTGGCCCTGCTCTGGCGCGCCTTCTGTGAACTTTATGTCGCCCTTTTCCGCCTTAGCGACGACATCCATGCTCTACGTCGGGCGAACGATCCTGACCTGAACGCACCGTCCGGCGACTGATCCTCAGAAACCGCCGGCCCGGGGCCGGCTCGCCTGGCGTACGCCCAACTCGTCGAGCTCGGCGGCTTCCCGACGCGCAGCGTCCTGCGCCTTGCGACGGGCCATGCCCGCCGCTACGTGCTCGTACTTCTTCTGGGACTCGAAGGCCTCGGCGAGGGCGTCGCGGGCTCCGGACTCCTCCGCCGTGATAAGATCAATCTCGGTCAGGATCCGGATCCGCCGTTCCTTGCAGCCCGACATGTAGCCTGACTGGTGGAAGGCGGCGAGCGGTTCAGTGCGGATGAAGGCGACCTCCGCCTCAATCTCAGCATCAAGCATCAACAAACTCAGCTCTGCGGCCTCCCGACGGGCGACCACCTCGGCCAGCCGCTTCTGCCGGGTCTCAACCTCATACTCTGCAATCCGGATAAGGCTCTGCTCCCAGCTCACGGCGCGCCGCCTGCGAGAATCTGTTCGAGGCGGGTGAAGGAGTCAGAAAGGCTGCTGACCTCATCCTTATCCTGGCCGAGGAAGGCTTCCACCGCGGGATTCAGGGCGATCGAACGGTCAACAAGCGGGTCAGATCCGGTACGGTAGGCGCCGATCCGGATCAGTTCCTCCATGTTGGTGTAGGCCGAGAGGACCTGCCGCGCGTCCCGGACGATTTCCCGTTCGCGGGCGTCCTGGCAGCCGGGCATGGTGCGGCTGATGGACTTCAGGACGTTGATGGCCGGGAACCTGCCCCGCTCGGCGATGGCCCGCTCCATGACGATATGCCCATCGAGAATACCCCGCACGGCGTCTGCGATGGGCTCGTTGTGGTCGTCCCCATCCACGAGGACGGTGAACAGGCCCGTGATGGGCCCTCCCCTTGAGCCGTCGGGGCGGATCGGCCCCGGGCCAGCCCGCTCCAGGAGCTTGGGCAGTTCCGTGAAGACCGTCGGAGTGTATCCCTTGGTGGTCGGCGGTTCGCCCGCCGCCAGGCCGATCTCTCGTTGGGCCATGGCGAAGCGCGTGACGGAGTCCATCAGGCAGAGGACCTCAAGGCCCTGGTCGCGCATGTACTCGGCGATGGCCAGCGTCATGTAGGCGGCCTGACGACGCTTCAGCGCAGGTTCGTCGGAGGTGGCGACCACGACTACGGCGCGCTTCAGACCTTCCTCGCCCAGGGTTTCCTCGATGAACTCCCGGACTTCACGACCCCGCTCGCCGATCAGGCCGACCACGACGGCGTCACACTCCGCCTGCCGCGCCAGCATGGAGAGAAGCACGGACTTGCCTACGCCGGAGCCTGCAAAGACCCCAAGGCGCTGCCCCCGGCAGCAGGTGGTGAAGACGTTCATGGACCGGACGCCGAGATCGAGCCGGGCCCCGACACGGTCTCGCGCGTGGGCAGGCGGAGGTGCGGCGCGAAGGGGGTAGACGGCGAGCCCCTCGGGAAGCGGGCCCTTGCCGTCGATCGGCTCCCCGAAAGCGTTGACGATGCGACCGAGCCAAGCCGTCGTAGGCCGGACGTTGGATCCCTCGGGCTCAATGTGGATGGTGGCCCCGGGGGCGACGCCCTCCACAGGCCCGAAGGGCATCAGCAGCGCCCGGGAGTCCCGGAAGCCCACCACCTCCGCCGGCAAGGGTGGGGCGCCTCTCCGCTGAATCTCGGCTCGGGCGCCCACCGCCAGCCGGGTCATTCCGCCCCGGGCTTCAATCAGAAGACCCGACACGGCAGCGACACGTCCCGTCACCACCAGCGGGTCCAGCTTCTCGACGGCCTCGACCAGGTTCTGCAAGACGCGGCCTCCCGCAGGCGACTCAAGCTCTGAGCATGTTTCCCACAGGCTTAATCGGTCATGAAGAGGCCGTTGTGAAGCCGGGGTCAGACTCGCTGGGTCGGTGGCTTCGGATGCCCAAGCGTACGACCCATCAGGAACCCTAGCGCCACCCCGCCGAGTAAAGCGGCGCCAAGGCTGCGACCCGGCCGTAGCCGCACCTCATCGGTCAGGC
The DNA here is from genome assembly GCF_020402505.1 of Phenylobacterium sp. Taxonomy (GTDB): domain Bacteria; phylum Pseudomonadota; class Alphaproteobacteria; order Caulobacterales; family Caulobacteraceae; genus Phenylobacterium. The sequence continues at coordinate 406 of NZ_JADBZL010000130.1, read as the reverse complement.
TGAAGGGCTGCGGCGGAAGCGCCTCCAGGGGCGCGGACAGGTCCTGGTCCCTGCAGCCGTCTGCGACGGACAGGCCAGCCCCAGCCTCAGCCAGGACCGCAGGACCGGGATCAACATCCAGATCCAAGGACATAAGAGACTCTCCCATTTGCCGACCCTAGCGCCGGCCCCTGAGGATATGGGGCTTCGTGCTGTCTGCGCCAGTCGTGGCGGCGACAGTCGTTCGACCCAAATGTCCAATCACAAAAGATTCAACACGGCCCGGCGCACCCAGGTCCGAGGAGGCTTGCCGGTGATTCGCAAAGCGGGTTAACGATTTCGCCATCAAGGTTACCGACGTTAACCTTTCCTAAATTAACCCTCTGGCAGGGTGAAGCTGCTGGGCTCTGTCGAGAAGCGAATCAGG
>NZ_JADBZL010000013.1:0-25750 GCF_020402505.1 Phenylobacterium sp. | reverse complement strand
CGCTCGGCCTCAGCGCGCTCCATGCAGGGCGTCCAGCGTCGCGTCGAAGGCGGGCAGGAAGGCCTCGGCGTCAGCCTGGCTGAAGACCAGGGGCGGGCGGATCTTGACCACGTTGTTGAAGGCTCCGGCGTTGGAGGTCAGGAAGCCCCGGTCCTTCAGCCCGTTGCAGACCGCCCGGGCGGCGGCGAGGTCCGGCGCGCCGTCGGACCCCACCATCTCCACCCCCAGGAAGAGGCCGCAGCCCCGGGCGTCAGCCACCCCCGGCCAGCGTCCGACCCGGGCCCTCAGCTCCGACTTGAGGAAGGCGCCCACCCTCTCTGCATTGGCCAGGAGACCGCGAGCCTCGATCTCGTCCAGCACGGCGTGGCCCGCCGCCGCCTGCAGGGGGCTGGAGGCGAAGGTGTTGAAGTAGCGGGTCCGGGACCGGAAGGTCTCGACCAGGGCGCGGGAGGCCGTGGTGGCGGCCAGGGGCACGCCATTGCCCATGGGCTTGCCCGTCACCACGATGTCCGGCGTGAAGCCGGTGACCTGATAGCCCCACCAGCGGCCCGTGCGGCCGTACCCGGACTGCACCTCGTCGGCGATGATGAGGCCTCCACGGGCCCGCACCCGTTCGGAGGCCCTGCCCATGAAGTCGGGCGGGATGTCGGGCAGGCCCTCATTGGCCAGGATGGAGCAGACGATCAGGGCGGCCACCCCGTCGCCGGCGGCCTCCAGGGCGTCCATGGCCCGGTCGAGCCCAGCGAGGTAGGCCTCAGTCAGGGCCTCACCGGAGAGGCCGGGCTCCGGCGGGCGGAAGGTCTGGGGGAAGGGAAAGCTGCGGAAGCCCCGCGCCCGGTCCGAGCCCGCCGGCAGGCCGCTCATGGCGCCCACCAGTTCCGAGTTGCCGTGGTAGGTGGCGTCCGTGCAGACGATCCCCCGCCGGCCGGTGGCCATCCGCGCCATGCGCAGGGCAATCTCGTTGGCCTCGGTCCCCGAGCAGGAGAAGATCACGCTCTCGGCGAAGTCGCCGTGCAGGCCCGTCACCCGCTCGGCGAGGCGGATGATGTCCTCGTGCAGGTAGCGGGAGTGGACGTTGAGGGTCGCCTGCTGGCGCCCGATGGCCTCGGCCACACGGGGGTTGCCGTGACCCACGCAGGGGACGTTGTTGTACATGTCGACATATCGCCGGCCCCCGGCGTCGAAGAGCCAGGCCCCCTCGCCGCGGACGATATGCAGGGGGGTCTCGTAGAACAGGGCGGCCCCGGCGCCGAAGGCCCGGTTGCGCCGCTCCAGCAGCCCGTCAGACAACTGCGGGGCCCCCGTTGGCGATGGACCAGGCCCGCGCGGCGTAGCGCTGGATCGACGGATAGGCCTCGACATACCGGTCCGACGAGGCGTTGCCGTCCAGCCCGCGCTTGTAGACCCCCTGGTTGATGGCCGCGATGCGGAACAGGGTGAAGGCCAGATGGAAGCTCCAGTCCTTCAGGGCTGGCCGGCCCGAGGCCTCGGCATAGATCTCGAACATTTCGGCCTGGGACGGGATTCCGAGGTCGGTGATCGTCTTCTGGGGCGTCTCGCCCATCATGAACAGGGTGGTGTAGGCGACGTCGGAGTAGGGATCGCCCAGGGTCGACAACTCCCAGTCCAGCACCGCCTCGAGCTTCGGCTCGGTGGGATGGAGCATGCAGTTGCGGATCGAGAAGTCGCCATGGACGATCCGGGTCTCGCTCTGCGCCGGCATGTGGGCGGGCAGCCACGCCATCAGCCGCTCCATGTCGGGATGGTCGTCGGTCTGGGCGGCCTTGTACTGGCGCACCCAGCGGCTGATCTGCCGCTCATAGTAGTTGCCAGGTCGTCCGTAGTCGGCGAGGCCGACAGCGGCGGGGTCGATGGCGTGCAGTCGGGCCAGCACCTTCAGATAGTCGGTGAAGACAGCCCGGCGCTCGGCCGGCGCCATGCCGGGCAGGGAGGGGTCGAGGAAGATCCGGCCCTTGACCCAGTCCATGACGAAGAACTCGGAGCCAATGACCGACGTATCTTCGCAGTGCAGACGTACGGTGGGCACCGGCACGCCTGAGCCGCCAAGGGCCTTGAGCACGGTGTACTCCCGCCCGACCTGGTGGGCCGAAGGCAGGAGGTCGCCGGGCGGCTTCTTGCGCACCACCCAGCGGCGGTCCGGCGAGGCGATCAGGAAGGTGGGGTTGGAATGGCCGCCCTCGAACTGGCGGACGGTCAGCGGCCTCCGGAAGCCCTCAAGCCGCCCGTCCAGCCAGGCCTCCAGCCGGGCCTCGTCGAAGCGATGCGCGGCCCGCACCTCGGTGATCTCGGCCTCGCCCTCGGGCATCCGAACCTCCTGTGGAAGCCGGACGGCGGCCGGGGCCGCCGTCCGCGCCTGGCCTCAGTTCCGCCAGACGACGCTCGAGGTCTGGTCCTCGCCGCCGCCTTCATACTGGCGGATCTCATGGCGACCGACCACGAGGTGATGGACCTCGTCCGGACCGTCGGCGATGCGCAGGGTCCGCTGGCCGGTGTACATCCGGGACAGGGGGGTCCACTGCGAGACTCCGGTGGCGCCGTGCATCTGGATGGCCTGGTCGATGATCTGGCAGACGCGCTCAGGGACCATGGCCTTGACCATGTGCACCCACACGCGAGCTTCGCGGTTGCCGAGGACGTCCATCGCCTTGGCGGCCTTGAGCACCATCAGGCGCATGGCCTCGATGTCGATCCGGGCCCGGGAGATGATCTCCACATTGCCGCCCAGCCAGGCGATCTTGCGGCCGAAGGCCTCGCGCGAGAGCCCCCGGCGGACCATCAGGTCCAGGGCCCGCTCGGCCTGGCCGATCGAGCGCATGCAATGGTGGATCCGGCCCGGGCCGAGGCGCAACTGGCTGATCTCGAAGCCGCGGCCTTCGCCGAGCAGGATGTTTGATTCCGGCACCCGCACGTTGGTGAAACGGATGTGCATGTGGCCGTGGGGGGCGTCATCCTCGCCGAAGACGTTCATCGGGCCGAGAATCTCCACCCCGGGGGTGTCGATGGGCACCAGGATCTGCGACTGCTGGCGGCTGGGGGGCGCGTCCGGGCTGGTCTTGACCATGGTGATCATGATCTTGCAGCGGGGGTCGCCGGCGCCGGAGATGTAGTACTTCTCACCGTTGATCACCCACTCGCCGTTCTCGAGCACAGCGCTCATGCCGACATTCTTGGCGTCGGAAGAGGCCCGGTCCGGCTCGGTCATGGCGAAGGCCGAGCGGATCTCGCCGTTCAGCAGGGGCTTCAGCCAGCGCTCCTTCTGCTCCGGCGTGCCGACCCGCTCCAGCACCTCCATGTTGCCGGTGTCCGGCGCCGAGCAGTTCATCACCTCCGAGGCAAGCGGGACCTTGCCCAGCTCCACGGCGATGTAGGCGTAGTCGAGGTTGGACAGGCCCTCGCCGGTCTCGGCGTCGGGCAGGAAGAAGTTCCAGAGGCCTTCCTTCTTGGCCTGGTTCTTGGCTTCCTCAAGCATCTCCAGCTGGCCGGGAACATAGCTCCAGCGGTCCGCCCGACCCTCGCCCAGCTTGTGGAACTTCTCCGACATCGGCGCGACGGTCTCGTGGACGAAGCGCTTGACGTGCTCGTAGAGCGGGGTGGCTTTTTCGCTCATCCGCAGGTCGTTGAGGTCATCATGCGGGTCGAAACCGAAGGCCGCCTTGGCGGGGGGGGGCGTATGGGTGTTCATGCTGTCTGTCCTGTCCTTCTCGGGCCTGTGATCGCGTCCGCCGCCCAAGCCTGCGGCTGAATTCTGAATGATCAGTATGGCAGCAGGGGTCCGTTCGCCAACCGTTTTTGAAGGGGTGACGCGGCGTCATCAGCCATCTTCCTTCACCGGGAAGGGATGGGCCGCCTCCTCGGCGTCCGCCGCCAGGGCGCGCAGGGTGGCGGCGTGGGAGTCCCGGCTGATCCGGTAGCCGGAAAGCAGGGCGAAACCGGTCAGGTAGAGCATGATGATCACCGGGGCGTAGACCGCGCCCATGCGTTGAATCACGTCCGCCGGCATGTCCGCGGGCGCCACGCCGGGCTGCAGGCCGATGGCGTCGATCAGCAGGGCGGCGGCCAGGATGCCGAAGCCGGATACCGACTTTCCCACGAAGGCAGAGGCGGCGAAGAACAGGCCCTCTGACCGGCGTCCGGTCTTGAGCTCGGCCTCCTCGACGACGTCGGCGATCATGGACGAACCCATGGTCGAGGCGATGATGCCGAAGGTCACGCCGACGATGGAGGTGGTGAAGAGGATACCGAAGAGCTGCGGCGTCCCGTTGGCCGGGAACAGGCCGGCGAGGCGCAGCAGGACCGGGCCGATCCCGATCAGCAGGGACAGCAGCGCCAGCAGCATGGCGGTGTGCTTCTTGCCGAACCGACGGGAGAGGAGGGGCACCGTCGGCAGGGCGACGAAGGCTGAGACGAAAACCCCCAGGGTGATCACCGAAATCTGGGCGGCGCTGAAGCCCCAGAAGAAGGTGTTGAAATAGCCGTTCATGGAGGCGACCAGCCCACCGGCCAGGGCGGTGGCGATGCTCGACGCCAGCAGGAAGAGGAAGGAGCGGTTGTTGAGGGTCTCGCGAACCTCCGACAGGGTCTGGCCAAGGGTCTTGGCGCGTTTCTCAGGGGGCGCCCTGAGGGTGGGGATGTGGCGGTGGGTGCCGGCGGCGGACACCACGATGGCCACCAGCATGACGAGGGAGGCGATCAGGCCGTAGCGAGCGTAGCCTTCCGGGTTGAGCTGGCCGACCGCATGCGTGGCGTCGGGCTTGAGCAGAACCCCGAAGGCCAGGGCCTGGATGGAGAGGCCGCCGATCCAGGCGAAGAAGAACCGGTAGCTGAGCAGGACCGAGCGGTCGTCGTAGCCGGAGGTGAATTCCGCCGCCAGGGCCGAGGAGGGCACCTCATAGAAGGCGATGAAGGCGCGGATCACCACCGCCAGCACGGTCAGGTAGAGGAAGAGTCCCTGCGCCGAGAGCTCCGGGGGATTCCAGAGGGCTGCGTAGGACACCGCGACGGGCAGGGCGGCGGCGTACATGAAGGGATGCCGGCGCCCCCAGGCGGACCGGAAATTGTCCGACAGGTGGCCGATCATCGGGTCGATGATGGCGTCGAACACGAGGGCGGTCAGCAGGGCCACGGCCACCAGGCTGGCCGGGACGCCCAGCACCTGGTTGTAGAAGAGCATCAGCATGTAGCTGAAGCCGTTGTCCTTGACCCCGAAGGCCAGGGAACCGAGGCCATAGAAGACCCGCGTAGAACGGTCGAGCCGACCGTCCGTCGCCGTTGGCGCCGCCGCCGAAACCATGATGTCCTCCCCCGGGAGCCCAGACCCCACCGGCATAGGGTCAGGCCGCCCGTCGGGCGTCAACACCGCCCCCGCCCTTGTGCCCCGCCCGGGCCGCCACTAGCCTGCCAGTCGCTCAAAGCATGAGGGAATGAACATGGCCGAGGCGCCTGCCGACTATCCGCTGTCCGGTCTGAAGGTGCTGGACTTCTCCCGGGTGCTGGCCGGCCCCTTCGCCGGGCGGCTGCTCGCGGACCTCGGCGCCGACGTCGTCAAGGTCGAGCCCCCCGAGGGCGACGTGACCCGCAACTGGGGCCGGGTGAAGGGCGGCGTGCCGGGTTTCTTCCACCAGCAGAATGCGGGAAAGCGCAACATCTGCATCGACCTGCGCGCGCCGGGCGCCCGGGAGTTGGTGCTGGACCTGGTCCGCCAGGCGGATGTCCTGATCGAGAACTATCGCCCGGACGTCATGGGCCGGCTGGGCCTGGGGTACGACGTCCTGTCGCAGGCCAATCCCCGGCTGATCATGCTGTCCATCTCCGGCTTCGGCGCCGGCGGGCCGGAGTCGCGCCGCCCCGCCTATGCCCCCATCGTGCATGCGGAGATGGGGCTGATCGCCCGCCAGGCCCGGCGCAACGGCGTGCGCCGGACCGACCTGCCCCTGTCGGTGGCCGACACCAACGCCTCCCTGCACGGCCTGATCGGCCTGCTCGCGGCGGTGATCCTCCGTGAACGGACGGGCCGGGGACAACACATCGACATCGCCATGGTCGACGCCACCCTCGTGACCGACGACCAATTCCACTACGAGGCCGAAGATTCCGAAGACACCATGGACCTGCCCCCGGACATCTGGGAGACCGGCGCCGGTCCCATCCTGGTCTCGGCGGACTTCCGCTACCTCTTCCGCCAACTGACGGCGAAGCTCGGCCTGAAGGACCCCGGCGAGGGTGTGGCCGACCTCGACCGCAAGATCGCCCTGCGCCGGGCGGCGGTCGGCGAGCTGATGATGGGCCTCACCGACTGGGGCCAGGTGACCGAGGCCATGGCGGCCATGAACATCGCCTGGGGCGAGGTGCGCGACGGCGCCCGCCTGCGCGACCAGCCGACCCTGGCCCACCGGGGCTCCATCGTGGACATGGACGACCGCGAGGGCGGGACCCGGCCCATTCCCCAGTCCCCTTACCGGTTCTCAGCGGCGAAGAGCGGGGTGCGCGGGGTCGCCCCTCACCGGGGCGAGCACAACGCCGAGGTCCTGGCCGAGTGGCTGGGCCTGGACGGCGCGAAGGCGGCGGCCCTGAGTGAGGCCGGCGTCCTTTCCGCAGAAAGCTGATGCGCCCCACGAATTGCTCCCCATCAGGGGGAGCTCCCGGCGAAGCCGGGTGAGGGGGTCAAACCCCTTTGCCGCAGACCCCCTCCGGCCCGCTTCGCAGTCCACCTCCCCCTTGGGGGAGGAATTAGGGCGCCAATTGCTCCCCCCAGGGGGGGCTCCGGGCGAAGCCCGTTGAGGGGGTCACCGGCGGCGGCTACAGCTCGATCCCGTAGACCCGCGCCGCGGTGCCGGAGAACATCTGGTCCTTCTCGGCCTCGGAATAGGGGGCGGCGATGCGTTTCAGGCCGTTCCAGAGGGTGCGATAGGACAGGCTCGCCCGGTCGACGGGGAAGTTGCTCTCGAACATGCAGCGATCGGGGCCGAACAGGTCGATGGCGGCGCGATACCAGTCGCCCTGGGCGGCGGCGAAGGCGGCGGAGTCTGGGGCGCCGGTCTTGTGCCAGTCCCAGCCGTTGATCGGCATGGCCATACCGCCCAGCTTCACCGCCACGTTCGGGCATGTCGCCAGCCCGGCCATGTCCGCCCGCCATCTCGGGAAATACTCATCGCGTTTTCCAGCGTACGGGCCGATGCCCAGGGGCCCACCCAGGTGGTCGAGGATGATGCGGGCGCCCGGGAAGGCGCGGGCGAGGTCCGTCAGCTCGGGGATCTGGGGATGGAAGAGCCAGGCGTCGAAGGTCAGTCCCCGGGCCGCCAGCTTCGCAAAACCCCGCCGGAAGGTCGCATCCAGGTACAGGTGCGGCGGCGGGTGGTGATGCGGGGGGCGGATGGCGTCCGAGGCGTCCCAGGCGGCGGCGTGGCGGATACCGCGGAACAGGCCCTCGCCCGCCTCGACATGGGCGTCAAGCAGGGCGTCGAGATCGTCCGGCGCCAGCAGGTCGGCCGAGCCGACGATGGCGGCGATCCGGGCCCCCTTCCCGTCCCGGGACTCCCTGGCCACCCGGGCGACGAAGGCGGTCTCGCCGGCCCGCCGCAGGGCCTCTGGCCCTTCCGTGAGGTAGCCCGTCATGCACTCGACGAAGACGGTGGCCTCGACCCGGTGGCCGTCGCCCGTATCGCCCCTCAGGTCCTCCAGCAGGTAGGCCGGTCCCGCTCCCGCCGGCCAGAGATGGTGGTGCGGGTCGAGGATCCGGCGGTCCGGGTCCAGGATGGCTTCAGGCGCAGCTTCCGTCGCGGATGGCTTGTCCATGAGGCGGGCCTCCCCTAGTCGCTTTGGCGGCTGCGGCTTGCCTGCCGTCCGCCCTGTTGGGAGACTGGACCCGGCGGGACGGGGGCTCAAGGTTTGAGGCTCAAGGCCGGACCGCGACGGGAGGAGACCCATGGACCTGTCCTACAGCGCCGAATACGAGGCCTTCCGCGCCGAAGTGCGCGCCTTCCTCGAGGTTCACCGCAACCAGGCGCCCGGCCATGGCGGCAACGGCCTGACCTGGCAGAAGCTGCTGATCGAGAACGGCTACGCCGCCCGCACCATTCCGCGCGAGTACGGCGGCTACGGCGCCGAGCCGGACATTCTGAAGTCGCGGATCATCGCCGAGGAGTTCGCCCGCGCCCAGCTGTCGCCGGGCCTGGGCGGCCAGGGCATCTCCATGCTGGTCCCCACCCTGCTCGAGGTGGGTTCGGAGGATCAGAAGCGCCAGTTCATCGGTCCGACCCTGCGCGGCGAGATGCTCTGGTGCCAGGGCTATTCCGAGCCCAACGCCGGCTCCGACCTCGCGGCCCTCGCCACCAAGGGCGTGCTCGAGGGCGACCACTGGGTGATCAACGGCCAGAAGATCTGGACCTCCACAGCCCACCTCGCGCACTGGATTTTCTGTCTCGTGCGCACCGAGCCCGACGCCCCCAAGCATGAGGGAATCAGCTTCCTGCTGTTCGACATGAAGACCCCGGGCATCGAGATCCGTCCCCTGGTCGACATGACCGGCGCCGCCAACTTCAACGAGGTCTTCTTCACCGATGTCCGCGTCCCGGCCCACCAGATCGTCGGACGGCGCGGCGAGGGCTGGAAGGTGGCCAACGCCATCCTGCGGCATGAGCGCGGCTCGCTGGCCGACCCAAACGTCATGCAGAGCCGGCTGAACGCCCTGATCGACCTGATGAAGGCCGAGACCCTCGACGGGAGCCGGGTCATCGACAACCCCGTCTACCGGGATCGGCTGATGGCTATCCAGGGCCGGGTCCAGGCCCTGCGCTGCAATGACCTGCGCCTGCTCTCGGCGGCGGTGAACCGCCAGAGCGCCCCCCTGGCGGGCATGGTGGTCAAGCTGCAGGGCACCGAGCTGCGCCATGAACTGGAGGGCTTCGCTGTCGACGTCATGGGCGAGCTGGGCCTGCTCTACGGCGACACGCCCCGCCTGCGCGGCGGCGGCTCCTGGCAGAGAGACTACATGTACTTCCTGGGCCTGATCATCGGCGGGGGCACCTCGCAGATCCAGAAGAACATCATCGCCGAGCGCGGGCTGGACATGCCCCGCGAGCCCAAGCTGGCCAGGGCCTGAGGAGACACGCCATGGAATTCGGACTCTCCGAAGAGCAGGTCATGCTGCAGGACGCCCTGGCCCGGTTCCTGACCGGGACCGGCGGGCTGGAGCGCGCCCGGACCTTCGCCGCCGGCAAGGACCGCCGCGCCCCGGACGTGCTGCAGGGCCTGGCCGAGCTGGGCGTCACCGGCCTGATCATCCCAGAGGCCCACGGCGGGGTGGGCCTGTCCCTGCTGGACGCCGCCCTGGCCGCCGAGCAGCTGGGACGGTTCGTCGCCCCGGCCCCCTTCGCCGGCACGGCCGTCATGGCCCCCCTGGCCCTCCTGAAGGCGGGCGACGCCGGCCAGCAGGCGACCTGGCTGCCGAAGCTGGCCTCGGGCGCTGCGGTGGCGGGGGTCGCCCTGTCGGAGATCACCGGCGCCCGGGACGGCGCCGGGGTCGAGGCCCGCGACGGGCGCCTGCATGGCCGGGCCCAGTTCGTCGTGGACTACGAAGCCGACCTCTACATCGTCGCCGACCGGGCGCGCGGCCTGCACCTGGTCGCGGCGGACGCCCCCGGCCTCACCCGCACGGACTTCCGCACCATCGACGCCACCCGGCCCACCGGGGAGCTGGTCTTCGATGGCGTCGCGGCCGAGCCCCTGAAGGCCGGCGACGGCCCCGCCGCCGTGCGCGCCATGATCGACGCCGGCCGGGTCATGCTGGCCGCCGACACCCTGGGCGCCGCCCAGGACATGCTCGACCAGTCCGTGGCCTACGCCAAGGGCCGGGTCCAGTTCGGCCGGTCCATCGCCACCTTCCAGGCCGTCAAGCACATGTGCGCAGAAATGGCGGCCTCGCTGGAGCCCTGCCGGTCCCTGGTCTGGTACGCGGGCCACGCCCTCGACCACCTGCCGGGGGAGGCCTCGGTCATGGCCTGCCACGCCAAGGCGCACCTGTCGGAGGTGGGGACCTTCGTCGCCCGCACCTCCACCGAGGTGCATGGCGGCATGGGCTTCACCGACCTTGTCGGGCTGCACTACTGGTTCAAGCGCATCGGCTTCAACCGCCAGGTCCTGGGCGGCCCGCAGGCCGTCCGCGCCGAGGCGGCCGCCCTGCAGGGACTGGCGGCCTGAGGACCCGGCGGCGGCTCAGTCGTCGCCGCCGTCGCCCTCCTTGCCCTTCATCTCGGCCAGGGTGCGCAGGTTCGCCTCATGGCCGTCCCGGGTGATGGTGTAGGTCATCATCACCGCCAGCATGGTCATCCAGAGGGCCAGGATAACGGGAACATAGAAAAGACCCAGGCGGAACAGGGTCTCGTCGGACACCTGGCTGGGGTCGGCCCCGGCCTGGAGGCCCGCCAGGGTCAGGACGAAGGTGGCGGCGGTGAGCCCCAGGCCCCCCACCACCTTCCGGATGAAGGCCGAGGCGGCGAAGAAGATGCCCTCCGACCGTCTCCCGGTCTTGATCTCGGCCTGTTCGACCAGGTCCGCCATCATGGACGCGGCGAGGATCTGGAAGCAGATGATCAGGCCAACGTCGATCATGGTCGTGAAGAAGACGAACCAGAAGACCATGGGGCTGGAGTTGTCCGGCAGGACTCCCATGAGGCGCAGGACGATGGGCATGGGCGAGCCCAGGAAGGCGATGAGGCCGATGATGATCGCGCCCTTCTTCTTGCCGATGGTCCGGCTGACAATGGGCGCCAGGACCGCGCCAAGGATGGCCGAGACGAAGACCCCGCTGGTGATCAGGCCTGACTGCTGGGTGCTGAAGTCCCAGAAGTAGGTGTAGAAATAGAAGGCCAGGGCGGCGGAGAGACCGCCCGCGACCGATCCGAAGATGGCCGAGATGAACAGGGCCAGGAAGGACCGGTTGGACAGGGTCTCGAAGATCTCCTTGAAGACGATCAGCGGGCTGAGCCGCCGCTTCGGCGGGGCAGGCTTCAGGTGCATGATCCGGCTGTGCGTGCCGATCGATGACGCGAGCACCGAGACCAGCAGAAGGCCGGAGGCGATCATGCCGTAGGTCCGGTAGGCTTCCGGATTGAACTGGCCGTTGGGGATGGCCGCCGTGGCGAAGAGCGGGAACAGGACGATGAAGTTGAACACCGACATCGCATTGCCGCCGGTCCAGCCGAAATAGGAGCGATAGGCCTGAAGCGAGCTGCGTTCGTCGTAGTCGTCTGTCAGTTCGGGCGCCAGCGCCGTGCTGGGGATCTCGTAGATGGAGATCAGCATGCGCACCACGATCGACAGGATCAGCAGGTAGAGGAAGAGATGGAATTCCTGCCAGCCCTGCGGCGGACTCCAGAGCAGGAAATAGGTCGCTGCGATGGGTATGGCGGCGGCGTACATGAAGGGGTGTCGCCGGCCCCATTTCGAGCGCAGGTTGTCTGACCAGTACCCCAGTATGGGGTCGAAAAAGGCGTCGACCAGCAGCGAGATGGTCAGGGCCAGGCCCACCAGGCGGGCGTCCAGGCCGATGACCTGGCTGTAGAAGATCAGCAGGAAATAGCTGAAGCCGTTGTCCTTGACCCCGAAGGCCACGGCCCCGAAACCGTAGGAAATCTTGGTCCAGAGGGAGGGCTTGGTCGTTTCAATCCTGGGGCCGGGCGCGCCGCCGACGGTGGAGTCCACGCTCATCTGTTTCCCCCCGTCGGGCCATCCCGACGCGGTCTGCGACCCTTCGCAGCAGCGCCGTCAGCCTGCGGACGCCCGACTCAAACCCAGCCCCCGACGCCCGTCAAGACAATGCTTTGACAGGTACAGGTTCCGGACCGTTCGGTGAAATCAGACCGCGGCGGCCAGCCGGCTGGCCTGGTTGATGGCCCGCTTGGCGTCCAGTTCCGCGGCCACGTCCGAGCCGCCCACCAGGCTGGAGGCGACGCCAAGGGCGGCCAGCTCGTCGTGCAGGGCGCGCAGGGGGTCCTGACCGGCGCAGACGATGATGGTGTCGGCCTCGATCAGCCGGGGCTCCGTCCCGATCAGGACGTGCAGGCCAGCGTCGTCGATCTTCTCGTAGGTCACGCCGCCGATCATCTGCACGCCGCGCTTCTGCAGGGTGGCCTTGTGGGTCCAGCCCGTGGTCTTGCCCAGGGACCGGCCGAGGGACTCGGCCTTGCGCTGCAGGAGGGTGACGGTCCGGTCGGCCTTCTCGACGTGGGGGACCACGCCGGTGACGCCGCCCCGGGGATGGTTCTTGAAATCGATGCCCCACTCTGCCGCGAAGACGTCCACGTCCATGGAGGCCGAGACCCCCGCGTGGCTGACCAGCTCGGCCACGTCGAAGCCGATGCCGCCGGCGCCGATCAGGGCGACCTTCTTCCCGACCTTCGCCTTGCCATTGATGACATCGATGTAGCTGGCCACCATGGGGTGGTCGATGCCGGCGATGTCGGGCGTACGCGGGGTGATGCCGGTGGCGATGACGATCTCGTCAAAGCCGCCGTTGATCAGGCTGCGGGCGTCGGCCCGGGTGTTGAGCCGCAGGTCGATCTTCAGCACCTCGATCATCCGGGCGTAGTAGCGCAGGGTCTCGGAGAACTCCTCCTTGCCGGGGACCTTCTTGGCCAGGTTGAACTGGCCGCCGATCTCGCCCGCCGCCTCGAACAGGGTCACCCTGTGGCCGCGTTCCGCCGCCACGGTGGCGTAGGCCAGGCCCGCCGGGCCCGCCCCCACCACGGCGATGGACTTGGGCGCGGTGGTCTTCTCATAGACCAGCTCGGTCTCGTAGCAGGCCCGGGGATTGACCAGGCAGCTGGTCATCCGGCCGGTGAAGGTGTGGTCCAGGCAGGCCTGGTTGCAGGCGATGCAGGTGTTGATCTCGTCCTCGCGGCCCTCGGCGGCCTTCTTCACCAGGTCCGGGTCGGCCAGCATGGGCCGGGCCATGGAGACCAGATCCGCATCGCCCCGGGCCAGGACCTCCTCGACCACCGAGGGCATGTTGATCCGGTTCGAGGTGATGACCGGCACCCCCACCGCCTTGCGCAGGCGGCCGGTCACGCTGGTGAAGGCGGCGCGGGGCACCATGGTGGCGATGGTCGGCACCGGCGCCTCGTGCCAGCAGAAGTGGGTGGAGATGATGTTGGCCCCCGCGGCCTCGATGGCCCTGGCCAGGGTGACCACCTCGTCCCAGGACATGCCGCCCTCCAGCATGTCCATGGCGGCGATGCGGAAGATGACGATGAAGTCCTTCGGTACGGCCGCCCGCACCCGGCGCACCACCTCGACGGGGAAGCGCATGCGGTTCTCGAAGGGGCCGCCCCACTGGTCCGTCCGGCGGTTGGTCTTCTCCACCAGGAAGGTCGAGAGCAGGTAGCCGGCCGAGCCGATGATCTCCACGCCGTCGTAACCGGCCTGGTGGGCGAGGGCCGCGCAGCGGGCGAAGTCGGACAGCTGCTGCTCTATGCCGTCGGCATCCAGCTCGTTCGGCGTGAAGGCGCCGATGCGCGAGCGCACCGCCGAGGCCGCGACGGCCTCCGGGGTCCGCGCCAGGGGGCCGGAGTGCAGGATCTGAAGGCAGATCTTCACGTCCGGGTCGGCGGCGTGGACGGCCTCGGTCACCTCCCGGTGGGCCTGCGCCTCCTCCGGCGTGGAGAGGCGCGCGCCGGGCCCGGCGCCGGCGTTGGGCGAGATGCCGCCGGTGATGATCATGCCGACCCCGCCCCGGGCGCGTTCGGCGAAGTAGGCGGCCATGCGCGACAGCCCGCCGGAGGCCTCTTCCAGGCCGGTGTGCATGGAGCCCATGAGCACCCGGTTCTTCAGCCTGGTGAAGCCGAGGTCGAGGGGCGAGAACATCAGCGGGTAGCGGCTGGCGGACATGGGTTTCCTCTCCGGACAATCGCCGGGCTCTTCTGCGCGGCGCTTTCCACCACCATCCGGGAGGCGGACCCCTCCTGTCAAACCTGACCCTGCGTCAGGTGGGGCTTCACAGCCAGATCCGATGGACGGGCGTCGTTGGAATACTGGCCGTCAACCAGTCGGGGGGCGGTCCGGCTCGAGTCGACTTCCAGGGCGATGTCCAGGTCCGCCGCGAAGCCGCGATCGGACAGTTCAAGTCCGGACCGGCTCGTCCGGATCATGTCCCCGAGGCGCTTGTCCGCCCGCGCGAACGCGGAAGCGGCAAGGTCCGCCTCGGCGTTTGGGATTCCACCGAGCGCGGCAATCACGGCGCCGGCGCCAAGCCAGTCTTCCAGAGCGGAGCGAAGGCTCCCATCGCCCCATCTTTCTCCGGCGGGAATGACGGCGATCATACCCTCGGCGCCTGCTGTCCGGCGCGCCGCTGCGGCCGTCGCCTGGGCATTGCGCAAGCTGGCGCAGAAGGTCGGCGTCGATCCTGTCGCAAGGGACAGCCTGGATCCGTTGGGCGAGGGCAGGAGGAGCCGGGTGTTCGCGGGAAGATCTCTCAGGCTCGAAGGCGAGAGGCTCGGGCTGCGGGTTCTGTCCTTCGACGCGGCGACGGCTCCGAGACGGGCCGCAGCCCGTTCCGCCGCCGCCGCATCGCCGTAAGGAAAGGGAATGACGGTCGCCCCGCGATCCAGAGCCACCGATACGGAAGTGGAGAACGAAAGGACGTCGACAATGACAAAGACGTCCGCCCGCTCCTTCCAGGCCTCAATGCCGGCAAGGTCCCATTCGCAGACGACTCTGACCAAACCCGCCCTCCTTCGGACGTCGAGGCCCCCCGGTCTCCGCCCTCAGGCGTACTCGAACCAGGCGTGGGAGACGACGGTGCGTTCGCCGACCCGGGCTTCGAAGATCACCCGGCCGGGACCGTCCTTCCAGGCCAGGACCTTCAGGTCGTCGCCCGGCAGGACCGGCGAGGAGAAGCGGACCTTGATCTTGCGGAACCGCGCCGGATCGCCGTCGCAAAGGGCGGTCAGCAGCAGGTGGGCGCAATGGCCGAAGGTGCACAGGCCGTGGAGGATCGGTTTGTCGAAACCGCCGAACCGGGCCGCCTCCGGGTCGATGTGCAGGGGGTTGTAGTCGCCGGACAGGCGGTAGATGTCGGCCTGGTTCTCCGGGATGTGCGCCCCGGTCTCCACGTCCGGCGCCCGGTCGGGGACGGTGACGGGGGCCGAGAAGGTGGTCCCCGCCCCTTCGAAGGGCTCGATGTCGCCCAGCCGCTCGACGCCCCGGCGGAAGGAGCCGGAGACCATCTTCACGCAGACCTGGCCGTCCGCGTCGCGCACCTCGCTCTCGTATTCGACGAAGCCGGCGCCCTTGCCGCGGGGGTGGACGCCGATGAGGCGCGAGACCACGCTGACCTCGCCGCCCAGGGGCAGGGGGCGGACCACCTCGAGATAGCGCTCGGCGTCGATGGTCAGGGGGCCGGGCGAGGGCGGGATGGCGGCGCGGTCCACCACCGCCCCGGCGCCGCCCCAGCGGATGGGGAAGGTCGGGAAGACGGCGAAGTCCTTGTGACCCTCGAAGATGAACCTCAGGTCCCGGCTGTTGATGCCGACGGCGTAGAGCAGGATGTCCCGCCGGTCGTAGGCGATGCGGACCGGCTCTCCCCAGGCGGCGGGACCGCCGCCCGGCAGGGCGGCCCTGGCGTTGTAGACGGCCATGGGCGGCTCCTTACATGCGGGGAAAGGCCAGGGGATCCTGGCGCTCGAAGGCTTCGGCGGCGGCCAGGACCAGGTCGTCCCGGGTGTGGCCCGAGGCGATCTGCAATCCGATCGGCGTGCCGATCGAGGAGATTCCGCAGGGGACCGACACCGCCGGGTGGCGGGTCAGGTTGAAGATGGCGGTGTTCGACCAGTAGGGATTGGGCCGTCCGTCCGGCCCGTCCGGCACATTACGGCCCACCGGCGGCGGCTGGGTCGCCAGGGTGGGCGAGATGACGAGGTCGTGCTCGGCGAAGACCTGGTTCCAGGCGTGGGCCATTTCGCGCCGGCGGACCTGGGAATTGATGATGGTCTGGACGTCCAGCTTCGCGCCGATCTTGGCCTGATCGAAGAGGGCCGGGTCGAACTCGTTGTGCCGGGCCTCCGGATAGAGCTGCAGCAGGCGCTGCAGGGCGGCGAACCAGTGGGAGACGAAGACCTGCCCGGTCTCGCCATTCTCGGTGGGCGGGGTGATGGGAACCACCTCGCAGCCCAGGGCGCGGAACCGCTCGGCGGCCTTCAGCACGGCGGCCTCGACCTCGGGGTCGAGGAAGAAGTCGCCGAACTTCAGGACCAGGCCCACCTTCAGCCCCTTCAGGCTCCGGTCCAGGCCGGCGACGAAGTCGACGTCCGTGGGCGGCAGGGCCAGGGGGTCGCGCACGTCGCTTCCCTTCAGCACGTTCAGCATCAGGGCCGCGTCCCGGGTGGTGCGGGTCATGGGGCCGGTATTGGCCAGGTCCCCGTGCATGGAGGCAGGCCAGGCGGGAATCCGGCCATAGGTGGCCTTCAGCCCCACCAGGCCCGTACAGGCCGCCGGGATCCGCACCGAACCGCCGCCGTCCGTGCCGATAGAGAGGGGCCCGAAGCCCGCCGCCACCGCCGCCCCGGCGCCCCCTGAGGAGCCCCCTGGAGTCCGTTCGGTGTTCCAGGGATTGCGCGTGATCCCGTTGAGCGGCGAGTCCGTCACCCCCTTGAAGCCGTATTCCGGGCTGGAATTGGTGGCGAAGAGGACGCAGCCGGCCTCTCGAAGCCGGGAGACGGTGGTGGCGTCCTCAGTCTGCGGCGCCTTGTCGGTCAACTTGCTGGCCATGGTCAGGGGCCAGCCCTTCACCTTGATCAGCTCCTTGATCGAGGTTGGAACCCCATCGATGGGCGAAAGGGGCTCGCCCTTCGCCCACCGGGCCTCGGAGGCCTTGGCCTGCGCCCGCGCGCTGTCCGCATCGATCAGCGGCAGGGCGTTCAGCACGGGGTTCAGCCGGGCGACGCGGTCCAGCACCGCCTCAAGGGCCTCGACAGGCGAGGCCTTGCGGGCGGCGTAGAGACCGGAAAGCTCGGCGGCGGACGCCTGGGTCAGGTCCTGGCTCACGGGGTTGTCTCCCTCTGGAGGTCGGGTCAGGCGAAGCGCGCGAGGCGGCCGCGGATGATCTCCTCGGCCTCGGCGACGATGCCTTCGATCAGTTCCTTGCAGGTGGGGACGTCGTGGATCAGGCCCACCACCATGCCGCAGGACCAGGCGCCGGCGTCCATGTCGCCATCCTGCATGATCCGCGGATAGACCCCGCCGACCTCGTGGATGATGTCCTCGAACTTCAGGTTGGGGCCCAGGGCCTTCTCCTTCTCCAGCAGGCGCTGAACGGCGGCGTTGTTGAGCACGCGCTCGGTGTTGCGCAGGGGGCGCATGACCAGGCGGGTGTCCAGCTCGGTGGCGTCCACGATGGCCTGCTTGACGTTGTCGTGGACCGGGGCCTCCTTCGTGGCGATGAAGCGCGTGCCCATGTTGATGCCCTCGGCGCCGAGGGCCAGGGCCGCCGCCAGCTGCTTGCCGTTGGCCACGCCGCCGGAGGCGACGAAGGGGATTTTCAGCTCCTCGGCCGCCCGGGGCAGGAGGACGAAATTGGGGACGTCATCCTCGCCGGGATGGCCGCCGCACTCGAAGCCGTCGACGCTGATGGCGTCGCAGCCCACGGCCTCGGCCTTCAGGGAGTGGCGGACCGAGGTGCACTTGTGGATCACCTTCACCCCCGCCGCCTTCAGGTCGGGCATGTACTTCTGGGGGTTGTTGCCGGCCGTCTCGACGATCTTCACGCCGTTGTCGATGATCGCCTTGATGTAGCCCGGATAGTCCGGCGGGTTGATCGAGGGCAGGAAGGTCAGGTTCACGCCGAAGGGCTTGTCGGTCATCTCCCGGCAGCGGCGGATCTCCTTGCCGAGGGCGTCCGGGGTGGGCTGGGTCAGGCCGGTGATGATGCCCAGGCCCCCGGCGTTGGAGACCGCGGCGGCCATCTCGGCCAGGCCCACGAAGTGCATGCCCCCCTGCACGATGGGATGCTCGATGCCGAACAGTTCGGTGATGCGGGTCTTCACAGGGATGGCCTCCGGGTTTTGAACATTGCGTACGGAAACTGTGCGGCGCCGGGACGGGTAGAGCAAGGGCGCAGGCGCGCCTCAGGCCGGTGCGCCGGACTCCTCGCCGTGGGCGTGGGCCTTCAGGGTCTCGGTCCAGATTTCGTGGAAGAGGGGGCTGTCCCTCAGGAGGGTGCGCAGGTCCCCCCGCGCCGCGATCCGTCCGCCCTCGACCACCAGGATCTGGTCGGCCCGGCGGTAGGCCTCCAGCCGGTGGGAGACGGCCAGGCATGTGGGCCGCTCGCCGCCCTGTTCGAACAGCCGGGTCCAGAAGGCGTGCTCGGTGCGCACGTCCAGGGCGCTGGAGGCGTCGTCGAAGACCAGCAGGTCCGGCCGCCGGGCGAACATCCGCGCCGCCGCCGAGCGCTGGACCTGGCCCCCCGACAGGGTCACTCCTCGGGTGCCGACCCGGGTGTCCAGCCCCTCGGCGAGCCGGGCGACGTCCTCTTCCATGACCGCGAGGTGGACGGCGCGGTCGAAGTCCGCGGGGGAGAGGTCCAGGCCCATGGCGATGTTGTCGCCCAGGGTCTCGGTGAAGAGCCGGGGGGTCTGGCCGGTATAGGCGCAGCGCGGCGGCGTCAGGAAGGTCGCAGGATCTTCGACCCGCTCGCCATTCCAGAACACCTCGCCGGCCTGGGCCGGGAGCAGCCCCAGCACGGCGCGGAGCAGGGTTGTCTTGCCTGCGCCCACGCGCCCGGTGACGATGGTCACCGTACCGCGGCGGAGGGTGAAGCTGATATCCTCCACCCCGTTTCCGGAGCCGCCGTGCCGGCAGGTCAGACCCCGGACCTCCAGGGTCTGCAGAGGATCATGGCGCCCGGTGGGCTCGGGGCCCTGCGGCGTCGCCTCGGTGATCCGTTCGCGGGGGGCGTCGCCCAGCAGGGTCTCGATCCGCATCAGGGCCACGTCCGCCGTGCGCTTGCGCGCCAGCAGCCGGCCCAGCCAGCGCGGCGCCGAGGTCGCCGCGCCGACATAGGCGGCGAAGAGGGTGAAGTCGCCCACCGAAAACTCACCCGCCTTCATGGCCCCCGCCGCCAGCAGCAGGATCAGGCCCAGGGCCAGGCTGGAGGTCCCGGCCCCGAAGGTGTCCAGAAGGGTGACATAGATGCGGTGGCGGACGGCCGTGCGCCGCCGGGTCTCGTTGAGGTCCGACAGCCGGCCCAGGACCCGGTCCTCGGCGCCCGCCACGCGGACGGCCTGCACGGCGGTGAAGGTCTCGCCGACGAAGGAGGTGACCCGGGCCTCAGCCTCCCGCGCCACGCGGGAATAGCGGTGGATGCCGGCGGTGATCTTCTGGGTGATGAAGACCATCAGGATCATCGGCAGGATGATGGCCAGGGTCACGGGCATGTTGATCCGCCACATGATGATGAGGGCGAGGACCGCGAAGACCGCCTGGCCGAAGGTCTCGGCCCAGCCCTCGATGAAGGCGATGACCTCGGCGACGTCGTCCCGGAAGCGGCTCAGCGCCTCCCCCGACGTGCCGGGCGAGGGGCGCGGACCCCGGGCGAACATGATCCAGCCCATCATGTTGGTGCGGATCATCAGCCGCGAGGCCGAGGTGAAGGTCACGAAGGCCCAGGGCGTGAAGTAGGACACGAAGAGGGGCGACAGCTGGGCGGCGAACCAGAGCCCCACCAGGGTCCAGACATTGAAGCCCGCGGCGGCGTGGCCGGACAGGTTGTCGAAGATCGCCCTCTGGACGATGCCCGACAGCAGGGGCAGGGCGTAGAAGGCGGCGTAGAGCGCCATGCTGACGCTGAACAGCCAGGGCCGCGCCGCAGCGATCCGCACGGCCTGGCGGAAGGCGGTCTGGTCCGGCGCCGGAAGGGGCGGCGGGATGTCCCCGGTCTCGGGATCGGTCCGGGCGCGGTCGACCTCGCTCACCCCATGACCTCCGCAAGGCCGGTCCGCAGCAGGCGGGCGTAGGCGGACTCCGGGTTGGCCTCCAGGTCCATGCGGCGGCCCGTCTCCAGCAGCCGGCCCTGGTCCAGGATGGCGATCCGGTCGGCCCGCTGAACGGTGGAGAGCTTGTGGGCGATGATGATGGCCGTGCGCCGGCGGCCCGAGCCGTCGGTCCCCAGCAGGCGGTCCAGGGCCCGCTCGATGAGCTGGTCCGTGGCCGGGTCAAGGCGCGAGGAGGCCTCGTCCAGCACCACAAGACCGGGGTCCTTCAGGAAGACCCGGGCGAAGGCGAGGAGCTGGGCCTCGCCGGCCGACAGCCCGCCGCCCGCCTTCAGCACCGTGGCCAGGCCGGCGGGCTGGCGCGACAGCCAGTCGCCGAGGCCCAGGTCCTCCAGGACGGCGGCCACCCGCGCATCGGGGATGGAGGGATCGAACAGGGTGGCGTTGTCGCGGATGCTGGCGTCGAAGAGCTGGACCTCCTGGGTGACCAGGCCGATCCGGCCGCGCAGCTCGGCCAGCCGGGCCTGGCGGATGTCGACGCCGTCCAGGGTCACGGCCCCGTCCTGCGGGTCATAGAGCCGGAAGAGCAGGCGGGTCAGGGTCGTCTTGCCGCTGCCCGTCCGGCCCAGCAGGCCGATGACTTCCCCCGCAGGGACCTTGAGGTCGAGGTTGCGGATGACCGGCGTATCGGCTCGGTAAGCGAAGGTCAGGTCCTGGAATCCCACCACGGGCGCCTCGGTGCGCAGCCCCTCCCAGCCCGCCCCCGGGCCGTCGGTCAGGGCCGGCTGGATGGCGCGCAGGTCGCGGATCCGGTTCAGGCTGGCCGAGGCCGCCTGGAACTGTTGCAGCTGCTGGCCGATCAGCATGATCGGCAGGGACATCATCCCGGCGTACTGCATGAACATGAAGACCGTGCCGATGGTCGCCTCGCCCCGCTGGAACAGCCAGACGCCGAGGGCGAGGGCCAGTCCGAAGCCAATGGAGAAGAGGGCGCTGGCGGTCAGGAAGATCCAGTGGCCCCGTCGCGCGGCGGCGACATTGGCGACCAGCAGCTCCGCATTGACCTCGCCCATGCGCCGCATGACGTGGGGGCCGCCGCCATTGGCCCGCACATCGTCCAGGCCCGCCAGGCGCTCCTCCAGGAAGCCCGAGAAGGCCGACCAGGCCTCCCGCAGGCGCTCCCAGCGCCCGCCGGCGATCTGGCGGATGGCGTGGAGGACCAGGCCCGCGACCACAGCGAAGCCGGTCAGCAGGACCCCGATCCGCCAGTCCTGCAGGTACAGCACGACAAGGATGCCGGCCAGCAGCAGAGCGCCGCCAATGATCTGCAAGATGAACTGCGAGAAGAAGGCGGCCAAGGCGGCCACGTCCCCATCCACCCGCTCGATCAGCTCGCCCGGCGACTTGGCCGTGTGGAAGGCCATGTCCAGCCGCAGGGCGTGGTCGGCCAGGTCCTGACGCATGCGGTTGGTCGCCGACCAGCCCAGCTGCTCGCTGAAATAGGTGGAGCCGATCTGCAGGACCTGGGCCAGCAGGGTGACGGCGATGAACAGTCCCGCCAGCATCCAGAGCCGCTCAAGGGACGCCTCCGCGCCGCCATGCGCGGCCGTGTCGATGAAGGCGCGGATGATCTGGGGCGAGGCGAGCTGGACGGCGGTCCCGGCGACCAGGAACACCGCCAGGGCCGACAGCCTTCGCCCCTCCGGTCGCAGGTAGACGGAGAGCACGGCGGCGCCGTCCGCCGGCTTCTCCGCCTCACGCCCCACCTGAACGCCCTTCCCGACTGGAACCCGCAGGTGTCAACGCCCTGTGAACCTCGCCGGTCGCTTCTCGAGGAAGTGGGCGACGCCCTCCTTGAAGTCCTCGGACTTCAGGCTGAGGACCATGTCGGCGTTGGCGTCGACGATCGCTTCGGAGAGGGACTGGAACGGGCTGTTCCAGAGCTCGCGCTTCATGACGGCCAGCGAACGGGGCGAGACCTCGCTGGCCAGCATCCGGGCGTAGGCGGTGACCTCGTCGCGGAAGCTGGCGGCCGGGAAGACCCGGTTGACCAGGCCGATCCGCAGGGCCTCCGCGGCGTCCACCCGGCGGGCGGAGTAGAGCAGGTCCGCGGCGTTGGCCATGCCGACGATCCGCGGCAGGAGCCAGGAGATCCCGTGTTCGGCGATCAGCCCGCGCCGGGAGAAGGCCGTGGTGAAGACCGCCGCATCCGAGGCGAAGCGGATGTCGGTGTAGAGGGCCATGACCATGCCCAGGCCGGCGCAGGCGCCGTTGATGGCCCCCAGGATCGGCTTGGGGACGGCCGGGAAGTAGGGATACTGGAGCCGGAAGTCCGGGCGGGAGGCCGGGTCGAAGGCGTCCGGCGGCCCGCCGCCGGTCCCCCCCGCCGCCATCGCCCCCTGGAGGACGTCCATGTCCGCGCCGGCGCAGAAGCCGCGCCCGGCGCCGGTCAGGACGATGACCTTGACGGCAGGATCGTCCGAGGCCTCGCGCATGGCCCGCCGGAGCTCGGCTTCCATCACGCCGCGCCAGGCGTTCAGCCGGTCGGGGCGGTTGAGGGTGACCGTCGCCACCCCCGCCTCCACCTCGTAGAGGATGTCTTCGTAGGCCATGTCGGCCAGTCCGGGGCCCGGGCCCCGCTCCCTCAGCCTTCCTTGCGGCGGTAGATCGAGCGCTTCGGCTGGGCCGTCACGCGGTGGATCATGGGCTCGAAGGCCGACAGGGGCATGGACTCATACCCCGGATCGAAGCTGTTCTGGTCGTAAAGGTGGCAGAACTGGGCCGTGTACTCGAACCAGGGGTGGCCCCGGAACTCGTCGCGCATGTCGCGGTCAAGGCCCAGATGGTGGAAGAAGTAATAGCCCTGGAAGATCCCGTGCTTGTCCATCATCCAGTAGTTCTGCTCGGAGATGTAGGGCTTCAGGATCATGGCCCCCAGCTCGGCGTGGTTGGACGGCGCCAGGATGTCGCCCACGTCGTGCAGCAGGGCGCAGACCACGTATTCCTCATCGCGGCCGTCGCGGTAGGCGCGGGAGGCGGTCTGGAGGGAATGCTCCAGGCGCGTCACGGCGAAGCCGCCTGCGTCGTCCTCGAGCATTTTCAGGTGGGCGATCAACCGGTTGGGGAATTCGCGGTTGAAGGGGGCTCCGGCCTGGCTGATCGCCGCCCAGTCCTCGGCCGTGCCGTCGAGCATGGCGTGGAACTTCGCCTTCATCTGGATTTCACCGTCCGCCATGTCGGCCTCCCTGCCCTGGCCGCCGGATGTGGTTCCGGCCTTTTTGATGGGCCGGTATCCTGAGCCCCGCCCGGTGAGGTGTCAACGC
This sequence comes from Phenylobacterium sp., assembly GCF_020402505.1. GTDB lineage: Bacteria > Pseudomonadota > Alphaproteobacteria > Caulobacterales > Caulobacteraceae > Phenylobacterium. Next base: position 2,430 of record NZ_JADBZL010000013.1, on the reverse strand, counting down.
GCGCGCCATCGCGCCGAACCCCCAAAGAAAACGCCGCCCCCCGTTTCCGGAGGGCGGCGCACCTGAGGCCTCCTTAGAGGCGATCAGTAGGCGAAGCGCACGGTCAGCCCGTAGGTCCGCGGCTGGCCGAGGAAGGCGTTGAACGACCCCGGCTGGAGGGGCGCGTCAAAGGCGACCTGATAGTAGGTCTCATCGAGCAGATTCTGCGCCCAGGCCTCCACCGCCCAGCGCTTGTCCTCGGAGCTGAGGCCCAGTCGGGCGTTCACGGTGGTGAAGCCGGGCTGGGTCTTGACCGGCGCGAGGTCGGAACCCGTGTTGTAGGATGAAACGCTCTTGGCGTTGAGCGCGAACTTGCCGACCAGATCATCGGTCAGGTTCCGCTCGTAGCTGACCGCCAGGGAGCCTGACCATAGCGGCGCGAGCGACAGACGGGTGCCCGCCAGCCTAGCGCCGAGCGCAGCGGGAGTCGACTTGGCGTAGGCCGTCTCGGCGTAGGTGACCCCGCCGTTCAAGGTCAGACCATCCAGAGGCGTGAACCACAGGAAGTCGACGTCGGCGCCCTGGGAGACCACCTCCGGCACCGAGGTGACGGTGAAGACCAGGCCATTAAACGCGTTGAGCTGGAAGTCCTGGTAGTCCTGGTAGAAGAGCGTCGCGTTCAGTAGCAGCGAGCGGTCGAACAGGGTGTTCTTGAAGCCGAGCTCGTAGGAGTCGACCAGTTCCCGGTTGAAGCGCGTGTTGAGAGCCGGGGCGGCCGCCTGACCGGCCACGGTCTGAGTCGGCGGCGCGACCCGGGCCAGGTTGAAGCCTCCCGCCTTATAGCCGCGCGCGTAAGACGCATAGGCCATCACCTGCTCGTTCAGCCGGTAGGCCGCCTTCACGGTGCCGGTGAACTCCTGCTCGTCCAGGGACTGGGCGTTCTTGCCGATCTGACCGAAGCGCGGATTGTAAGCCTCGAGGCAGAGCAAGCGGTAGGCGGGTCCGATCAGTCCGCCGGGGAGGATGGCCTGGGCCCGGGCCAGCGCCGTCGAGCAGCCAATTGCGCCGTCCGTATTGCTCCAGAAGCTGTTCAGCGACTTGTCTTCCCAGGTATACCGGGCGCCCACCGTCAGTTCGAGGGCGTCGGTCACCTGAATGCTGTTGTTGGTGAAGAGCGCAAAGCCCTCCTGCTCCTGGGCGTAGGTGTCGTTCTGGCCCTGCCCGGGACGGTAGACCTGACCGGTGGCCGGTTGGCCCGTAAACACCGACAGCGCTCCCCCGAGCAACCCGTTGAGGAAGGGCTCGAACTGCGTCCCGTAGGTCACTGTCCGCTCGCGGGAGTCCAGGTCTTCCCGCGAGTAGAAGGCGCCGACCAGCCAGTTGACCGTGTCGGTCCCTCCCGCCAGGCGCACTTCCTGGGTGAAGGTCTTGAAGCCCAGGGACGCCGGATTCGGGTCTTCCAGCCCGACGGTGTACCCGATGTCCGCGCCGGTCCAATCGACATCGCCGCCGCCCTTTTGGGTCCACTCGCGATAGGCGGTGATGGAGGTCACCTTCGCGCCGTCGAACCACGGCGTAGTCCAGTCAGCCTGGACCGAGACGCCCTTGTCGGTGATCTCCTTGCGGTAGCTCCGGTTGCCGTAGTCGCGGAAGCTGTCGATATCGACCGGGTTGGACAGGCCTTTGCCGGCCGGGGCCAGGGCGGTCACAACGGCTGCAGTGGCGCCATTGAAAATCTGCACCGCCCCGCAGCAGCGCTCGTCGCGCTTGGTGTAGTCGATCGCGACATTGATATCGAGATCGGCCGAGGGGGTGAACAGAACCTGCAGGCGGCCGGTATAGAAGTCCTGGTTGTTGTTGTCGGGCTGGTTGACGCTGTCATAGTACCCGTCACGCGCCCGCCCGGCGACAAACAGACGCGCCGCGACCGCATCTTCGACGAGGGGACCGTTGAGTGACAGCGATGCGCCGAAGCCGTTGAAGTTGGACACCGTGGCTTCAGCCGCCGCACCCAGATCGAAGGTCGGTCGCTTGGTGATGACGTTGATCACGCCGGCGGTGGTGTTCTTGCCGAACAGCGTGCCCTGCGGCCCCTTCAGGACCTCGATGCGGTCAGGCTCGCCCAGGTCGGTGAAGGCGACGCCGTTACGGGGCCGGTAGACGCCGTCGATCACCACGCCGACGGACGACTCCAGGCCGGCGTTGTCACCGACCGTGCCGATCCCGCGAATCCGCGCAGTCGTGAGGGCGGCGCTCGACGTCGAGGTCACGGTCAGACCCGGCGTAGCGATGGTGAGATCCTTGATGTCGCGGATGCCGGCGTCCTGGAGCTGCTGGGCGCTGACCGAGGTGACCACGATCGGCACGTCCTGGAGGCTCTGTTCACGGAGCTGGGCGGTGACCACCACCTCGTCGACATAGTTTGGAGCGGTATCCTGCGCCTGGGCGGCG
>NZ_JADBZL010000129.1:0-17558 GCF_020402505.1 Phenylobacterium sp. | reverse complement strand
TGTGGGTGAGTGGGTGGGGTTCCGATCCGTCAACCACCAGGCCACGGATGGCGTCGCCGTCGGAGAATGCTGGCTCTACGACTCCGAAGGCTCTCTCGGCTTCGCCAGCTGCGCGGCCCTGGCCCAGAAGCGTGCGCCGCGCTGAGCGACCTCAGTAACCCTTCAGGTCTGGGTCCAGGGTCTGGCCCTCGTCGAGGGGCACCCCGAACGTGTTCAGGATCATTGAGACCTGGGTGTACTGGCCGACAGTGAAGACAAGATCCATGCACTGCTTCTCGCTGAAGCGGGCGCGCAACGCCGTCCAGGTCGCCTCGGTGATGAACTTGTCGTGGTGCAGTTCGTCCGTCGCGCGAAGCAGGAGCCGGTCGTCCTCGGACCACTCAGGCGCATCCGCGCCCTGCTTGATCCGGGGGATTTCCGTCGATGTCAGGCCATCCCTCAGACCGATCTCCACATGCTGGGTCCACTCGTAGCCGGATTTGCACAGGTATCCGACGCGCAGGATCACCAGCTCGCGCTGACGTGGCGGCAGGTCGTTGCGGCGCGACAGGACGTAGTTTCCCCAGGCCAGGAAGGCCCGGGCGGCCTTCGGCGCACGGACCAGGGTGCGGAAGATGTTGAGGACCCGGCCCCGGTCGGCCATGGGCGCCGTGATCTCCCTCTGGTCGGCGTCCATCTCGGAGTCGGTCAGGGGCGGAATGCGGGGAGAGGACAGGCGCATCTCTCGGGTCTCCGGACGCCTCAGGCGCGCATGAGGAAGGGGATCATCTGGGCGATCAGCAAGAGGCCCAGGGCGATCAGAAGAATTCGGCCCAGGAGGCGATTACGGCGAATCCGCGCGGCCTCCTTTTCATCCGGATTTGGAGTCACTGGATCAGACATTCTCTCGCCTATCTCGTGGGTTCGACCAGGATTTTCACGTGTGCTTCCGGATCCCCAAGGGTCACGAAGGCCTCCGCCACACCCTCCAGTCCGACCTTGCCGGTCACCACGCCGGAGACATCGATCACGCCCTCCGAGATCTGGCGCAAGGTGTGAGCGAATTCGTCGGGCGTGTAGCCGAAGACGAAGGTCAGCTCCATCTCCTTGGTGATGGCGATGGCCGGTTCGATCTTGTCCGTCTCCATGCAGACGCCAGCGACCACGATCTGGGCGCCGGCAGGGGAGGCCTCGATCAGGGTCTGCAGGATGCCTGGGGCCCCCACGCACTCGAAGACCACCGGGCGACCGAAGGTCTTGCCCATCATCCGCGCCATGGACTGAGCCGCGCGCTGCACGGGAACGCCGTAGCTCTCCCACCGGGCATGGGGGCTCTCCTTCGAGGGATCGATGACGAGGTCGGCTCCCAGCCTCTCCGCGGACGCCCGGCGGCGCGGGGAGTAGTCCGTGGCGATCACTGGGCCATGGCCGCGCGCTTTCAGGGCGGCGATGACCGCAAGGCCGACCGGGCCGCAGCCGATCACCATGCAGACGGAATCTCGATCGAGGCGGGCCATCGCCACCGCGTGCTCGCCCACGGCGAAGGGTTCCGTCAGCGCCGCCTGGTCTGTGGGCAGGCCGTTGGGCACCTCCAGAACCATGGACTCGGTCAGAAGCATTCGCTCTGCGAACCCGCCGGGGAGGCGGTTCGAGTAGCCGAGGGACTCAAATCCCGCCTCCGTCAGCGTGATCGGCACGGACACGACTCTGGCGCCGGTGCGGATGCTTTTGGGAGATCCCGGGCCGTGATCCAGCACCTCGGCGCAGAACTCATGGCCGAAGACGGTGTCCGCAGTAGGATCGAAGCCCGTCCCGAAGCCGCCGCTGGCCCGGGTCGCGGTTTCGATCATGTGTTCCATGTGGTGCAGGGCGTGCAGGTCCGATCCACAGATCCCGCAGGCCAGGGTCCGGACCAGGATCTGTCCCGGGCCGGGCGACAGGTCCGCGACCTCGTCGCAGACAAGCTGCTTGTTGCGGCGGATGACGGCGCGCATGATCCCTCCCTCGGGTTCTCTCTGCCGGGGTCATCATGGCCCCCGGCGCCTCGGAACGCCAGAGGCGCGTCGGCTTGCCGCGCAACGCTTGATCGCCTAACCCTCGCCCGTCATCCGCATCTGGGAGGAGCGCCGGTCATGAGTCTCGCCTTTCTGTTTCCCGGCCAGGGAAGCCAGGCCGTCGGCATGGGCGCCGACCTCGCCGCCGCCTTCGCCCCGGCGCGAGAGGTTTTCCAGGAAGTCGATGAGGCCTTGGGCCAGAAGCTCTCGACCCTGATGCGTGAAGGGCCAGAGGATCAGTTGACCCTGACCGAGAACGCCCAGCCGGCGCTCATGGCCGTCAGCCTCGCGGTGATCCGCACCCTCGAGCGGGAGTTCGGGGTCGGGATCGAGCGCGCCGCCTTCGTGGCGGGACACTCCCTGGGCGAGTACTCGGCGCTCTGCGCCGCCGGCGCCCTGTCCCTCTCCGATACCGCCCGCCTCCTGAAGCTGCGCGGCCAGGCCATGCAGCGGGCCGTTCCGGTGGGCGATGGGGCCATGGCCTCCCTGATCGGCCCGAAGACGGACCTGGCCCTGGCGGAGGCGGCCGCCGCCGCCGGTTCGGCCGTGGGCGTCTGCGTCGTCGCCAACGACAACAATTCCGGGAACGTGGTCATCTCGGGCGCGAAGGCGGCGGTCGATCTGGCGATCGAGAAGGCCAAGGAACTCGGCGCCCGGGCGATCCCGCTCAATGTGTCCGCACCCTTCCACTGCCCCCTCATGCAGCCGGCCGCCGATGAGATGGCCGCCGCCCTCGCCGCCGCGGCCATCCACGCGCCCCGGGCGCCGCTTGTGGCGAATGTCACGGCCCGGCCGACCCTGGACCCTGAGACGATCCGGAGACTGCTGGTCGAGCAGGTTACGGGCCGGGTCCGTTGGCGGGAGAGCCTGATCTGGCTGGCCGGGGAGGGCGGGGTGACCCAGTTTGCCGAGGCGGGCGCCGGCAAGGTCCTGACCGGCATGGTCAAGCGCATCGCCCCGGACGCCGAGGCTTCCGCCCTGAACGCCCCCGCTGATCTCGAAGCCTTCGCCGCAAGCCTCTGAGGAGACTGATCATGTTCGACCTGACGGGAAGGACCGCCCTGGTCACCGGGGCTACCGGCGGGATTGGCGCCGAGATCGCCCGGGCGCTCTACGCCGCCGGAGCGCATGTCGTGCTGTCCGGTACGCGGGAAGCTGTCCTGGCCGACCTGGCCTCGGAGCTTGGCGGCCGCACCAGCATTGTTCCGGCGAACCTCTCGGATGCGGCGGCCGTCGACGGCCTGATCGGCCTCGCCGAGGCCGCCGCCGGCCAGGTGGACATCCTGGTCGCCAACGCCGGCATCACCCGCGACGGCCTCCTTCTGAGGATGAAGGACGAGGACTGGGAGCAGGTTCTCAAGGTCAATCTCGAAAGCTATTTCAGGCTGTCCCGAGCCGCCCTTCGGGGCATGATGAAGCGGCGGTTCGGCCGGATCATCGGAATCACCTCTGTCGTGGGCGTCATGGGTAATCCGGGGCAGGCCAACTACGCCGCCTCCAAGGCCGGCATGATCGGATTCTCCAAGTCCCTGGCCCAGGAAGTCGCCACCCGCGGGGTGACGGTGAATTGCGTGGCGCCGGGGTTCATCGAGAGCCCGATGACCGACGCCCTCAACGAGGCGCAGAAGACCCAGATCCTGGGAACAATACCTTCCGGCCGGCTCGGTTCCGGGGCGGATGTCGCGGCGGCGTGCGTCTATCTCGCGAGTGAGGAGGCCGGCTACATGACCGGACAGACCCTGCACGTGAATGGCGGCATGGCGATGATCTGACCGGCTGGCCTCATCGGGGGGAGCATGCTACCACCCTCCACATCGGTGAGGCCCCGGGTCTCAATCCCGCGACCGGGATCGGTTGACATCACGTCGTCGGTCGCGGAAGGAACAACTGAACAACAGGGACCCCAACGTATGTCCGACATCCTTGAACGCGTCCGCAAGATCGTCATCGAGCACCTCGACGCCGATCCCGAGAAGGTGACCGAAAAGGCCAGCTTCATCGATGACCTGGGCGCCGACAGTCTCGACAATGTCGAGCTGGTCATGGCCTTCGAAGAAGAATTCGACATCGAGATTCCGGACGACGCCGCCGAGCACATTCAGACTGTGGGTGATGCGGTGAAGTTCATCGGAGAACGCCTGGGCGGCTAACGCCTCCTGGCCGTCGACGACCTGACCGCCGCGTCCCTTCGCCGAGACGCGGCGGTTTGCATTTGCGGAGGGCGCCATGCGTCGAGTCGTGGTTACGGGAATCGGCCTCCTCACCCCGCTGGGGCAGGGCCGGGAGATCACCTGGAAGGCCATCCTGGCCGGCAGGTCGGGCGCAGGCCGGATCACAACCTTCGATCCCGAAGGCTACGCCTGCCAGATCGCGTGCGAGGTCCCCCGCGTGGATGGACGCGGTGGCGGCGGGCCGGACGTCGAAGGATCCTTCGACCCTGAGGCTACACTTCCGGCAAAGGACCGCCGCCGCATCGACGACTTCATTCTGTACGCCATCGCTGCAGCGGACGAGGCCGTCGCCGACTCCGGATGGAAGCCGGAGACCACTGAGGACTTTGAACGCACGGGCGTGATCATCGGCTCCGGCATCGGCGGCCTGTCCACCATCGCCGACACGGCCATCGAGCTGCACGAGAAGGGCCCCCGAAGGGTCAGCCCCTTCTTCATCCCTTCGGCCCTGATCAACCTCGCCTCGGGGCAGGTTTCGATCCGTCATGGCTTCAAGGGGCCGAATCATTCGGTCGTCACGGCCTGCGCCACAGGGGCCCACGCCATCGGCGACGCCGCCCGGATGATCCGCTACGGCGACGCCGACGTCATGGTGGCCGGGGGCGCCGAGGCTTCGATATGCCCTATCGGTATCGCGGGCTTCATCGCCTGCCGGGCCATGTCCACCAGCTTCAACGACGCCCCTGAAAAGGCCAGCCGGCCTTACGACAAGGACCGGGACGGCTTCGTCATGGGGGAGGGCGCCGGCATCCTCATCCTCGAGGAACTCGAGCACGCACAGGCCCGGGGCGCGAAGATCTACGCCGAGGTCGCAGGGTACGGCATGGCCGGCGACGCCTATCACATCACCGCACCCGCCGAGGATGGAGACGGCGGCTTCCGGGCCATGCGCGCGGCGGTGCGGGACGCCGGTGTCGATCCCTCGCAGGTGGACTACATCAACGCCCATGGCACCTCGACCCCGCTGGGTGACGAGATCGAGCTCGGCGCGGTGACTCGCCTCCTGGGCGACGCCGCCGCCCGGGCGACCATGAGCTCCACCAAGTCGGCCACCGGCCATCTCCTGGGCGCCGCCGGCGCGATAGAGGCCGCCTTCACCTGCCTGGCCATCCGCGACCAGGTGGCGCCGCCGACGATCAACCTCGACAATCCCTCGGTCGAAACGGTGGTGGATCTTGTTCCCCACAAGGCCAAGCCGATGAAGATCGATGTGGCGGTGTCGAACAGCTTCGGTTTCGGCGGCACCAACGCCTCGCTCGTCCTCAAGAAGGTCCCGTGAGGCGCAGGTTCTGGTCGACGCGGCGCCGGAGGATCGGGGCCGCCTTCGCTGGGCTTGGCGTCGCTGTTCTTGCGATCGGCCTCCTGGTGATCCTTGGCCCGGGGCCCCGGGCCCGGTCAGGAGCTGAGACCCTGGTCCAGATACCCCGGGGTTCAGGCGTCTCTGGGGTGGCGGCGGCCCTGGAGGCGGCGGGGGTCGTCCGGTCTGCGACGGTCTTCCAGTTGGTCGCGCGGGCGACCGGCGCCGGCGGGTCGCTCAAGGCCGGAGAGTACGCCATCCCCAGTCGGGCCTCGATGATGGCCGTCCTGTCCGACCTTCAGGCGGGTCGCACCATCGCCCGCAGCGTCACCCTGCCGGAGGGACTCACCTCGGCCATGATCGTCCGGGAGCTCCGCGCGGTCGACTGGCTGACCGGAGAGGTCGAGATCCCTGAGGAGGGGGTCCTCCTGCCCGAGACCTACCGGGCCGAGCGGGGCGATACCCGTCAGTCCCTTCTCGATCGCATGAGGGCGGACCAGCAGGCGCTGCTCGACCGGCTTTGGGCGTCCCGCCAGCCCGGCCTGCCCCTGGCCTCGCCCCGGGAGGCGGTGATCCTGGCCTCTATCGTGGAAAAGGAGACGGGGCAGGCTGACGAGCGCCGTCGCGTCGCCGCCGTCTTCATCAACCGCCTCAGGCTGGGAATGCGCCTGCAGAGCGATCCCACCGTGATCTACGCCGTGAGCCGGGGCGAGCCTCTGGGTCGCGGGATCAGGGCCTCGGAGCTGGCAGACCGTAGTCCCTGGAACACCTATGCCCATGCGGGCCTGCCTCCGACCCCGATCGCCAATCCGGGACGCGCCTCCCTCGAAGCTGTCCTGGACCCGCTCGAGACCCGGGAGATCTTCTTCGTGGCGGATGGCTCTGGCGGGCATGCCTTCGCCGAGACGCTCGAAGCCCATAACGCCAATGTCGCCCGCTGGCGGCGCATCGAACGCGCACAGGGAGGCGGCGGCTGATATGGCGCAACTGAGCGGCATGACCGGATTTGGCCGGGCAGAGGGCGCCGGCGGCGGCTGGAGCTGGGCGGTGGAGGCCAGGTCCGTGAATGGCCGCAGCCTGGAGGTGCGCTTCAGGGGTCCGCCCGGATTCGACGCCCTTGAGCGGGCGACCCGGGACGCCGCCCAGGCGCGTTTCCAGAGGGGCCAGGTCTCGGTCACGGTCACTGCACGGCGTCTGGAGGCGGAGGCGCCCCTGCGCATCAACCACGAGCTTGCCCGGACCCTCCTCGACGCCGGCGAACCCTGGATCCGCGAGGGCCGGGTATTGCGCCCAACCCTGGATGGTCTCCTGTCTCTTCGCGGCGTGATCGAGGCCGAGCCGGCCGAAACCGATCCCGAAGCCCTCGCGGAGGTCAACGCCCTTCTGGTTTCGGCGATGACAGAGGCCCTCGATGCGCTGAAGGCCGCGCGGCTGGAGGAGGGCGGGCAGCTCAGCGGAGTCCTGTTCCAGCTTCTCGACGAGGTCGAAGCTCTGGTGGCGCGCGCGGGGCGCCTCGCCGGTGACCAGACCGAGGCGATCCGCGGCCGGTTTCAGCGGCGGCTGTCTGAACTGGCGGGAGAAGGCTCCGATGTCGCAGAGCGCGCCTTCCTTGAGGCGGCCGCGCTTGCGGTGAAGGCGGACGTCCGGGAAGAGCTGGACCGGCTGGGGGGTCACCTGGCCAGCGCCCGCTCGCTTCTGTCGGACGGCGGAGCGGCGGGCCGGCGTCTTGACTTCCTGACCCAGGAATTCATGCGCGAGGCCAACACCCTCTGTTCAAAGGCGGCGATCGCCGACCTGACCCGGACCGGGCTGGACCTGAAGGCTGCGATCGATCAATTCCGGGAACAGGTCCAGAATGTGGAGTGAATCATGAGCCTGACGGATGCGGCCCGTCCCTGGGAGGTTCAGAGGCGAGGCCTTCTGCTGCTCGTTTCCAGCCCTTCCGGCGCCGGCAAGACCTCCCTCTCCCGGCGGCTCGTGTCCGATCATGATGACCTTGTCCTGTCGATCTCCGCCACGACCCGCGCCCCTCGCCCCGGTGAGGAGGAGGGCCGTGAGTACTATTTCGTGTCCCCGGAGCGCTTCGAGGAAATGGTCGAGGGCGGTCAGCTCCTGGAGTGGGCCCATGTTCACGACAACCGCTACGGCACGCCCAAGGCGCCTGTCGAAGCGGCCCTGGCTGCAGGGCGGGACGTACTCTTCGACATCGACTGGCAGGGCGCGGCGCAGGTGCGCCAGGCCATGCCCGAGGACAGCGTGAGCATCTTCGTCCTGCCGCCGACCTGGGCCGACCTCGCCCGGCGTCTCAACGCCCGGGCGCAGGATTCTGACCTGGTGATCCATCGCCGGCTGGAGCGGGGCCGTGAGGAGATCACCCACTGGGAGGACTATGACTACGTCATCGTGAACAAGAACTTCGACCGCGCTTATGCCGACCTCGGCCATATCTACCGGGCGGAGCGCATGAAGCCGGGCCGCAATCCCTGGCTGCCGGACTTTGTCGCCCGGCTGGGGTCCGAACCCCTTTCCTGATCCCGGAGCCGCTGATGAAAACCCGCAAGCTTGGCCCCTTCGAGGTGTCCGAAATCGGCCTGGGCTGCATGAGCCTGTCGCACGCCTATGGTCCGCCGCCGCCCCGGCAGCAGGCGGAGGCGGTCCTTCTCGGCGCCCTGGATGCGGGATGCACCTTCTTTGACACGGCGGCCGTCTACGGCCTGGGCCACAATGAACGCCTGGTGGGCGAGGTCCTGGGTCCGCACCGGGACCGGTTTGTTCTGGCGTCCAAGTGCGGCCTCTCCCGGGGCGAGCGGCGTGAGCTCAACGGCCATCCGGACGTCCTCAAGGCCACCTGTGACGAGAGCCTCCAGCGCCTCGGGGTCGAGGTGATCGATCTCTACTATCTGCATCGCTGGGACCGGCGGGTGCCGATCGAGGATAGCGTCGGCGCCCTGGCTGACCTCGTGGCGGCCGGGAAGATCCGCACCATCGGCCTGTCGGAGGTCTCCGCAGCCACGCTTCGGCGCGCCCACGCGGCGCACCCCATCACCGCCCTGCAGACCGAATACTCCCCCTGGACCCGTAATCCGGAGGTTGCGGTCCTGGAGGCCTGCCGGGAGCTCGGCGTCACCTTCGTCGCCTTCAGTCCCGTGGGCCGTGGGTTCCTGGCCGGCGGGGTCCGCGACGTCGCGAGGCTGGACGCCGGCGACTTCCGGGTCGGCATGCCCCGGTTCCAGGGAAAGGCCTTCCAGCGGAATCTCGCCCTCCTGGATCGCTTCGAGGCCATCGCCCGCGAGGCGGGCTGCACCCCCGCCCAGCTCTGCCTGGCCTGGCTGCTTCACAAGGACCCCGGTCTCGTGCCGATTCCGGGCACGACCCATCCGGATCACGTCCGCGAGGACATGGCCGCATCGCAGGTTGAGCTGTCAGCCGAGACCGTTCGCGCCGTGGAGGCGACGGTCAACGCCTCCACCGTCACGGGCGCCCGCTATGCCGCCGCCATGCAGGCCAGCGTCGACACCGAGACCCTGCCGGGCGAAGTCCTGGCTTGAGCCGGTAACCGCCCAAGAAAGAAGGGCCGCCCCTGAGGACGGCCCCTCCGAATGCAGACTGGAATGGCGGTCAGGCCGCCAGACCGGACTGTCTTACTTCTTTTCAGCCATGGCGGCGTCAGCGGCCGGAGCCGCAGCCGGAGCCGCGGCGGCGTCAGCCGGAGCGGCGGCGGCGGCGTCAGCGGCGGCCGCAGCGGGCGCAGCAGCGTCGGCCGGCGGGGCGGCTTCAGCGGCGGGGGCCGCAGCGTCAGCGGCCGGAGCGGCTTCTTCGGCGGGCTTGCTGCAAGCGGCCAGCGAGGCTACGGCGGCCATGGCGGCCACAGTCAGAGCGACTTTCTTCATTACGACTCTCCCGAGATGACCGAACGGACGCCCGACGCCACGACGGCCCCGGAATCGTCCCTTGGACACTTCGCAGCCTATGCCCGCAGAAACCGCTGATCAAGCTTTCGTGAGCAGGGCGTCGGCAAGACGCAGGAAGCCATCCAGGTCCAGAGTCTCCGGCCGGACCGAGGGGTCCACGCCGGCGGCGCGGCAGAGGGCCTCGCCCCCCAGGGCCCGCAATCCGGCCCGGAGCATCTTGCGTCTCTGGCCAAAGGCGGCCGCCGTGACCTTCTGCAGCGCCTCCAGGCGGTTCCCGGCCACCCGGTCCTCCCGTGGAACCAGGTGAACGACTGCTGAGTCCACCTTGGGCGGCGGGGTGAAGGCCTTCGCCGGCGCCTCCAGCACAAGCCTGCGCATCGTCACCGCAGCGGCCAGGACGGCAAGGCGACCGTAATCCGGATCACCAGGCTCTGCGACGATGCGACGTGCGACTTCCTTCTGGAACATCAGGGTCAGGGATCGCGGCTGGAACGCGCCGGTCAGCCATTTGACCAGCAGGGGCGTGCCGACATTGTAGGGCAGGTTTGAAACGATCCGGGCGCCCTGCGGACCGACGATCATGGCTTCATCTACCTTGAGAGCGTCCGCATGGAGCACCTCAAGGCGCCCTGGAAAGGCGGCGGCCAGTTCCTCCAGCAGGGGCAGGAAGCGGGCGTCACGCTCGATGGCCGTGACCCTCGCGCCGGTCTCAAGAAGCGCCTGGGTGAGTCCGCCAGGGCCCGGACCGACCTCGATGACATGGTCCGCGGGGCCCGCTTCAGACAGACGGGCGATCTTCCGGGTGACGTTCAGGTCGAGAAGAAAATGCTGGCCCAGACCCTTGTTCGCCTGGAGGCCATGGGCGGCGAGGCGATCCGAAATCCTGACGGGAAGGGTCAATGCGACCGCCGCCGGGCGATCTCCCCGGCCATGCGAAGGGCGGCGATGAAGCTGTCTGCGCGGGCGAGGCCCCTGCCGGCGATGTCGAAGGCGGTCCCGTGGTCTGGAGAGGTCCGCACCACCGGCAGGCCCAGGGTCAGGTTCACGCCCCCCCAGAAGTCCAGCATCTTGATCGGGATGAGGGCCTGATCATGGTACATGCAGATCACGGCGTCGTAGCGCTGGCGGATTTCGGGGGCGAAGAGGCTGTCGGCCGGCAGCGGCCCCTCGATGTCCAGTCCCTCGGCCCTGAGCCTCTCCGCCGCCGGCGTGATCAGAGTGATTTCTTCCCGGCCGATCTCCCCGGACTCTCCGGCGTGGGGATTGAGGGCGGCCATGGCGAGGCGGGGCCGGGGCAGGCCAAAGTCCCGGGTGAGGGACTGGGCGGTCACCCGGGCGGTGCGCAGGAGGCCCTCCAGGCTGAGGGCTGCGCTCACGGCGGCCAGGGGCAGATGGATGGTCGCCAGGCTGACGCGAAGGTTCCCCGCCGCCAGCATCATCACAGGACCCCTTTCGCCGCTCCAGGGCGCCCCGGCGGTGAGTTCGCCGATGTACTCCGTATGCCCGGGATGACTGAACCCCGCCGCCTTGAGGATCGACTTCGAAATGGGTGCGGTGACGAGGGCGCAGGCCTCCCCGGCCAGGCAGGCCCGGGTTGCTGCGGCGATCCAGCCGGTGACGCTCGCTGCGGCGCTCGTCGAGGGGTGACCGGGCAGCACGGGCTCCGGCAGCGGCATGTCGAGCACCGGCAGGTGCGACGCAAACACGTCTGCGGCCTCTGCAGGGCTCCCCACCGGAGCCACGGGCGCCCCCGCGCGCTTCAGGGTCTGTGCGTCTCCAAACACCAGGAAGGGCGGGTCCCCCGCCGCCCGGCGCGACCAGGCGGCGGCGATGATCTCAGGTCCGATACCGGCGGGATCGCCCAGGGTCACCGCAAGGGGCGGGCTCATGGCGCCGCCGCCTAACGCGTCTCGATGGTGGCGGCGGTGCGAAGATCACGCATGTAGCGCCGGGCGATCATCGAGAGTTGCTGACCGTAGATCCGCCCCTCGATCTGTTCCTTGCTGACAGCGCCAGGTCCGCCCGAACCGCGGGCGCAGACTGTCAGGATGTGGAGGCCGACATTGGTGCGGATTGGCTCGGAGGTCTGTCCCGGCGACAGACCCTCGACGGCGGTCCGGAAGGCGGGAGAGAGATCCTTGAGTTCGGCCTCGCCGAGGTCGCCGGCCACAACGCCCTGAACCCGCGCCGCCTCGGTCTCCACCGTTTCGCAGCCCCGAATCCGGCCGCGAAGATCAGTCAGCCGGCCTGAGGCCGCCCGCACCTCTGCGTCGGGCGCGCCCTGGGCCAGGGCGATGGCGGCCTGCTTCAGGCTGACCGTGACAGCGGAGGCGCCCGCCCGGCGGTCCCTCAGATAAACAATGTAGACCCCGTCGCGGACAGGGATCGGCCGCGAAAGCTGGCCCGGGCGCATCTGCTCGAGGGCGGCGTCCACTTCAGCGGGCATTTCCCCCGCCGTGATCCAGCCGACGTCTCCCCCTGTGGCGGCGGAGGGCGAGGCGGAAAACTGGCGGGCGACAGCCGGGAAGGGGGCGCCCTGCTGGATCTGGGAAACGAGCTGGGCGGCGCCGTTCACCGCCACCTCCATGCCGCCCACGCGGGCGGCGTCGATGAAGACCTCGGCGATCTGATACTGGGGACGGGTGGCCGCTGCAGCGATGCGCTCCATCTCCGCCTTGACCTGATCCTCGCCGACCCTCAGCCGGGACCCGTAACGACCGCGGACCCATCGCTGCCACCCCGATTGCGCCCGGATCTGTTCGCGCAGCGTATCGATCCCGATCCCCTGAGCCGCAAGCGAGTTTGTAAATTGTTGCAGGTTCGCGTTGTTTTCCCTCGCCATTTCGGTGAGCTGTTCATCCACCTCGGAGTCCGTTGGGACGATCTCGATCTTTTGTTCCTTCTCCACCCGGCGAAGCTCCTGGATCTGGAGTCGCTCGTCCACAAGTCCGCTGAGGGCCTCGCGCTGGAACTGAGGCAGGTTCTGCTGGGTAGGCTGGATTCCGGAGGTCGCGATCAGGAGCCGCATCCTCTGGGCAAGGTCGAAGGTCGAAATGACCTCGTCGTTGATTACGGCCGCCACGCTTTCCGACAGCCCGGCGGGGGCGGCCGTCGGCGGGGCCTGTGAGAAGGCCGGGCCTGCAACGGCCCCCAGCGCAAGGCAGGCGGCGGCGAGGGTTCGACATCCCTTCATCGCAACTCGGCTCATGACCGACACTTCGTCCTCTAAGCGCATGGTGAAATTTGGCTGCCTTCTGACACGGGTGAAGCCTTCACTCCAGAGGTGTGACGCTACCGGGCGCCAAGGGGGCCTCCCAATGTGGCGAGGGTGAGGCGAATGTTGACGGAGGTCGAGGAACCCAGCCGCCCGACCTGCAGGTCTTCCTGCCGGTAGATGATGTCCAGGCGGGTGCAGTCGTCGCGGTACACAAGGCCGATATCCCGCATCACCCAGGCGCTCGCAGAAAGGTCGCGGTTGCCATAGAAGGAAACACCCCATGTGTCGTTGAAGAAGATCTCGCCGCCAAGGTCCGCGTTCTCCCGCCGGCCGGACCCAGGCCCGGTCTCTTCCTTGAAGTAACGGAAGTATCCGGACCCCCTCCGAACCGAAATGTTTGCGCCGGCCTCTGCGCGGCGGACACTGAGGTCTTCCCCGTCCAGACGGCTCCGGGCGAAGAAGCTGACCCCCGTCGCGGGCTCGGCCTCGACGGCGACGATCCAGTCCGAGGCCTTGCGCGAGAGGCCGGATGTGGTTGAGAACACGCCCGACTCGTTCGACCGGAAACTGCGGCCGAGCACCAGATTCGCCCGCCGTCCATCATCCCAGAGCACGCTGGTCCGGGCGGCGAGGCTCAGACGGAGCCCGTCTTCGGTCAGATCATGGCCAGGGAACCGATTGAGGCGAAAGAGGCTGGTCTCATCAAAGACCACCGTGGCGGAGTCCTCATTGAGGTAGATCGGGGCGCCCGACGGCGTGCGGCCCACCCGGATGACGGCGGCGCCTGCGGACGCCACAAGCTGAGCGGTCGGCTCGATCACCAGGAGTGCGCCTGAGGTCCGTCGGGCCAGAGGGAAGGAGATGTCCGCTCCCGCCGACGCCAGGGTGCGCCCCTGAGAGGCGCTGCGACCGGCGATCCCATCGGCATCTCCGATGTTGTAGCCATCCATCCTGAGGTTGCCGAAGGCCGAAAGGCGCAGGCCTCCCAGGCTGGTGGAGGTGCGGCGCCAGTCGCTTTCGAAGGTCACCCTCCGGCTGTCCAGGCCCGGTGTTCCGGCCGGGCTGCCGGGCGCGGCGTCCCGGGTCAGGGCGACGGCGGAGGCGCGAACCCGCAGACGGCCGCCGACCAGATCCGCCATGGGCTCGAAGCGGCTTTCGATGAAGGGGCCGACCTGCGGGAAGGTCCGGTCATCGTCCTCAGGGCGCAGTCCCTGGATGCTGAAGGCGCCCGCGGAGAACCATGACCTCGCGGTCTGGCGGGTGGCGTAGACCTGCGAGATGAGGCGCCGGTCATCAGGGACAAACGGACCTCGGGCCACATAGACGTCTCCGATGTCGTACTTCTCGAACAGCAGTTTTTCGGACGTGCGTTCCGCACTGAATCCCCAGCGCCATTCCGGGGTCAGGGCGAAGGCGCCGGAGGCCAGGATGTAGCTCCGGGAGGTCGGATCACCGAAGGCGTTGCCGTCGCCATCGAAGTCGCGGTCGTGGGTGAAGCCCCCACGGACGTCGATGGCGCCGTTGCGGAATCGCTGGCGATAGTGACCGTTGAGGAAGGGCGCCACCCGGCTGTTGATCTGCGGAGAGAGCGTCAGGTCTGCGGAGGGGTTCAGAACGAAGACATAGGGTTGCTCGTAGGACAGGCCCCTGCGCCCGGAGGTCTGGATGTTCGGGGTCAGGAAGCCCGACCTCCGCTCGGCCTGAGGGTCCGCGTGCCAGAAGACCGGCAGCCAGAGGACGGGCGCGCCGCGGACCCGGATGACGGCGTTCCGATAGGTCACCACCTGCCGCTCGCGGTCCTGGATGATCCGCTCGGCCTGGATCGACCAGGAGGGCTCCTTGGAATCCCCGTTCTTCGCGCAGATCTCGCACGGCGTGTAGATGGCCCGGTTGAGTTCATTCAGCGTCTCGCTGCGCCGGACGGCGCTGGCGGCGGCCATCTTGACCTGACCTTCGCTGCGGGCGGAGAAACCGGCTGCGGCGCCGACGGACAGGGATTGGTCGAGAACCAGTTCGTCGGCGAACTGGGCGGTCCGATCCGGATTGATGATCCGCACATTGCCCTTGGCGCGGATCGTGCGTGTGGCGGCTTCGAAAGTGATCTCGTCCGCCGTCAGGGTGCGCCCCTGATACCGCGCCTGAACACCACCGCGGGCGATGGTGAGCCCCTTCTCGTCATCCCGGGAGACCGTATCGGCCTCGATGTAGAGCTGGTCAGGGGTCAGGCCGTCCGCTGCCGGGCTGGGCGGAGCGGCGGCCAGCACTGGCGCAGGCGTCGACAGGGCGGCTCCCATCAGCCACGCCGCGACGCCCCACCCCTTGATACCTGACCGCTTCATCGACGCCCTGTCCGGGCGGCCGGGCTGTGATTCGACAGACCAGACGCCCACTTCATCCATCTTCCGTGTAACAGAGCACGGCGAGGCCGGACAGGAGGGCGACGAGGGGCGGCGCCCATGCGCCGAGCAGCGGCGGGATGATGTCGGCGGAGGCCAGGGCGCCCGTCATCTGATTGAAGAAGAAGACCAGGAAGCCGATAGCCGTCCCCACCCCGACCGCCAGCGCCAGGCCGCCTTGCCGGGTGAGGCGCAGGGATGAGGTGGCGGCAAGGATGGCCATGGCGGCGAACAGGACGGGCGTGGCCATCAGCTGGTGCAGTCGCAGCTGGAAGGCGCGGGCGCTGAAACCCGCCATTTCCGTCTGGCGGATGGCGGCGGGCAGGCCCCAGAAGGTCACGGCCTCCGGAGAGGCGAACCTTTCGACCGCCCCGTCTGCGGTGAGCGCAGAGCGGATGGACAGCGAATCAGACCGGACGGCGCTCTGTCCCGGCGCGGCTTCGCGGACGTCCCGAAGATTCCAGAGCCCGGCGCGCAGCACCGCTTCGGCGGCCTCGATCCGACGGCGGAACTGGAGGCGTCCCTCCGGGTCCTTCTGGTAGACGAACATGGACACGGCCCGCAGGCGGATCGCGTTCTCCTGCAGGTCCCGGGACTTGGCGTGGATCACGATGAGGCCGCGGTCGTCGCCCTGACGTAGCCAGACCTCCTTGGGAGCGTCCGCAAGATAATTCTGCATGAGCCGCGCCCGCTCGACCTCGAAGCGCGCCGAGAGGCTGGCCGCCAGGGGATTGAGAACCGCCACCACGAAGACACCCGCCGTGAAGGCCAGGACGGCCGAGGGCGCAATGAACCTCCAGGCCGAGACGCCGGCCGCCCGCATGGCCGTCAGCTCGCTCGACCGATTCAGGCTCACATAGGCTGCAATCCCCCCGAACAGGAACATGAAGGGTGAGAGCAGGAGGATCAGGCTCGGCGAGCGCAGCAGGGTGAGCCAGAGAACATCACTCACCGCGGCATCTGTCCTGACACCGACAGAGCGAGATAATTCTTCAAATTGAATCAAAAGGATGACCGCTGAAATTATCGCAAATGCGCCGGCGACGGCGCGCGTAGCGCTTCGCAGCAGGTAGAGGTCGAGAATACTGAAAAACCGGGTCATACGGCCGCCATGGTGCGGGTGGCGCCGCTCCGTCGCGACGTCAGGGAGATGAACCGGGATGGCCGCTGCCGGAAGACGGCGCGGAGGGCCCAGCCCAGACCCATGAGGGGAATAAGGTACTGAAGGATGTTGAGCCAAACCTCTGATTCAGAAGCAGAAACGGCAATAAATCCAAGAATGCGGGTCACTGCAGCGACGCCGCCTGCAACAATGATCCGGCGACTGTACCCCAGGCGCGAGAACGCCCCGCCCACGATCGCCCAGACGGCCAGACCCGTGAAGGTCAGGTTGTAGAGCGGCGTGGCGAGGCGGGCGTGACCCTCAGCCAGCAGCTTCAGGTGATTACGCTTCTCCCAGTCCTGGGTGAGGTCGGGGAAGAGAAGTTCATGCAGAAATCTGTCCGAGGGCTTGTAGTGAATACGCTCTTCGGATCTTATAAATTCATTTAATTCAAAAGGATAATCATCAAAGCTCAGGTAATTCAGGACGCCCTCGGGCGAGAGTTCCTGGGTCGATCCACGGAAGAGGCGAAGAATCGGCGCCCCATCCTTCATCACCAACCGACCGCTGTCCGCCGTATAGGTCGTCGCGCCGCCATCATCCTTGGCCCGGTGGATGAACAGGTTCCGGATCTGGCCATCGCGGTCGATCGACTGGGCGTAGACCGTCAGACCCGGCGCAGGCTGGGTGAACTGGCCCTCGCGGATCAGGGCGGAGACCAGGTTGGTGCGCACTTCGAAAAGCACTTCGCGCATGGCGCGGTGGGAGGCGGGCTGGATCCAGAGGTTGATGACCAGCGACAGGAGCGCCAGGACGGCTGCGAGCCGGAAGGCAGGGGCGATGACGCGCCAGCGGCTCATTCCGCCCGCGAAACAGACGACCAGTTCCTGGTCGGTCTGAAGCCGGTTGAGCGTGATGAGGGCGGCGACAAAGAGGCTGACCGGCAGCACCATGTTGATGAGCTGGGGCATGGCCAAGGCTGTGGCTTTGAGGAAGACTAGGGCGTTCTGTCCCCCGGCCACGATCAGGTCGAGCTGGGTGAGGGAGGTGGAAAGAAGAGCCAGTCCGGTCGCGGCCGCCACCGCCCAGAGCGTGGGCCCAACAAGCTGGCGCAGGAGGTAGCGGTCAATCAGGCGCATGACGATTTTATCGATCCCAGCGGGCGATTTGCCGCGCCTGAAGCTCCAGCCTGTTCTAATCATGACCCGCACCAAGGACGCAACCGCCGTGCACGTCGCCCGCGGGCCGGCCCGGCGAAAGGAAGTGGAGAACCATGCAGATCGAATTCGTTTCGCCCGACGCCGGACTGGCCTCCAGGACGGTCCTGGCCATCGCCGTTCCTGAGGGTGAGGCGTCCAGCATCCGCGGCGG
>NZ_JADBZL010000128.1:0-5882 GCF_020402505.1 Phenylobacterium sp. | reverse complement strand
TGGACCTGTCCCTGCCCCTGCTGGCCGCCCTGCCCTTCTGCCTCTACCTGGCGATCCACAGTCTTCATGACCGGGTGCAGGCCCACTGGCCGGCGACGGTCTTCGCCGCCTTCGCCCTGGCCGCGGCGGCGGCGGTCGAGGCCCGTCCCACGGGCTGGAGGCCGACGGTCCTGGGAGGCGGTCTCATCCTGGGCGCAGCGGCCATGGCCGGGGTCCTGGCCTGGGCCGGTCTGCAGGGCCCGCCGATCAACTCCCGGACCGACCCGCTCCTCCCCATCCGCGGCTGGCCGCAGTTCGCCGGTGAGGTCGAGGCCGCCCGCGTCCGGACCGGCGCGGAGTGGGTGGGGGTGGCTCACTACGGCGCCCTCTCGCAGCTGGCCGCGACGGGTCGGATCGAGGCGCCCCTGGTCCACCTGATTGAGCGGGAGCGCTGGCCCGACGCCGGCCCCGCGCCCGTCGACAAGCCGGGCCTCGTCCTCGACAAGAGCCGGCGACTGTCCCTGGCCGACCTGCAGGCCTGCTTCCGTTCTGTGACCCCGGTGGGCGAGCTGGTCCGGGGCGTCCCCACCAGCCGGGTCGACCGCTATCCCCTTTTCCGCGTCGAAGGCCCGGTCGAGGGCCTGCTCGCCACAGGATGCCCGGACGAACTGGGGAAGAACCGGCGGCGCCAGGCGGCGGCTCCAATTCCTCCCCCAAGGGGCGCCCGGCCCGCACAGCGGACCGGCGGAGGCAGCTGAAGCCCCACAGCGCCCCCTCACCCCGCTTCGCGGGGAGCTCCCCCTGGGAGGGGGAGCAATCAAGCCATTGGCATTCCTCCACCTCTTGAGGGGGAGGTGGACCGCGCAGCGGGCCGGAGGGGGTGTGCCTAGCGGCCCGTGAACTCGGCCGGGCGCTTCTCGAGGAAGGAGACCATGCCTTCGCGGAAGTCGCGGGTGCGCATCAGCTGCAGGAACTGCAGGTAGACGTGGTGCACGTGGTCATTGAAGGTCTCGTTCAGGCCCATGCGCATGAGGCGCTTGGCCGACTGGACGGCGAGGGGCGCATTGTCGGCGATCTCGCGGGCCATGGCGCGGGCGGCGGTGTGAATCTCCTCGTCCGGGACCACGGCGTTGGTCAGGCCCAGTTCCAGGGACTCCTCGGCCGACAGGGTCCGGCCTGTGAAGATCAGCTCGGCGGCGCGGGCCCAGCCCAGCAGGCGCGGCAGGAACCAGGTCCCGCCGGACTCCGGCACGATGCCCCGGCGTACGAAGGCCGCCGCCATCTTGGCGCTGCGGGCCATGATGCGGATGTCGCAACCCATGGCGGTGTCCATGCCGTAGCCCGCCGCCGATCCGTTCAGGGCGCAGATGGTCGGCTTGTCCATGGCGAAAAGCACAGTCGGCGGGGTGTTCCGCAGGTCGAGGTTGACCGAGACATTCTGGCTGGAGGGATCGGACCCGATCCCGGACCCCTGGGTGGCGCTGACCAGGTCCAGGCCCGCGCAGAAGGCCTTCCCGGTCCCGGTCAGGATCACGACGCGGACCTCCGGGTCCTCGTTCGCCTGGACCAGCAGGGCCGTGAGCTGGTTCAGCATGGGGCCGGAAATCGTGTTCAGCCGGTCGGGCCGGTTGAGGGTGAGGGTCGCGATGCCCTCGGAGACCTCGTAGAGGACCTCGTCGGTCCGCTCTTGTGTGGTGGCCATGGTTTCCTCCTGGAATTCGGGTTTAAGCGGACCTTCACCGACACGTAGGACGGCTGGTCGATGGCGATCTGGTCTTCGATCCCGGCCTTCAGGGCGGGGATCAGGCCCGGTGTGGCGACATCCATTTCCCCCCGGCGCAGGCGTTCGCAGAGCTCGGCGTTGAGGGCCTTGAGATCGCCCTCCACGCCCAGCAGGGCCGAGAGGCGCGCCACAGCCGCCGCCTCCGCGGCCGGACCCTGGATCAATTCGCGCTTCACGGCGTTGAGGGCGTTGACCGCCACCCGCGACAGGAAGGCGTCCCGGGGGTTGAGCTGGGGGCGGATGGACTCCACCCAGCCGGCCACCGCCTCGATCAGTTCGTCCGCCCGGGGATGCTCGATCACAGGCCCGCCTCCAGAAGGTTCACAAGGTCGATCTCGGTCTCGGACACCCGCCGGCCGATCATCGGCCGCTCCACCGAGTTTGTCGCCCCCGTCGCGTAGCTGGAATACATCATCAGGCACATGATCCCCCACTTGAGGGACCCCAGGGCCTGCCAGAAGAGAACCCGGGACAGGGGAATCTCAGCGCCCCCTGCCTCGATGTAACCTTCCAGCAGGTCCTGATAGTCGCCGAACCCGCCCACCGGACGGTCCGCCCGGCCAAAGCGCCAGGAGTTGACGCAAAGCCACCCCAGGTCCTCCGCCGGGTCGCCCACATGGGCCAGCTCCCAGTCGAGGACGGCGACCACCCCGCGATCCGGATCGAACATCATGTTCCCGTTCCGGAAGTCCCCATGCAGAACGACGTTAGGCAGGGGCGGCGGCAGGTTGCGGCGCAGGTGCTGCAGGGCCAGCTCCAGGATCGGCCGCTCGGCGCCGGAGGACCGGTAGATGGCCTCGTAGCGGTCCAGCTCGCCCAGGGCGTCCGCCGTCGTCAGGGGCGTGGCCTCCATGGGGATGGTGTGGATCCGGGCCAGGACCTGGCCGCACTGGCGGGCCAGGCGCGGCCGCACCGCGTCGAATCGCGGGTCCGCGACGATCTTCCGCCCGAGGGTCTCGCCGGCCACGAAGCCGGTGATGTGCCCCTCGCCCAGTCCGTCCTCCGGCTCGCACAGTCGGACCAGGGGGGCGACCGGGGCGCCGGCGTGGCCCGCAGCCCGGATCAGGGCCGCTTCCGCCGCCATGGAGGCCGAGCGGGAGGTCTCCGGGTCCATGGGAACCGCCCGTCGGCGCAGGATCAGCGGCCGGGGCTCGCCTCCGCCCACCAGAGTGAAGGCCCAGGTCTCCATGCTGGCCCCGCCGGTGAGGCGCTGGGCCTTTTCGACCCCGGTTCCGCCGAGCTTCGGCGCCAGGGCGTTGAGGGCGGCGGGAATATCGACTTCCATGACGTAGCGGCGCCTCAGGACAGTTGCGGGCTTGACGATCTGCCCGCCTGAGGGTGGGCTTGTAAATCGAGAACATCAATCGAAACGGCGCAAGACCGGCTGACCGAAGGGAAACGTCATGGACTTCAATCTGCCCCCCGAACTCGTTGCTTACCTTGGGGAACTCGATGAGTTCATCGAGCGCGTGATCAAGCCGCTTGAGCGCAAGGATGACAACATCCGGTTCTTCGACCACCGCCGCGAATGGGCCCGCACGGACTGGGACCGCGGCGGCCTGCCGCGCCACGAGTGGGAGGACCTGCTGGGCCAGGCCCGCAAGCTGGCTGACGAGGCCGGTCACCTGCGCTTCGCCTGGCCCACCGAGATGGGCGGTAAGGGCGGGACCAACCTGGCCATGGCCGTGATCCGCGAGCACCTGGCCGCCAAGGGCCTGGGCCTGCACAACGACCTGCAGAACGAGCACTCGATCGTCGGGAACAACCCCTTCATCCTGATGTTCAAGGAGTTCGCCACCAACGCCCAGTACGAGAAATACGCCGACCTCCTGCTGAACGGGAAGATGCGCACCATCTTCGGCCTGACCGAGCCCCTGCACGGCTCGGACGCCACCCACATGGAGACCCGCGCCGTTCCCCATGAAAAGGATGGCAAGGCCGGCTGGCTGATCAATGGCGAGAAGATGTGGTCGACGGGCATGCACGTGGCCACCCACTGCATGGTCTTCGCCCGCACCAGCGGCAATGACGGCGACGCCACCGGCATCACCTGCTTCATCGTGCCGGCGGACGCCCCCGGCGTGAAGGTCGAGGAGTACCTCTGGACCTTCAACATGCCCACGGACCACCCGCGGGTCAGCTTCACCAATGTCTGGATCCCGGAAGACAGCTACTGGGGCGTGATCGACCGCGGCCTCGGCCTCGGCCAGAGCTTCGTGCACCAGAACCGTATCCGCCAGGCGGCCTCGTCGCTGGGGGCGGCGGTCTACTGCATCGAGGAGAGCGTCAAGTACGCCCGGATGCGCAAGCCCTTCGGCAAGCCCCTGTCGGACAACCAGGCCATCCAGTGGCCCCTGGTCGAGCTGGCGACCCAGGCCGAGATGCTGCGCCTCTTGATCCGCAAGACCGCCTGGCAGATGGACCAGATGGAGCACAAGGCCGTGGAGCGGGAGCTCTCCGACAAGGTCTCCATGTGCAACTACTGGGGCAACCGCCTGGTCTGCGAGGCCGCCGACCGGGCCATGCAGGTGCACGGCGGCATCGGCTATTCGCGCCACAAGCCCTTCGAGCACATCTACCGTCATCACCGTCGCTACCGGATCACCGAGGGCTCGGAGGAGATCCAGATGCGCAAGGTCGCGGCCTTCCTGTTCGGCTATATGGGCCCGCGCCGGAAGGAGTTCGCCGACCTGACCTGGGACGACGTCGACTACCGCAACCAGAGGTAGGCCTGCGGAGAGTCAGCAGACCCCCTCCGGCCCGCTTCGCGGTCCACCTCCCCCTGGAAGGTGGAGGAATTACAATGCGTTAATTGCTCCCCATCAGGGGGAGCTCCCCGCGAAGCGGGGTGAGGGGGCTCAACGGCGGCTCAGGCCCCGTAGAGCCTGTCGAAGACCGGGGGCAGGCTGTCGGGCAGGCCGAGGAGCGGGCCAGAGGACAGGAGGAGCACGGCCTCGTCTCCCTTGAGGGCCGACAGGGCCTCGTGGGCGGCTGAGGCCGTCAGGGTGGGCCGGGCGTCGATGCCGGCGGCGCGGGTCCGATCCACGATCTCGGCCAGGGTCGCCTGGTGGTGGCTCTCCGCGCCGTGCCCCGGCGGGGGCAGGATCAGCACACGGTCGGCCCCCTCGAAGACCGTGTCGTACCAGGACAGGGCGTCCCGGGACCGCCAGGAAAAGGTGTGGGGCTCGAAGACCACGATGAGCCGGCGGTCGGGGAAGTGCAGGCGCAGGGCCTCGATGGCCGAGCGGGCCTTTTCCCAGGAAGAGCCAAAGCCCTCGATCACCGGGATGCGGGATGTGCGGGTCAGCCGGTCCAGCCGGCGCCGGATGCCCTCGAAGGTCGAGACCGCGCGGACCAGCCCCCCGCCGTCCACCAGCCCCGCCTCGAGCAGCAGGGCCGAGACCCCGACGATGTTCTCGATGTTGTGGGCGCCGAGGAGGCCGGTGGTCATGGGCGTGCGGGCGCCGTCCGGCGCGACCAGGTCAAAGCGCGAGATGTCGCCGAAGACTTCGTTCTCCGCCCGCCAGCCGCCCTCCCCGCCGCCGTACCAGACGATCCGGGCACGGGTTTCGCCGGCGACCTCGCGCACGGCGGGGTGGTCGCGCAGCACGGCGAGCCCCTCTGACGGCAGGCTGCGGAGGAGCCGGCGGAAGGGCGCCTCGTACGCGGCGAAGGTCGGGAAGACGTTGACGTGGTCGTGGACCAGGGAGGTCAGCAGCAGCCTGTCCGGATGGTAGAGGTCGAACTTGGAGCGCCGGTCCGAAGGGCCGACGATGTACTCGTCGCCCTCCAGTATCATCTCCGGCGAGCGGCCCCAGCGCCCGGTCGCAGGGAGCGACGGCGAGATGGCGCCGACCAGCCAGCCGGCGTCGACGCTGCAGGACCTCAGCACATGGGCCGCCAGGGCCGCGCAGGTGGACTTGCCGAAGGACCCGGCCACGACGGTGTTGGTCCGCCCCCGGGTCGCCTCGCCCACCAGTTCGGGGAAGGTGGTGACCCTGACGCCCCGCTCCCGGGCGACGCTGGCCTCGACATTGTCGTCGCCCCCCAGCTTGGCGCTGGCGCCCTGGACAAGGACATCCAGGTCCGCGGGCAGGTTGGCGGCGTCCAGGCGCCAGGC
>NZ_JADBZL010000127.1:0-4696 GCF_020402505.1 Phenylobacterium sp. | reverse complement strand
GAATGCTTTGCAGATGCCTTTGGGTAGCCAGAAAGCGGGTTCTGAGTGCCAACAGACGTCGATAGATGCCGGAACCACAAAAATATTTTTCTGGCAGTTTTCTCAAGGAAATCAAAAGCGTAGCATTCTGACGGCCTCTCAGTCGGAAGATGGCCGTCAGAATGGGGGCTTAATATAGGATTTTCAGAGACTTATGAGAACTTCAGACAATCGAGTGGGAATAGGCTGATCCGTCGAGGGCTTGAGGGCCGGTCGCCTATAGAGGTGAGCGGGGCAGATTCAGCCTTACGGACAGGCCGCCGGGCTCGCGGTTCCTGATGGTCATGTCTCCGCCGTGTGCGGCCATGATCCGGCTGACGATGGAGAGCCCGAGTCCGGCGCCGGCGCCATTGACGAAGGGCGCCCGAGCAAATGCGTCCGGGCGAGATGTCTCCTGCACAACCTCCATGCCTGGACCGTCATCAAGGACCTCCAGGCCCATCGGATCGCCACATACCCGGATGGTGATGCGCCCTCCGGACGGGGAATGCCGGATGGCGTTGTCGACAAGATTGGAGAGCGCGTGCGCCAGCGCATCGGGATCGCCGTTCACCAGTTCGGCGCCAGCCAGGCGCACCACGTCGAGGCGCGCGCCCGCCGCATGCGCCAACGGTTCAAGCTTGCACGCGACGTCGATCGCCACCTCTTCCAGGGCGATCCGCCGACCGGGATCCACCACCAGCCGTTCCGAGTTGGCGAGCGCCAGCAACTGGGACGAAAGCCGGATCAGGGCGGCAATGTCGGCTTCAATGGAGGACTTCGGGATTGTCTCGGCGCTCAGCTCCAGTCGCGCCTTAACGGCCGCGAGGGGGGTCCGCAGGGCATGGGATGCGTCGAGCAGGAAGCTGCGCTCCCCGTCACGCGCCTGCGCCAAGGCTGCAATCGCTGCGTTGAGCGTCGCCACCAGTTCCTTGACCTCCGCGGGCGCCGCCTCGACGCTCAATGGGCGCAGGTCATGGAGCGCGCGTATGCGCCGGGCCTGCTGCGAGAGGTCTTCAAGGGGCCGCAATGTCTGGCCGATTGCGCTGCTGGTGATCCAGAAGACAAGCAGGATGAGCGGGAGGATCGGCAGGATCACGTGCAGGGCGAGTTCGTTCAGCACGAGATGCCAGAAGAGGCCCGCCGGATCCCCGCGTACGGCGGTCACGACATGCCAGCGCTCTCCGTCCCTGTCGAAGGCTGCGCCTGCAAGCCAGGCGCCTTCCGCAGTCCTCTCGGTCCACTCGGTCGGACGATCGCCCGGGAGTAGCGGGTCCACCTCGGCCCAGGGGAAACCTGACTGGGCCAGGATACGCCCCGCGTCCCTCTCGATCCGCCACCCATAGGCGGTCGGGTGATTGGCGTACTCGGGCTGCGCCGCGGCTACCGCTTCCGGGACTCGCGCCGGGTCATCGGTCTGTATCGCAATCGACCGGATCGTCTCTGCCATTTCCAACACCTTGCGCTGGCGCAAGTCGGAGTGATCCGAGCCGTAGTGGGCGCCGACGGCCAGGAGCGTCATGAGCGCTACGGCCAGGGTCGCCAGCAGCAGGCGAATGCGAAGTCGGCGCGCGAGGGACCAACCCTCAGGGCGCAACATGTGGGCCAGCCCCTTGGAAGACGTAGCCGACGCCACGCACCGTCCGGATGGCGTCATGCAACCCCGATGCGCGCAGTGTTCCGCGAAGGCGCGATACACTCACCTCCAGCGCGTTCAGGGTCGGATCGGCGGCGTGATCATAGAGCGCACCCTCCAGATAGGCGCGCGAGCAGACCTGGCCAGGGCGGCGCACTAGCGCCAGGAGCAACTGCTGCTCCCGTCGATTCAATGCGAGCGGCTTCCCGAGGAATGTCGCCGCTCCCGTCGTCATGTCCACCTCCAGTGCGCCCAGGCGGACGCACGCCGCCGCAAGGCCGCCGGGGCGGCGCAACAGGGCGCGACACCGCGAGATCATTTCGCGCAGCTCAAACGGCTTCACCAGGTAATCGTCTGCGCCCTCATCGAGCCCTCTGACCCGGTCGTTGAGCTCTCCCCGCGCCGTGAGCACCAGAACGGGAATCGCAAGCCCGCCCGTCCGCCAGGTGCGGATGAGCTCAAGACCATCACCGTCCGGCAGGCCAAGATCGAGCAGGACCAATTCATAGGGATTGAGGCTGGCGAAGGCTGCGGCGTCTTCAAGCGACCGTACCCAATCGACTGTGAACAATGCGGCCTTGAGCGCCTCACAAAGGCTCTCTCCGAGCCGTTCATGGTCCTCGACGAGCAAGACCCTCAACGGCGGGGCCTGTCAGGCTGCAGCAAGGTCAGCGGCGCATAGCAGCAGCCTGAATCTGCAGACTTGGAACTGCGCGCCATGGCCCATTTTCTTTCGCACATCGTCCCCTTCACCGCCTACCCTTACAAAGGGGAGGCGGCGGCCTGCAACCTTTGCGGGTCGGACTCGACCGTCGACATCTGCCGCAAGGATCGACGCTGGAAGACCCTTGGCACTGTCGCCTGTGCAGAGTGCGGTCTCATGCGCACCCAGCCGATGCCCAGCGATTCCGAGCTCGAGGCCTACTATCGGAGCGAGTACCGGGCTGACTACCAGATGGCGTCTGGGTCCCCGCCCAAGTTTCACACCACGCGTTCCTTGCGAGACGCACGGGCGCGCCTGACGAAGCTCTCGGCCTTTATCAGGCCGGGCCAACGGGTTCTGGATTTCGGCTGTGGGTCCGGCGAGTTTCTCATGCTGGCCCGCGAGCAGGGATGCTCGGTGCTCGGCATTGAGCCCGGTGAAGTGTTCGCGCGCTATGCACGCGAGACGCACGGCATAGATATCATCAATGCGCCCTGGCAGGCCGTCGACCTTCCCGACGGGCAATTCGACCTGATCACGTCTAACCATGTCGTCGAGCACTTGCGCGCGCCTGTTGACGCCATTGGCGCGATGGCCCGATGGCTCGCGCCCGGCGGCGCGCTCTTCCTCTCCGTTCCCGACATGCGGCCGAATGACCGCCCGGCCTTCGAGCGGTTTCATTTCGCACATGTGCATGGCTTCGTGCCGGCGACACTGCAGGCTGCGGCGGCAAGGCACGGGCTTGTGCCAGCAGACGGAGAGCCACTGACCGACACAACAGCGATCTTCCGGCATGCCAGGCCGGATGAGCGCCCCGCACCGTTACCGCCCCCGGGTCTCGCGAACACTTTGGCGGAGGGCTACCCGGACTCCTCGATCGCAGCCTACGTCCTTTCGGGTCGCTACTTCCGCGCCGCCGGGCGTCGCTTTCGGAACTGGCGGCGCGACACCTTCCGGGTCGCCGTCAGTTCGTCTCGATAGGATCCAGGATCCTTCGGATCGTGGGGTTTGGCCGGCCGTCAACCTCTTTGATTGGTCCAAAGAATTCTGCCGGCGTGATGTAACTGGCCATCATCTCCACTGGAGGAGTCGCCAACGCAGTCTGGCCGCGTAGACGAGGAGTGTGCGCCCAGTGCGTCGACTGCAGCGCGCATTGGCCCCGAACCGATTGCTGAACGACCCAATCGTTCGGACGGGCGCCAGACCGGCGCCAGGCGGAGCGTCAGGCCTCGATCAGCCCCTTTGCCGCAAGGTGCTCCCGCACGCCCTGGGCGAAGGGTGTCGCGGTCAGGCCGAAGCGGCGCGTGATCTTCTCGCTGGAGAAACGGTAGTCCCGCTCCAGCTGATAGGACATCTTGTCGACCTCCCTAAGCAGCGGATTGAAGAGGGCTATGGCTTGGACGAGCGGCTTTGGCAGGGTGATGTGGCGCGGCCGCACTCCCAGTATTTCGGCGATCAGCTGCAGGGTCTGACGGGCGGTGCGCGGCTCCGGATCGGTGGGCATGTGCCAAATCTCGCCGTCGGCCTCGGGCGTTTCGCCCAGGAAGGCGAGGGCCCGACCGTTGTCGGGGATGTAGGTCAGGCTGTGCACCCGGTCATCGCGGTACAGGGCCAGGGCGGGCTTGCCGCGCTTCAGCTGGACGCCCCAGTCGCCGATCATGTCAAACTGCGGGTAGTCGCCATAGAAATCGGCGCTGCGCGCGATGCAGGCGCGCAGCCCCTGCCGCTCGACCGCCTCCATCACGATCCGGGCGCATTCGGCGCGGGCCAGACCCTTTTCGGTGGTGGGGCGGATCGGGCAGTCTTCGGTCATCCATCCCTCGACGGGGCCGTAGGAGTAGACGTTGTCGAAATAAACCAGCCGCGCGCCTGTGCGCCGCGCCGCCTCAACTGCATTTCCCACGACGCGCGGAAAGTCGCGCCGCCAGATCCGGGAGTCGTAGGGCAGGCCGACGACGCAATAGAGCACGTCGGCGCCCTCCGCGGCCCGGGCGAGCGCTTCGACGTCCAGCGCATCGGCGGCGACCAGCGTCTCCCGCCCCGTCACCGCTGCGGGATGGCGCTGCACGATGCTGACGTCGTGGCCCGCAGCGACCAGGTGCGGGCACGCCGCCCGGCCGATCGTGCCCGAACCGCCCAGAAGCACATGTCGTCCCATGATCCACGCCCTCTGCTAAACCTCAGGGGAGTGAGCTATTCCGCCCTGAACCTCCGGGCAAGGCGGCGCCAGCGCATACCAGAGATACGAAAAGAAAGATCCGGGGCGAGCCCCGGTCCAAGCCAGGTTGGCGGGGTTGCGACCTTTTCGACGTGGGGTAGGGCTTTGGGGGACGCAGAGG
>NZ_JADBZL010000126.1:0-12122 GCF_020402505.1 Phenylobacterium sp. | reverse complement strand
TAGGTCCTTCCGGAGCGACAGAATTTTCGGGCGATCGAGCCGCCGCAGCGACCCCTCACCCCGCTTCGCGGGGAGCTCCCCCGCGGGGGAGCAATGGCTCAGCAATTCCTCCACCTCTTGAGGGGGAGGTGGACCGCGAAGCGGGCCGGAGGGGGTCTTCTGAGGGGCCGGTCTACTGCGTCCGCCCCCGCGCCTGGATGCCGGCCCTCCGGGCTTCGACGGCCTCGGGGGTCACATGGCGGTTGTGGGCCGTCGAGCGGGCCTGCTCCAGCTCCAGGCCCTGGCGCAGGGTGGTCTCGTAGCCGTCGTCGATCATCGCCTTGTAGGTGATGAGCATGTCCTCATCGATGGTGGCCATGTCGGCGGCCAGCTGGAGCGCGGCGGGAAGCAGGTCCTCCGGCGCCACGACGCGGTTGACCAGGCCCCAGGCCTCGGCCGTCCGGGCGTCGAGGAAGTTGCCGGACAGGGAGAGCTCCTTGGCGCGGTAGGGTCCGATCAGGCGCGAGAGCTTCTGTGAGAGCCCCCATCCCGGCGTGATGCCCACCCGGGCGTGGGTGTCGGCGAACCGGGCGTGGGTCGAGGCGATCAGCACGTCGCAGGCCAGGGCCACCTCGAAGCCGCCGGTGATGGCCACCCCGTTGATGGCGCCGATCACCGGCTTGCGGCAGGCGATCACCGCCCAGGCCGGGTTCTCCGACGGCTCGGTGGCGTTCGCCGCCCGCAGCCCGTTCGGGTCGCTGCCCAGCTCCTTCAGGTCCAGCCCCGCCGTGAAGGCCCGCTCCCCGGCGCCGGTCAGGACGATCACCTTCACCGCCGGGTTCGCGTCCAGCCGCTTCAGCGTCTCGTGCAGCTCGGCCCGCAGGGCGCGGCTGAGGGCGTTCATCGCCTCAGGCCGGTTCAGGGTGACCAGGGCGACCTGGTCCTTGATGTCCACGAGCAGCATGCGGTTCCTCCCTGGGTCTGACGTCTGTCGAGCAGGGGAGGGGACCGCCCCGGGGGAAGTCAAGCCGCCGCAGGCAGGGCCCATCGACGGAATCCGGCGAAGACGGGGTTCATGGTTTGGGGCGTCATCCTGGAGGACCCTGCCCATGAACCGACGACAACACCTGCTCGCCCTGGGCGCCGGCCTCTCAGGCCTGGCCGCCGCCCCGGGCGCAATCGCGCGGTCGCCGTCTTTTCGGGTTGAACCCGGTCTCGAGTGGGTGACCGCCGCTGCGGAGGGGCCTGGCGTCTCCTTCCACACCTTCGGAAGCGAGGCGCGGGGCGGCCCGGTCAGCTTCCACATCTACGTCCCGCCCGACTATGCGGCCGATCCGGATCGCCGGTTTCCGGTGGTCTACTGGCTGCACGGGTCGGGGGGCGGAGTTTCCGGCATCCCGCGACTTGGCGCCGAATTCGACCAGGCCATCCGGAACCGCCTCGCCCCGCCCTTCCTGGTGGTCTTTGTCAATGGCCTGTCCATGGGCATGTATGTCGACTGGTCGAACGGCAAGGCGCCGATGGAGACGATCATCGTCCATGAGCTGCGGTCCTATATCGACGCCAACTGGCGCACCCTGGCGAAGCCGGAGGGCCGGCTCCTCGACGGATTCAGCATGGGCGGCTACGGCGCAGCCCGGTTCGGCCTCCGCTATCCGGAGCTTTTCCGCACCGTCTCCATGATGGGCGCCGGGCCGATGCAGGAGTTCCTGACCACCGCCCCCCGCGCGAGCAAGGCGCAGGCCGAAGAACTCCTGCGTGAAGTCTACGGCGGCTCCCAGGCGGGTTTCCAGGCCGTCAGCCCCCGCCGCTACGCCCGGGAGAACGCGGCCCGCCTCGCTGGCCGCTCCCGCCTGCGCCTGGTCATCGGCGATCGCGACGAGACCTTCGGGAACAACCGGGACTTCCACGCCTATCTCGAGGGCCTTGGCATCCCCCACGACTGGATCGTCCTGCCGGGCGTCGGCCACGACCCCTTCCAGGTCCTGACCGCCCTCGGCGACCGTCAATGGGCCTTCTACCGCGCCGCCTTTGCTCACCTTTGAGGGGAGGGCGCCGCGTCCGGAGAAAGTTGCGCGCGCCCCCCCCCAGACTGCGACATTTCCGTTACAGTCTCCGGCAAACATCCGTCTTGCGGGCCGCACGAGCTTGCAGACTCCGGCCGCACCGGATTCAGGTCGCTCCGAACCGCCAGGGCGGGTTACTCGTCCGGCTTGTTGAGACGGAAGGCAATACATGCGCAACGAAATCCGTGGTCGTCTGACCAACAGGCACATTCTTCTCGCCGGAGTCAGCCTCCTGATCGGAGCCGGTCCGGCCTTTGCCCAGCAGGGCGCCAATGACGGCGCTCAGGTCGACGAGGTCGTCGTCACCGCCACCAAGCGTGAGCTCAGCCTTCAGAAGGTGCCGTTCTCGATCAACGCCCAGACTGCAGAGGCGATCCAGCGCTCGGGCGCCGGGTCGCTCGAAGACCTTTCGCGCAATGTCGCCGGCCTTGCGGTGCAGAACCTCGGGCCCGGCCAGAGCCAGGTCTCGGTGCGCGGCGTCTCCGCCGGCCAGGTCGTCCGCGACCAGCCCGGGGTGAAGGAGCAGGTCGGGGTCTACCTCGACGAGTCCGCCATCTCCCTGTCCCTCTTCACCCCCGACCTCGACCTCTTCGACCTTAACCGGGTCGAGACCCTGCGCGGTCCCCAGGGCACGCTGTTCGGCTCGGGTTCGGTGGGCGGCACCATCCGCTACATCACTAACCAGCCCCGGCTCGGCGAGTATGGCGGGTCTCTCGAGGCCGGTCTCAACCAGATCGACGGCGGCGGCGTCGGCGGCGACCTGAAGGGCGCCGTGAACATCCCGCTCGGCGATATGGCGGCCGCGCGCCTCGTCGGCTACCGCACCAACTATGGCGGTTTCATCGACGCCATCGGTCCCGCGGCGGGCAAGGACGTCAACGACGGCGACCGGACGGGCGCCCGCCTCTCCGTCCTGATCGAACCCAACGATCGGGTGCGCGTGACGCCCCGCATCGTCTACCAGAGGGTGGAGAGCAACGGCTTCAACCGCTCGGAGATCTGGAACCTCTACGCCAATCCCCAGACCACCGCCGTTCCGGCCACCACCTTCAAGCGGAACCAGCAGTACCTGAAGCTGCGCGAGAAGTTCACCGATGAGCTGGTGCTGGCGGACCTCAAGGTGGAGGCCACCCTCACCGACGCCATCGACCTGACCTCGGTCACCACCTACCTGACCCGCGACATCCTGGTCAGCCGCGACGCCAGCGCCCTGACGGGCTCGGTCTCGGTGGACCTCGGCTTCCCCGCGGCGGGCGTCCAGCTGGCCTCCAACCTGCGCGACACCACCAAGGTGGACACCTTCAGCCAGGAACTGCGGCTGGCCTCGACCGGGGACGGCCCCCTGCAGTGGGTGGCCGGCGCCTTCTATTCGACCATCGATCGCACCTACAACCAGCGGCTCCCCACCCCGGGCTACGACGCCTTCACCGACGCCCGCTTCGGCGCCGGCACGTCGGCGGGCGCCGCCAACGGCTTCCCCCTGAACTCGCCCTACAACTCCCGCCTGCCCTACACCATCACCCAGTACGCGGTGTTCGGCGAGGCCACCTACCAGCTGACGGAACGCCTGAGGGCGACGGCGGGCGCGCGCTACTACAACTTCGAGGAAGAGCGCTCCTTCAAGTCCGGCGGCCTCTTCTCGAACGGCGACAACCGCAAGGACAAGACCAAGTCCGACGGCGTCTCGCCCCGGATCATCCTCAGCTACGAGGCTGCGGAGAACGTCACCATCAATGGCGGCGTCTCCGAGGGCTTCCGGCTCGGCGGGGTGAATGATCCGCTGAACGCCGGGCTCTGCACGCCGGCGGACCGGGCCCTCTTCGGCGGCTATCAGTCCTACAAGGACGAGTCCCTCTGGAACTACGAACTCGGCATGAAGGCCCGCCGCGGCGGCGCAACCTTCAACGTCGCCGGCTTCTACAACCAGATCGACAACCTCCAGGTCACCCTGGACGCCGGCAGCTGCTCGTCGCGCATTGTCTTCAACGTCGACAAGGCCCGCTCCAGCGGGGTCGAGTTCGAGCTGGGCCTGAACCCGCTCGAGGGCCTCAGCCTCAACCTGTCGGGCAGCGTGACGGACTCCAAGTTCGAGACCACCCTGCCGGGCGCCCTGACCGCCGCCACCGGCATCCGCGACGGCAACCGCCTGCCCAGCGTTCCCCGGTTCCAGTTCACCGCGTCGGGCAGCTATGAGTTCCCGGTGACCGACAGCCTGACGGGCTTCGTCAACGCCTCGGTCCAGCACGTGGGCGACCGCTACACCCAGCCGGCGGACCAGGAGAACAACCCGCGCACCTTCGTGCACAACCTGCCCTTCCTGGGCGCCCCGGCCTCGGCCGCCACCACGGTGAACCTGAAGCTTCCGTCCTATGAACTGGCCAACCTCAGCGCCGGCGTGGAGAGCGCCGACGGCCTGACCATCACGGCCTTCGTCAACAATCTGACCAACGAGAACGCCAAGCTGTCCTTCGACCGCGAACGCGGCGGCCGCGCCCGCCTCGGCTTTGCGGTGAACACGCCGCGCACCTACGGCGTGAGCATCCGCAAGACCTTCTGATCCGAAGGACTGGGACGCCCCGCCAGGGGCGCCGAAGACGGGGAGGGCGGGGCCATCATGGTCCCGCCCTTTTTCTTTCCGGGCCGCCGCCCCGCTGGAGTCCCGCCAGACGGGACGGGGCGTAGAGGCTTTGGGCCTCCCGGGCGGCGAGGCGGCGCTCGAGGCGCCGGGAGTCCCGGATCCAGACGTCGATGTCGCGGGCCAGGTAGGGGGCGCCCGCCCGGGCGGCGGCCTGCAGGGGGGCGAGGCGCGCTGCGGCTGCCCGCAGGGCGCGGATTTCGGCGGGCAGGGCCCGGTAGCGCTCATCGATCAGGAACAGGGTCGATCGGGCTGAGCTGATCATTCGGGCGGTGGTCTCCGGGTCGGGCGCAGTCGCGGCGGCGGCCAGGGCGCGGCGGGCGTCGGAGAGATGGCCGGCCAGCGTCACCGGCCCATCCCGCGCCGCAGGGCAGGCGTCGGGGTGCAGGGCGGCGGTATAGTCGGCCAGCCCCCGGAGCACGGCCTCGGGCGGCTCGGCGCCGTCGAACTCCTCCACCACCAAGCCGCGGATGAAGGCGGGAAGCGCCTCCGGCGGCGTCTTCAGCGCCGCGCGGGGTCCGGCCAGGTCCGGGATCGGCTGCGGATCGAACACCGCATTGCCGCGTACCCTGGAGAACAGGGAGGTGCTCACGTCCGCCGTGCCGGGCGCCCCTGACAGGCCCGGAAAGCGAAAGTCCGGATTGTCGCGGCCGCCGGCATGGCAGCTCTCGCAGGACAGGCCGGCGCGCGCCGCCTGGCCGCCCAGCAGAAGCGGATCGCGGAACGCCGTCCGTCCGATCTCGATCGAGCGGACCCGCGCCGGATCGTCGGGCAAGCGCAGGCACTCGGTCGGCGCCCGGCCAAGCGCCACAGCAGGGTCTGCGTCCGGAGCTAGCCAGGCCATGGCCCTCAGCGCCGCTGGCGTGTCGGACGCCAGCGCTGCGGAGGCCGCCAGCGCCAGTCCGAGTCCGAACCCGGCGTGGACCCGGTTCAGCGTCCGGGATCGCCGCCGGTTTCGATCCATGACCTCAGGGTCTCGGCCTCTGCGCAACCGTAGGCGCAAGCCTGTTCCAGGCGGGCCAGCATCCGGCGCGCCCCGGCCCTGTCGCCGCGCTCGACCTTCAGCTCGCCATAGTATTCCAGGGCCCCCCGATGATCCGGCGCCACCGCCAGCGCCTGGCGGTAGAAGCCCTCCGCCGTGTCGAACCGGCCAAGCCGGCGGTGCGCGAAGCCCTGGTAGGTCAGGACGTCCGGATGGGGTCCGAACGCCGCCCGGGCTGCGTCCAGGCTGACCAGGGCGGCTTCGAAGCGCCCCTCATTGATCAGCCCCACGGCGTCGAGATAGGCGGCGTCGCCGGCGTCGGCCAGGATCAGCGGCTGGTCCAGCCGTGCGCCGGGCGAGGCCGGTGCGGCCAGGACCTTCTCCAGCTCCGCCGTCAGGCTCCGCAGCTGCGCGGCGTCGCAGCCCGGCCCGCAGGCCGCCGCCTTGGTCCTCAGCCAGTCCAGCTGCTCCTGCGCCTTCGGATCCTCCAGACGGGCCAGAGCCAGTCCAAGTCCGCCGCGCACTGAAACGTCTTCCGGCGCCAGCCTCAAGGCCCGCTCGTAGGCGCGCCGGGCGCCCCTCCAGTTCTCGGCGCCGGCATGGGCCGCGCCCAGCAGCTTCCAGGCCTCCAGGTTCTGCGGGACCGCCTGGGTCACGCGCTGGGCCGATCGGGCGGCGGCCCTGTAGTCCCGCGCATTGAGCGCCGCTAGGGCCTTGGCGTATTCCTCGGCGGGGTCATAGCTGGGGCCGCTGTCCGACGGCAGGTCCATGCCGCCGCCACCGCCCGACCCGGCGGCCAGGGCCGCTCCGCCTGTGATCGCGGCGATCACGCCGGCCAGCACCAGAACCCTGAACGACCCCATCCTCAGCCTCCGATCCGGAAGTGTCGGCCTCATCTGTGCCCTTGGGGAAGCCGCCTTGGCAAGGCGCCATTTCAGCAGGCCCTTGCTTGCGGCCAGGGCCTTCCGGATGCGTCGGCGATTCACCTCTGGCCGCTCTCGCGCCGGACCAGGAATCCAGGGGCCCCCGCCTCAGGCCAGAAACGACGGCGGCAAGGTGTCGGGCTGGGCGTGCAGGTCCCGGTTGCCGGCCAGACCGGCGAGCAAGGCGTCGACTGTCACCCGCACCCGCGGCGCCAGGTAGAGACGGTGGGGGTAGTGCAGCACGATCTCACGCTCGCTGGCGTCGTGCTGTTCGTGGAGCACCACCTTCAGCCGCCCGGCGCGCAGGTGAGGCATGGCGTGGTGCAACCCTGCCTGCGCAATGCCGGCGTGATCGCACGCCAGCCCAAGCAGGGCCTCAGGGTCGGAAAGCCACAGGCGGGCCCTCAGGGGAATCTGGAACGAACCGCGTCCGCCGGGCCTTCGGAACCGCCAGGGAATCTCGCCCCCGCCGGGCAGCCGCACGCCCAGCAGATCATGCCCGGCGAGGTCTGCGGGCGCGACGGGAACGCCGCGATCGCGCAGATACTCGGGCGAGGCCAGAAGCACCAGCGGCAGCCGTGCGATGCGCCGCGCCACCAGGCTCGACTCCTCGATCACGCCGCCCCGGATGACGATGTCGAACCCCTCGGCGAGCATGTCGACCGGACGATTGTCGAGGCTCACATCGACCTGCAGCTCCGGGTTCGCGGCCGTGATCGCGGGCAGCAGAGGTAACACATACTGCCTGCCGAAGGAGACGCCCACCGAGATCCGGACCCGTCCGACCGCGCCGCTGCGCGCCTGGCTGATCTCGGACACGGCTTCATCCAGGGCCCGGAGCGCCGGCGCCGTGCGCTCACGGAGCCTCTCGCCTTCCTCGGTGAGATGCACCTGTCGCGTGGAGCGGTTGAACAACCGGACGCCCAGCTGCGCCTCCAGCCGGGCGACGTTCTTGCTGACCGCCGCCGGCGTCAGGTTCAGCTTGGCGGCGGCGCCTGTGAAGCTGCCCGCGGTCGCCACCTCGGTGAAGGACACCAGCCCGTGGAGGTTTCTCATTCATTCCTGCAGGTTGAAGATAATTCGAATTTATGTCGATTTTATCCATGATTGCCGCGCCGTACAGTCTCCTTGGTCACATTCACACACCCCCAGTTCACGAAGGAGAACGCAGATGACCAACCGGATTCTCGTCACCGGCGCCGCCGGCAATATCGGCGCCGAAATCGTCAAGCGGCTGCAGGCCCGCAAGGCCGACTTCGCGGTCATGACCCATGCCTCCGGCGGAGCCCCGGCGGGCGCGGGCGAGACGCAGGGCGACTTCCTGGACCCGGCCTCCCTGCGCCGGGCCTTCGAAGGCGTCGACACCCTGTTCCTGCTCTTTCCCCTGGTACCGGAGATGCCGCGCATGGCCGCCAACGCCGTGGCGGCGGCAAAGGCCGCCGGCGTCAGGCACATTGTGAGGTCGTCAGGGGCGGGCGCCGACGCCGCCAGTCCCGCGGCCATTGCGAAGGTCCATGGCGAGATCGACGCCCTGATCCGCAACTCGGGCATCCCGTTCACCCTGCTGCTGCCGACCAGCTTCATGCAGAACCTGGTCAACTTCTATGGCGCCGCCATCCGGGATGGCGCGCTCTATGCCCCGCGGGGCGACGGGGCGACGGCCGTCATCGATGTCCGCGACATCGCCGACGTGGCCGTCGAAGTCCTGACCGACCCGGCGGCGCACGCCGGTCAGAGCTATACGCTCACCGGTCCCGAAGACCTCACTGACGCCCAGATGGTCTCCGCGATCGCCCGCCAGATCGGCCGCGACGTCCGCTATGTCGACGTTCCGGAAGCGGCGGCGGTGGACTCGCTGACCCGGATGGGCTCCCCGCCCCAGGTGATCGAGTGGCTGATGAGCCTCAACCACGTCATCAAGCAGGGCTGGGCGGCCGGGGTCTCGCCCGTGGTGGAGACGATCACCGGGCGCCCGCCGCGCAACCTCGCCGACTTCGTCCGCGAGAACGCGGCGGCCTGGAAGTAACCGGCCCCCCGTCCTCTGCTCCAGGACCCACGTCGGCGAGGAAGGCGATGTCGCCGAAATCGAAGGCAGCGAGGGCAACCGCATCGCCCCCAGCGCCCCTGCAGAAGACGGAACCCCGGACTCGACCGGAGCGGATAGAGCCCGCGGACCCGTTCAGCCTGAGGGCGAGCCCTCGACTCCCTCCAATTCCTCCCCCTCCCGAGGGGGAGGTGGACCGCGCAGCGGGCCGGAGGGGGTCTGCTGAGGCTCCGCACAGGGCTCGAAATCCGCCGTCAATCCGGCTACCGTTGCGGTGCACCCGAACCCCATTCCGCCCGCCGGAACACCCCGATGATCAACCCCGTCGTTCACTTCGAGATCCCGGTCGCCGACATGGATCGCGCCATGGCCTTCTACGAGGCGGTGTTCGGCTGCCGCCTCGAACGGCGCCGGGTCGACGGCTACGACATGGCCTTCTTCCCCCGCGCCGAGGGCCAGGCCGGCGCCAGCGGCGCCCTGGCCTGCGGCGATGTCTATATTCCCTCTAAGACCGGCCCCATCCTTTATTTCGACGTCCCCGACATCATCCCCGTCCTCGCCCGCGCCCAGGCGCACGGCGGCGCGGTGCTCTACCCCAGGACCCACGTCGGCGAGGAAGGCTATGTCGCCGAGATCGAGGACAGCGAAGGCAACCGCATCGCCCTCAGCGCCCCGCCGGACGAAGCCCGCTGACCCACCCAGCTTGCCCCCCCCAATTCCTCCACCTCTCGAGGGGGAGGTGGACCGCGCAGCGGGCCGGAGGGGGTCTTCTGAACCACCGTTGCCCCCCTCAGTCGGCTTCGCCGACAGCTCCCCCGCAGGGGAGCAATGGCTCAGTCATTCCTCCACCTCTTCAGGGGGAGGTGGACCGCGCAGCGGGCCGGAGGGGGTTATCGACCCCTCCGCAAGCCGCCTCACCCCGCTGCGCGGGGAGCTCCCCCGCAGGGGAGCCATGGCTCCCTAACTCCCCCACCTCTTGCGGGGGCGAGGCCCCGGGGCAGGGGGGACCAGGCCTCAGCCCCCACGCCCGCACCCGCAGCCCATGCCTCTGTGCACAAGGGCCAAGAGCTTGCGCGCCATGCCGACGTGGCGCTTGGCGCCGGTTTCCCGCGGCTCACCTGTCGACTGCCGGGTGTTCAGGACACGCGCGAAGACGGGCTTGCTGACCTTGTTCGTCGCTGGCGTCGCCGGCCCTGTAGTGTCAGGCTGCAGGGCCCCGTGAGGCCCCCAGGGAGGAAGTCCGCATGAAGATCGCCATTGCAGGTTCGGAAATCATCGACCGAGGTCACGCCTATGTGCCGCAGATGCGTGCGCTCGTGGGGAACAACCTGATCGCATCGCCTGGCGCCCGGGCGGTCATCCGCCGCCGCAGCGGCGCGGAGGAGGTTCTCCTGCATCGCCGCCGTGACTTCGGCGTCTGGGCCCTGCCGGCGGGCTCTCCTTTGATCGGGGAGTCGATCCTCGACTGCCTGCGCCGGGAGGTCTTCGAGGAAACCGACCTGAGGGTCGCCGCCTGGCGATGCTTCGGCTTCTCCTCCGATCCGGTGCGCGAGATCGTCCGCTACCCCAATGGCGACGTGCTGCACTGTTACTCCCTGCTGTTCGAGGTCGAGCTGGAGGACGAGGCGCTGGGCGGCGTCGACATGTCCAGGATCGCCGCAGAGACCACGGCGCTGCGTTGGTTCGCCCTCAACGACCTTCCGGAAATGATCGACAATCACCGATGGAGCCTGGACAGCTACATCGGCTTCCTGAGCGACGGCGTGTTCAGGGTGAGCTAGGCCCGGGGTTGCAGCCAGGGGCCCGGCGTTCAATAGCCGGCTCTCGAATGCGTCATGCTCCGAACCGCCCTGCGCCGTATGGACTTCCGGGCCGGCGCCAGCTCCACTTGGCGCAAGTCTGCGATCCGCGCCCTCGCCATGGCGGCGTACAGGGAGTGGGCGTCCCCCCAAACCGTTTGGTTCCCCCCCATAGATGGGCTAAGCCTCCGCCGCAATTTCCGCAGCCATCCGGGGCCTTCGCCATGACCGAGATCGTCGACATCCTCGCCCGCCAGATCCTCGACAGCCGGGGCAACCCGACGGTGGAGGTGGACGTGGTCCTGGAGGACGGGTCCCTCGGCCGGGCGGCCGTGCCCTCGGGCGCCTCCACCGGCGCGCATGAGGCCGTGGAGAAGCGCGACGGCGACAAATCCCGCTATGGCGGCAAGGGTGTCCTGGCCGCCGTGGACGCGGTGAACGGCGAGATCTTCGACGCCCTGGCGGGCTTCGACGCCGCCGACCAGCGCCGGCTCGATGCGCGGATGATCGACCTGGACGGCACGGCCAACAAGTCTCGCCTGGGCGCCAACGCCATCCTCGGCGTCAGCCTCGCCGCCGCCCGGGCCTCGGCGACCTCGGCGGGCCAGCCCCTCTACAAGTATGTGGGCGGCGTCGGCGCCCGGGTCCTGCCTGTGCCGATGATGAACATCATCAACGGCGGCGCCCATGCGGACAACCCGATCGACATCCAGGAGTTCATGATCCTGCCCACGGGCGCCGACAGCTTCGCCGAGGCCCTGCGCATGGGGGCGGAGATCTTCGCCGCCCTGAAGTCGGGCCTGAAGGCCGCCGGCCATAACACCAATGTCGGCGACGAGGGCGGCTTCGCCCCCAACATCGCCTCCGCCGAAGAGGCCCTGGCCTTCATCGTCCGCTCGGGCGAGGCGGCGGGGTATGCGGCCGGCCAGGACTTCCACCTCGCCCTCGACGTGGCCTCCACCGAGTTCTTCCAGGACGGCGCCTACCACCTGCACGGCGAGGGCAAGCGCTTCGACCCGGCCGGTATGGTCGGCTACCTGGCGGACCTGGTGGCGAAGTTCCCCATCGTCTCCATCGAGGACGGCTGCGCCGAGGACGACTTCGACGGCTGGAAGCTCCTGACCGACCGGCTGGGCGGGAAGGTCCAGCTGGTGGGCGACGACCTCTTCGTGACCAACCCGGCCCGCCTGGCTGATGGCATCCGCGGGGGCCTGGCCAACTCCATCCTCGTCAAGGTCAACCAGATCGGCACCCTGTCGGAGACCCTCGACGCCGTCGATATGGCCCACCGCGCCGGCTACACCTCGGTGATGAGCCACCGCTCGGGCGAGACCGAGGACGCCACCATCGCCGACCTGGCCGTGGCGCTGAACTGCGGCCAGATCAAGACCGGCTCCCTGGCCCGCTCCGACCGCACCGCCAAGTACAACCAGCTGCTGCGCATCGAAGAAGAGCTGGGCGATCAGGCCGCCTATCCCGGCCGCGCGGCCCTGAAGGCCCTGCGCTAGCCAATTGCTCCCCTGCGGGGGAGCTCCCCGCGAAGCGGGGTGAGGGGGCGCCACGGCGGTTCGGAAAACCCCCTCCGGCCCGCTTCGCGGTCCACCTCCCCCTCAAGAGGTGGAGGAATTACAGTATCTTAATTGCTCCCCTGCGGGGGAGTTCCCAGCGCAGCGGGGTGAGGGGGCGCCACGGCG
>NZ_JADBZL010000125.1:0-36219 GCF_020402505.1 Phenylobacterium sp. | reverse complement strand
CGTCGAACTCCACCGGATGATGCTGGTCGAGACGGACTTCGGTTTCGTCCCCTTCGAATCTCAAGGCGAACCAGACCTGCTTCTGTCCCTTCCAGCCCCGTCGTCCTTTCTTCGCCTCGATCGGATAGTCGTAGGCGATCCAGCCCGGGGTCCGGCCTAGGACCGAGACCGATGTGATTCCGGTCTCCTCTTCCAGCTCGCGGAGGGCGGCGGCCTCAAGGTCCTCACCGTCATCGACCCCGCCCTGGGGGAACTGCCAGTTGTAGGGTGGCGGTGTCTCGACCCTTCGGCCCATCCAGACCCGCCCTTCAGGGCTGAACAGAACGAGGCCGACATTCGGCCGGTAGTCATCCAGGTTCATCAGCGAATCCGGGCGAGGGCGGAGGCTGGCGCCAGCTGGTAGCCGCGGCTCTCGATCTGGCTCGCCCATGAGGCCACCTGGCGAAGGGTCAGGGGATAGGCCTGGGTGATCCCAAGTCCCTGGCCCTT
Source organism: Phenylobacterium sp. (assembly GCF_020402505.1). Taxonomy (GTDB): domain Bacteria; phylum Pseudomonadota; class Alphaproteobacteria; order Caulobacterales; family Caulobacteraceae; genus Phenylobacterium. The sequence goes on along the minus strand of NZ_JADBZL010000125.1, from coordinate 35,730 downwards.
CTGCAGGGCCGCGGCCTCGACCGTCAGCAGAGCCTCGTCAATGGCGGCAGGAGAGAGAATGCGATCCAGGACCTGGTCGCCAGAGACCCTGAAGTCGCCGCCACCGGAACCTGCGGCGATCCCGGTGTCGACAAAGGCGAGGCCGCGGCTGCGCAGGGCTCCGTTCAGGGCGCTCATGCCCTCCGGGCTCTTCACGAAGCGCTCGCCCATCCGGTTGGTGATCCCGAAGTAGCCAGTGGTCCGACCCAGGATCCACTCGAGCTTTCGGACTGTTTCTGCGGGCTGGGCGCGAGCCCTCAGCGTGTAGGGACCCGGGTCATTCTCAGGATAGTCTTCAGGCTCCATGGGAACCTCAAGGAGGATCTCATGGCCCCGCTCCCGGGCGCGGTTGATCCAGTCCTGCAGGTTGGGGGCGTAGGGAGAGAAGGCCAGAGTGACCTGGGGCGGCAGGGACTCGATCGCCTGCCGGGTCAGCTCCGGATCAAGGCCCAGGCCGCCGATGACGATGGCCACCCGGGGCCGGCCGCTGGCCTTGAAGGGGCGCGCATAGGCCTTGGCCGGGGTGAGGCCGCCGGGGCCAATCACCGGAAGGATGCCTTCGGCGGTCTTCCGGCTCACCCCTGAGATCGGGGCGGGGGGCAGGGCGCCGCCGGTAAAGGCGCCGGGTGCGGCGAGGGCGTCGGTAGCGGTGGAGAGGGGCGGCGGCTCAGGCGAGCGTGTCAGTCGGTAGTCCGGGAGGGCGAGCTCGGGCCCCGCCGCGCGACCGGCGTTGACCGCGGCGCGCCAGCCCTGCGGCGGAGGCCCCGCTATCGTCGCCCGGACCTCTGGGTACCCCGCGGCGGGGTCCCCCAGAAGGGCGATCAGGCCGACGGCGCTGCCCAGAAACAGGATGAGGGCGGCCCCTGCGCCCACCAGGGGCTGAGCCAGTATCCCCATGAGGCCGCTGGCGTCCGGGCGGATCCTGGAGGCGGCGGGCGGGGCGCGGCGTGTTGAAGGGCGTCTCATGGGGAGGTCTCCGCAAGGGAGCCTTTCGCGAAAGCGTTTCGCAGAGGTTAGTGTCAGTTGGCGCCCAGGGGAACCCGCAGTCTCCGCCGCTGGATTTCAGGGTTTTGGAGTTGGCGTCTCGGCGGCTGCACCCGCCTTGGCGGCTGCCGGGGTCGAGGCCCGCGCGCCCACCACCTCAGCCATGCGGGCCGTGGGCTTGGGCAGCTTAGGGGTCGCTGCGACGGATCCGTTCTTCAAAACGTCCTTCGCCCGGCTCAACTGGAAATCGCCGGTGCGGGGGTTGAAATCAGGCGGCGGCGCCTCGGCCGGTTCGTGCGGGGCCGCCCGCGACCGGCCCTCGTCTGCCTTGAGCGCATTCCGGAAGGAGGCCTCTGAAAACTGGAAGGCGCGGTTGGCGATGGCCTGAGCCTCTTCCCGGGATTGGGCGACCTCAAGGTCGGGTTCAATCCCGGTCTTCTGGATCGATCGTCCGGAAGGGGTGTAGTAGCGGGCAGTGGTCAGCTTGATGGCGCCGTCGGCGCCTCCCCGGAGCGGGATCAGGGTCTGCACCGATCCCTTCCCGAAGCTTGTCAGGCCCACCAGTTCGGCGCGCTTGCGGTCCTGCAGGGCGCCCGCCACGATTTCGGCGGCTGAGGCGGACCCGGAGTTGATCAGGACGACCATGGGCAGGCCGCCGGTGATGTCGCCCGCCCGGGCGTTGTACCGCTCGATATCCCGGGGATTGCGGCCCCGCTGGGAGACGATCTCGCCATTCTCCAGGAAGAGGTCGGAAATGCCCACCGCCTGGTCGAGAAGTCCGCCCGGGTTGTTCCGAAGGTCGAGGATCAGCCCCTTCATGCCGGGGTTCTTGGCCTTAAGCTCGTCGAAGGCCATCCTGGCCTCTTCGGTCGTCTTCTCATTGAAGGCGGATATCCGCAGATAACCGTAGTCTCCCTCGATCCTGGCCACGGCGGAGCGGGTCTTGATCACCTCGCGGACAATGCGGACATCAAAGGGATCCGTCTTCTCCCTCGCAATGGACAGTGTCACGGCTTCACCCGGAGGGCCGCGCATGAGCTTGACAGCCTCGGAGACCGTCATGCCGATCGCCGTCTGGCCATTTACGGCCGTGATGTAGTCGCCCGGCTTGATCCCTGCCTTGAAGGCGGGCGTGCCATCCATGGGCGAGATGACCTTCACCACGCCTTCCTCAGAGCTGATCTCCAGGCCCAGGCCGCCATACTCGCCGCGGGTCTGGTCCCGCATGTCATTGAGCGCCTCGGGGGTCAGATAGTTGGAGTGCGGGTCGAGGGAGGTCAGCATGCCGTCGAGGGCGGACTCGATCAGCTTCCGGGGCTCCACCTCTGCGACGTAGTTTTCTTCCACCGCCTGCACCACGTCGCCGAAGAGTTCGAGCACGCGGTAGCTCTCCGCTCCCGAGGGGCCGGCGGCCAGAGCGTTCTGGTTCAGGTAGGCCATGGTCGCCGCGCCCAGGACGAAGGCCGAGACGCCGATAAGGAGATGCTTCTTCATGAGCGGGCCCGATTCGGAGCGCCGAATGTCCGGCGCGGAGGTGTCTTGGGTCCGGCGCGCCGCCAAACCCAGGGGTAGAAGCCTTATCCTGTTTCCCCGCTGAATCCAGAGCCTTGCGATGCGGCTTTTTCGGGGCGCAGCCAGGGTTCGGGATCAATGGGCCGGCCAAGGTCGCGGAGCTCGAGGTAGAGGTTGACCTCGGCGCCCCGGTCGGCCGCCCGGCCGAGGGCCTGCCCCTCCCTCAGCGCTTCCCCTTCCCGCACACGGGACGAAAAGTCCCCCGCCAGGACCACCTGGGCTCGTGGCGTCGCCTGGACGATGATCGCCTCGCCCCACCCCTCTAGTGGGCCCGCATACAGGACGTCGCCCCCGGAAGGCGACCGGATCTCGGCGCCGGATGGCGCCTTGAAGGTCAGGCCCTGGGCGCGAAGCCCGCCAGGCTGGCGGTTTCCGAAACCCTCAAGGATGGGCCCGGCTGCAGGGGGGGTGAGCATCACCCCCGCCGCCCGGCCCCGGGCGAGGTTTTCGGAGAGGGCGAGCCCTGCCGCCAGTTCGGCCCGGGCGGCGTCCAGTCCGGCCTCCGGTGGGAAGCGGATCGGGTCCGGCGGCGCAAGGCGCAGGGCGACGAGGGCGAGGACCGGGTCAAAAGAGGCCTTGGAGGGGCCGGCCGCCGGGCGGACCTGCGCCGTCGCCGCGGCGAGGGCGATGACCGTCGCCACCGCCAGGATCAGGCCGCCAGCCTTCCATCGGGACTCAATCACGGTGATAGGGCCCTCCGGCCAGAAGGGTGACGGCCCGGTAGATCTGCTCGGTCAGCATGACCCGCGCCAGGGCGTGCGGCCAGGTCTGCGGCCCGAAGGCCAGGGTGTCATGGGCGCGAGCCTTCAGCGCCGGGTCCAGCCCGTCGGCGCCGCCGATCAGGAAGGCCAGCCGTCGCACCCCATCGTCCCTCAGCCGGCCGATCTCCGCGGCGAAGTCACGGGAGGTCCGCGCCCGGCCGGTCTCGTCGCAGGCGATGATCCGGCTGTCGGCGAGATGGGCGCCAAGCGCCTCGGCCTCGGCCGCCTTGCCGGGCTTGCGGCTCTCGACCTCGATCACCTCCACCGGCCCCAGGCCAAGCGCCCGGCCGGCGGCGCTGGCCCGGTCCGCATAGAGGCGCACAAGCCCCGCCTCCGGCGAGCGGGACAGCCGACCGATGGCGACAATGGCGATCTTCACCCGCCGGGCCTCGCCGGAGGCGGGACAAATCCGCCGAACTCCCGCTCCAGCAGCCCGGCGAAATGGAGGGTGGTCAGGTCCTGCATCCATCCGCCGATGACCTGGGCGCCCCTGGGTAGCCCCGACCTCGAAACCCTCACCGGAAGGGCGGTGGCCGGTTCTCCGGCGGTCTGGTCCAGAAGGTCCGAGGTGGATGGTCCGGTCATGGGGGTGTCCTCCCGGGGCCGATCGTGCCTCCCGGGCGGCGGAGGAGTCCAGATACAAGCGCAGATCCGGCCGGAGTCAGGCGGGGGTGCGGTGTCCGGGGGAGTCCACCGACCAGATCTTCTCGATGTTATAGAAGGCCCGGACCTCGGGGCGGAAGATATGGACGATGACGTCCCCGGCGTCGATCAGCACCCAGTCGCAGTGGGGCAGGCCCTCGACGCGGGCGCGGCCATAGCCATGGTCCTTGAGGCTTCGCAGCAGGTGGTCGGCGATGGCGCCCACATGCCGGTGCGAACGACCGGAGGCGACCACCAGCCCGTCGGCCATGGCGGTCTTGCCCTTGAGATCGATGAAGACGACGTCCTGGGCCTGATCATCATCCAGGCGGGTCAGGATAAGCTCCTCCAGCGCGGAAACGCCTTGCGGGAGGGCGGCCCCGGCAGCCGGGGCCGGGGCGGGTTGCGCAGTCTGCGCAGGGTCGGGGCTCAGCGGAACAACTCCTGTTCGATCACGCCAAAAAGGCTCATTACCACAGGGCGCGGCCCTGGTCAGCCTTGTCGTGTACGGCCGGCCTGGAGCCGCTCGCGCAGAGCCGTCGAGGACTGAAAGTTCAAGGGGCCGTAGAGGAATATCCAGGCTGGCGGCGCGAGGTCGGGGAGGCGCCGGGCGCCCAGGACCGGCTGTCGTGCATGGCCGAATCGGCGGGCGGCGGGCGAAGCGCGGCTCTTCAGCGATATCCAGGGACGCGAGACCACGGCCACCGGCAGGGTCCTCAGGATCTGAGTCCAGCCCCGCCAGAGGTGGAAGCCGGCCAGGCTGTCGGCCCCCATGATCCAGACGAACCGGACGCCCGGAAACCGCGCCTTCAGGCCCAGGATGGTGTCGAGGGTGTAGCGGGTGCCGAGCCTGGCCTCGATATCGGAAACAATCATGTCGCGGTCACGGGCGAAGCGGCGAACCCCCTTGAGCCTCTGGGTGAGGGGCAGGGTCTGATCGCCGGATTTCAGGGGGTTCTGGGGCGAGACCAGCCAGATGACCCGGTCCAGGCCCAGGCGCTTGCGGGCGGTCTCGGCGACGTGGGCGTGGCCCTCGTGGGCGGGATTGAAGCTGCCGCCATAAAGTCCGACCTTCATTCCCCTGAAGAGGGTGAAGCCCGGCCTCAGGGCGCCCGGGCGCCCGCCTGCCGACCGTCGCCTGACCTGTCCCGCCGCCCACATGTCAGGTGTCGGGCTGACCTAGGGGAAACCCGGGGGGGGAGCCGATCCCCGAGCGGTCGAGTCCGGCGTCCGCCTGCCGCATGCGGGTCCTGACCGTGAAGACGCCGTCTCCCGCCAGAACCCCGCCCCGGGCGAAGAGCCGGCCGCCCTCCCAGTTGGACAGGCCGAGCTCGGGACGCTGCAGGGCGTACTGGCCGTCGACCCAGCGGGTGAAGCCGTCCCCGGTGAAGGGCGCCTCGACCCCGGCCTCGAAGCGCGCCAGGGCGTCGGGATCTCCGGTGATGAGGGTGGCGACCAGTCGCGGCGCCTGGCGGTTGAACAGGGCGATGGCGCCTTCGAGGTTCTCGACCACGGCCAGGCTGACTTCCGGGGTCTCCTCCCACTCCCACTCCCGGGCCAGGTCGGCCTCCGTGATCAGGTCGGCCCGGGGTTCGGCCACCACGCCCTCCGGCCGCACGACCTCCACGGTCTCGGCCATCCAGGCCGGTCCGGGCAGGAAGACCTCTGCGCCCTGCTGAACATGCAGCCGGTACCCGCGCCGCCGTCGTCCCGCCGCCTCCAGCGCGTCCAGGAAGACCGGGATCAGCTCTGTGGCCCGTGACCGGACGATCACGCAGACGTTGAGGGTGTTGCAGACCTTCCGGTCGAGGGAGTGGTAGACCACCGCGCCGAAGCGGGCGGCGTCCGCCGAGGCGTCGGCGATCATCCAGGCCCCGCCCGTGCCGTGAAGGCTGACCGGGACGCCGGTCTGCCGGGCGATGGCCCCCAGCTGGGCGACGGCGGGCCCCGAGCCCCGGGCCACGGCCAGGGCCAGCCGCCGGTCCGCGAAGAGGGCCCAACCTGCTGATCGCTCGGCGGAATCCACCAGGCTCATGGCGCCGGGCGGTAGTCCCGCCGCCGCCAGGGCCGGATTGACGGCCTCAGCCATGAGAACCCGGGCGCAGCCGAGGGCGTCGGAGCCGATCCGGAAGACCACCGCATTGCCTGTCCGCAGGACGCCGGCAGCATCTGCGAAGACATTCGGCCGGCCCTCGAAGACGAAGCCCACAACGCCCAGGGGCGCGCTCACCAGCTCGACGCTCCAGCCCGGATGGGAGATCTGTTCCAGAAGTCGGCCCCGGCCGGCCGGGCTGTCGCGCCAGACCCTCAGGCCGGCGATCATGTCCCGGCGCATGGCCTCCGAAACCGCCAGCCGGGTGGTCGAGCGGCCCCGTGCGCGCGCCGCCTCCACATCGTCCGCATTGGCGGCGGCGAACCGCGACCAGACGGCGTCGTCCTCGAGCCGACAGGCGAAGTGTTCGAAAAAGGCCGTGATCGCGGCATCCGGAACCCCGGACAGGGCTGTGAAGGCTCGGCTGGCGGCGCCCGTCGCCTGCTCGACAGCGTCGCCGACAGCGGCGGGAACGTGCAGGAGGTCGCCCGTGTCCTGGACCACCACCAGCCGGTCGCCCGGCCGGAAGGCGTCGGCCAGGGCTGGGCTGACAAAGGTCATGCGGTCGCCACCGAAGAGGACAGGCATGCCCGCCGGAAGCGACTCGAGCGGCGCGATCCTCTTTGAGTGCTGCGACATCGCCTCCCCGCTGGCTTCGGACCCTTAGGCTCTGACTGAGCCTTACTAGACCAAACCGGGGGCGGCGCCACGGCGGAAAATCCGCCGCGGGCGGGCCCGGCGGATCAGGCGCGGATCATCGGCAGACGCAAGGTGGCCTTGCCCGTGGCGGCGAGCACGGCGTTGGCCACGGCCGGACCGATAACCGGGGTCCCAGGCTCGCCCACGCCTGAGGGCGGGTTGGTCGAGGGCAAGATGTGGGTCTCGACCGTCGGCGCCTCGGAGTTGCGCAGCACGGGGTAGGTGTCGAAGTTCCGGCGCTCCACCGCTCCGGCCTTGAGGATCATCTCATCATGAAGGGTGGCGGACAGTCCGTAGCAGGTCCCACCCTCCACCTGGGCGGCGATCTGGTCAGGTGAAATCGCGGTTCCGCAATCGATGGCGCTGACCACTCGGCCGACCTTGGGGACGCCGTCCACGATCCGGACCTCGGCGATCTGGGCCACCACCGAGCCGAAGCTCTCATGGACCGCGACGCCCCGGGTGACGCCGGCGGGCGCAGGGGTGTCCCAGCCCGCCTTCTCGGCGGCGAGCTTCAGGACGGCGATGTGGCGGTTGGCGCCGGCCTTCTCGAGAAGGGCGAGGCGGTAGGCCACCGGATCCTTGCCGGCCTTGCGGGCCAGCTGGTCGATGGTGTGCTCCATGACGAAGGCGGTGTGGGTCGCGCCCACCGACCTCCACCAGAGCACGGGCACGCCCAGCTCCGGCATCAGCACCTGGCCGTCCACCGCAGGGGTCGCCTTCAGGTAGGGGGAGCCCATCGCGCCCTCCACCGTGCTGGTGTCGATCCCCTTGGGCGCCATGGGCGAGCCCTTCATCAGGGACTGGGTGACCACACGGTGCGTCCAGGCCGCGGGGAAGCCGTCCTTGTCCATCCGCACCTTGACGCGATGATGGGTCAGGGGCCGGAAGTAGCCCGCCGCCATATCGTCCTCGCGGGTCCAGACCAGCTTCACCGGCGTGCCCTTGCCCACCTTCTTGGCGATGTGGACGCACTCGGCGATGAAGTCCGACTGGAAGTTGGCGCGCCGGCCGAAGGAGCCGCCGGCGAACAGGTTCTCGATCTGGACCGAGCCGGGAAGGGTCATGGCGATCCGGGCGGTGTTCAGCTGGTCCAGGGTCGGCGACTGCGAGGCCACGGTCAGCTTGACCCCGCCCTTGCCACCTACCTGGGCGACGCAGTTCATGGGCTCCATGGTCGCATGGGCCAGGAAGGGAAAGTCGTAGGTCGCCTCGAAGATCTCGCCGTCGCCGGCCGCCGCAGCGTCGCCGCGGGTCTCGAAGGTCTCCCACTTCAGCTTCTCCGGCAGGGCGCCCTTCCCCGCGGCCCACTCCGCATACTTCGCCTCGATCTCCGCCGAGCCGAGGGGTTCAGCCTTGGCCTCGTCCCAGGTCACCTTCAGGACGTTGCGGCCCTGCAGGGCGGCCCAGGTGGACCGGGCCACCACGGCCACGCCGGTTGGGATCTGGATGACATCCACAACCCCTGCGACCTTGCGCGCCTCTGCGTCGTCGAAACCGCTGACCTTGGCCCCGAACCGCGGGGCGTGGGCGACGACGGCCGTGAGCAGGCCCTCCATCTTCACGTCCTGCGTGTAGCGCGCCTCTCCGGTGCTCTTGGCGCGGGAATCCTTGCGGCGGACCCGGTCGGTGCCGATCAGGGTGAAATCCGCATGCGACTTCAGTTTCGGCTCTGAGGGGGGCGTGATGGCCGAAGCCGCCTGGAGCAGCTCACCGAAACCGGCGGACTTGCCCGACCCCGCGTGGCTGACAACCCCGTCCTTGACGGTAAGCTCAGTCTCCGGGACGTTCCAAGCCGCTGCGGCGGCGGCGGTGAACATGGCGCGGGCGGCGGCGCCGGCCTTGCGCAGTTGCATCCAGCTGTTGGGGATGGCGGTGGACCCGCCGGTGCCCTGCACCCCCATCAGCGTATTGGCGTAGAGCTTGGCGTTCGCCGGGGCCTGCTCGACGCTGACCCGGCTCCAGTAGGCGTCCAGTTCCTCGGCGACGATGGCCGCAAGGCCGGCGTGCGTACCCTGGCCGAACTCGATGTGCTTGTTGAAGACGGTCACTGCGCCGTCGGCGGCGATCCGGATGAAGGGGCCGAAGGCGCCGACCTCGGTCTTGGCGCCCGCCGCAAGAAGATCTGCGGGAGAGCAGCCGACCAGCAGGGCGCCTGAGACGAGGGCGGTTCCGACCACCAGTTCCCGGCGGGTGGCGCCGGCCCGGGCGGCGTCCGTGTCGACATGGGCGTTCATGGAGGAGCTCCTAGGGATCAGGACGTCAGGCGCGGGATTGGGCGGCGGCTTCGCGGATGGCGGCGCGGATGCGCTGATAGGCGCCGCAACGGCAGATGTTGCCATCCATGGCGGCGTCGATGTCCGCGTCGGAAGGGTTGGCGTTTCCCGCCAGCAGGGCGACGGCGCTCATGATCTGGCCGGACTGGCAGTACCCGCACTGGGGCACATCCAGCTTCACCCAAGCCTCCTGGACGGGATGGGTCCCGCCGAGGCCCTCGATGGTGGTGATCTTCACGCCGGCCAGGGCGCTAACCGGCAGGGAGCAGGAGCGTACGGGCGCGCCGTCGGCGAGAACGGTGCAGGCGCCGCACTGGCCGACACCGCAGCCGTACTTGGAGCCGGTCAGTCCGGCCTCGTCCCGCAGGACCCAGAGAAGGGGTGTGTCGGGCGCCGCCTCGACCTGGACCGTGCGACCGTTGATCTCGAGCCTGGTGGCCATGATGGAGTCCCCGGAGCTTTATCGAAAGTCCGCATCTTAACGGCGCTTAGCCGGGCCTGTATAGTGCCGCTCCCTGTCCTGGAGGTCTTCCATGCCCCAATCCCGCAGAGTCTTCCCGGCGTTTTGCGCCGGTCTTCTGGTTGCGGCCGGTCTCTCGGTGCAGCCGGCCGCTGCGGCGGACGGCGCCCGGATCTTCAACCTGCAATGCCGGACCTGCCATGGGGCTGCGAGCACGGTGGCCGGGCCTGCCCTGACCGGGGTCGCCGGGGCGCGGATCGCCAGCCGCAGCGACTTCGCCTACTCGTCAGCACTCAAGTCCAAGGGCGGCGCATGGACAGACGCTGCGCTTGACGCCTATCTGGCCGCGCCAACCCGGTTCGCACCCGGCGGAAGGATGATCACGGCCGTTGCGTCGCCTAAGGATCGCGCCGCTCTGATCGCCCATCTCAAGACTCTCAGATAGGCATCGAAGGGACCGACTTGGACGTTTTTCCCGCCTTCTTTCCGCTCGCCGGACGCAGGATTGGTCTGGCTGGAGACGGCGAAGGACTGGAGGCGCGCCTTCGACTTCTCGCCGGAGGCCCGGCGGAGCTGGTCCGGCTTGCCCCTGAGGAAGCCGTATCGCCCGGGTGCTGGACCGGCCTTGTCCTTGGCTTCATCGTCCATCCGGATGAGGCCTTCGCCGCCCGCGCCTCGGAAGCGGCGCGACAGGCGGGCGTTCCTGTGAATGTGATGGATCGCCCCGCCCTCTGCGATTTCACCGTCCCCGCGCTCATTGACCGCGGCGCCCTTGTGGCGGCTTTTGGGACGGGGGGCGCTTCGCCGCTGGTGGCCGCCCGGCTCCGGGCGGAGCTGGAGCCCCGGGTTCCGGAGGGGATCGGGCGGCTGGCCCGCTTTCTCGACGCCCGGAAGACAGACTTGCGTCGCCGTTGGCCCGACCCCGGCGAGAGGCGGGTCGTCCTCTCGGCCCTTCTGGAAGGGCCCGTCGCCGCTGCTGTCCTGGAGGGTCGGTCTGATGACGAGGTTCAGGCGCTGCTCGAACACGCCCTGACGGCCTCGACCCGGCCGCCCGGCCGGCTGTTCGCCATTCCCCCGGAGACGCCCGCCGATCTTCTCTCCTTGCGAGCTCTGCGGGCCCTGTCTTCCGCCGACGTCCTGGTTTCGGAGCCGGGAGAGGGTCATGACGTGGCGGTTCTGGCCAGGCGGGAGGCGCGTCGGCTTTCCCCGGGCGCGGCGGGACCCCCGGTTGTCTCCGGTCTCATCTCCGAAGGGCGGACCATCGTGCTGCTGGTTGACCCCGGACCCTGGCGGACGGCCGGCCTGTCGGCAGAAGCCCTTCCGGTGGCCGGAAACGCCTGAGTCGCCGGGAGTTCGCGGTCGCCGAACGAGGGGGCGGCGGCGTCAGAAGGCGTTTTCGCCGGTGATCGCGCGACCCAGGATCAGGGCGTGGACGTCGTGGGCGCCCTCGTAGGTGTTCACGGTCTCGAGGTTCGAGGCGTGGCGCATGACGTGGTACTCGCCACTGATGCCATTGCCGCCGTGGATGTCGCGGGCCTCCCGGGCGATGGCCAGGGCCTTGCCGCAGTTGTTGCGCTTCATCAGGCTGATGGCCTCAGGCACCCAGGCGCCCTGGTCAATCAGCCGGCCAAGGGCGAGGGCGCCTTCGAAGCCGAGGGCGATCTCGGTCTGCATGTCCGCCAGCTTCTTCTGGACCAGCTGGCGGGCGGCGAGGGGCTTGCCGAACACCTTGCGACTGGAGACGTAGTCCCGGCTGGCGTGCAGGCAGAAGTCGGCGGCGCCCATGGCGCCCCAGGCGATGCCATATCGCGCCTTGTTCAGGCAGGAGAAGGGACCGCGGAGGCCGGAGACTCCCGGCAGAATCTGGTCCTCGGGCACAAAGACGTCGGACAGGGCGATCTCGCCGGTGATGGAGGCGCGGAGCGAAAGCTTGTTCTTGATCTGCGGGGTGGAGAAGCCCTCCGAGCCCCGGTCGACCAGGAAGCCGCGGATGGCGCCGTCCAGCTTGGCCCAGACCAGGGCCACATCGGCGATGGGCGCGTTGGTGATCCACATCTTCGCGCCGTTCAGGATGAAGCCGCCCTTGGTCGGCGTGGCGGTGGTGCGCATGGAGGCCGGGTCCGAGCCGCCGTCGGATTCCGTGAGGCCGAAGCAGCCGATGATCTCCCCCCGGGCCATGCCGGGCAGGTAGCGCTGGCGCTGGGCTTCCGAGCCGAAGGCGTGGATCGGGTACATGACCAGGGAGGACTGGACGCTCATGGCCGAGCGGTAGCCGGAGTCGATGGCCTCGATCTCCCGGGCGATCAGGCCGTAGGCGACATGATTGACCTCGGCGCAGCCATAGGCTTCCGGCAGGGTGGGCCCGAGGAAGCCAAGGGCGCCCATCTCGGTCATGATCTCGCGGTCGAACCGCTCTTCTGCGTAGGCGGACACCACGCGGGGCAGGAGTTTGTCCCGGGCGTAGGCGCGGGCCGATTCCCACACCATGCGCTCGTCCTCGGAGAGGCGCGAGGCGAGGTCGAGGGGATCTTCCCAGCTGAAGGTCTTGGCGTCGGCGCCGGCGTCGAGGGCCATGTCGGTCTCCTTCACTTGTCTCGCACGCCTTATGCGACGGATCGCGATGCGGGTGTAGGCGCTATTTTGCCGTCAGCCGCCGCGGGCGACGAAGGCGCCGTTCAGGAACCCCGCCTTGGCCTTGCCGTAGAGAAACGGGCCGCCGTCCTCGGTCTCGACCCTCCCGCCGGCGGCGGCGAGGATGGCGTGTCCGGCGGCGATGTCCCACTCCATGGTCGGCCCGTGACGCGGATAGATGTCGGCCGCGCCCTCGGCGAGCCGGCAGAACTTGATGGAGGAATCCATCGCGTCGGTCCCGTGGAAGCCGTAGCGTTCGGCGAGCGCCTTCAGTGTCTCGGGCTTCATGGTGTGGCTGACCAGGGCGATGGCGGCGCCCTCCGGCCAGGCCCGGGCCCTCACCGGATCGGCGGGGCCACCCTTGATTCGCTTCAGCACGCCCTGGCCGGCGGTGAACCAGGTCTCGCCTGTGGCGGGCGCCGAGATCGCCCCCGCGACGGGGACGCCGTCGACGATCAGCCCGATGTTGACGGTGAAGTTCGGATCGCCCCGGACAAAGGCCTTGGTCCCGTCAATGGGATCCACCAGGAAAAAGACCCGGCCGATCCGGCCCGGCGCCCCGAACTCGCTGGCGTGCTCCTCCGAAACCACGGCCACCCCGGGCGCCACCCGGGCCAGACCCTCCAGGATCAGCGTCTCGGCGCGTCGATCCGCCTCCGTGACCGGGCTGTCGTCCGACTTGCGGTCTACGGCCAGGCCGCTGTTCCAGAGCGGTCGTACGAGCTCGGCGGCCTCCTCGCAGAGGTCGGCGAGCACGGCTCCGAAGCGGGCGTCGAGGGTCGGCATGCGGGTGACCATCCTGTCTGACGCGGCCTGTCCTAGAGGCGTCCGGCGGTTTCCCAAAGCAGCAAATCAGGCCAGATTCCCGTTTACCATGACAGAGAACACCACCTCCCCGCCGGAAGACGCCCGTCGCGACGCGCCTCCGCCGCGCACGGCGGAGGTGGCGGCCTTTCTCGCTGCGCGGATGTGCCACGACTTCATCAGCCCGGTGAGCGCCATGGTCAGCGGCCTGGATCTGCTGGACGACCCGTCAGCCCAGGATATGCGACAGGAGGCCATGGGTCTGATCGGCGCCTCCGCCCGAAAACTCGCGGACCTGCTCGGTTTCTGCCGGGTCGCTTTCGGCGCCTCTGCATCGGCGGAAGTGTTCGACTCCCGGGAGCTGGGTCGCCTGACCGAGGGCCTCTTCCGTCACATCCGCGCCGATCTGGACTGGCAGGTGGCGGCGCCCGCCCTGGCCAAGCCGGCGGCCAGGGCGCTGCTCAACCTGTCACAGCTTGCAGGCGCGGCCCTCCCCACGGGTGGCTCAGCGCGAATCGAGGCCGAGGAGCGCGAGGGCTTCATCCTGATCCGGGCTCGTGCGGAAGGTCCCCGCGCACGCCTTCGCGCCGAGGTCTCCGACGGCCTTCTCGGCCTGCCCATGGGGGACGGCCTGCACGGCCATTGGGTCCAGGCCTACTATGTCTACCTGTTCGTGACCGACGCGGGCGGAACGGTCCGCGCAGACTCTACGGGCTCGGCCATCGACTTCCTGGCCGCCCTGCCCGCTTGAGCGGGCCTGTGGGAGAGCCCCTTGCTCGGCTGGATTCCGGACCTCTCTGCCAGAGGGGCGCCGCCTGAGGCTGAGGATCAGAGCGGCCGGCGGAGCCCGAGGACGACGCTCACCAGTCCGGAGACGATCCGGGGATTGCGAAGGGCGCTGAGGCCGATGGCGGTGGCCGCCGCCGCCCCGAACAACGCCAGGACAGGTCGCCGCCGCGCCAGCTCAAGGAGTTCTGCGCCGAGGTCTCCCCCCTCGGCCGCCGCCGCCCGCCGCGGACGCCGGGTGGCGATCAGAAGAAGGACCAGTCCTGCAGACGCCAGGATCAGGAGGCAGGCGACCGCCACGGCCGCCGCGGCCCCAGCGGCGCCCAGAGTCGGCTCAAGGGCGGCGTACAACGCCAGAGACAGGGCGACGACGAAGACGCCCGAGGCGGCGGCCAGAGCCGCCGTCCCGCAGACCGCCAGGATCAGGCGGCTCAGTCTCAACGGCTGCGTCCGCCGGCGAGGATGAGGCCGATCAGGACGCCGACGCCGAGGGCCAGTCCCGTGGCGGCGAGCGGCCGCTCGCGCACCCGGCCAGCGACGTAGCGCTGGGCGTCCTCGATCTGGTCCGCCGCTTCTGCGGCGTAGGCCTTTCCCTGGGTGCGGATCTGCTCGACGCCCTCGGCGACGGCCTTCTCGATCCGGCGGGCGGCGTCGGCCAGCTTCCGCTCGGCCTGTTCAACCGCGTCCTCGGCGGCGTCGACGGTGGACTTGGCGGCTGTGCGGGCGGCGCGGACAGCCTTGTCCGCAGGTGTGGCGGGCATGGGAATCTCCTCGGGCTTGCTGGCCCTGATCTGTGAAGGGGGCGGAGGCCCCCTTGCGACTGGCCGTTCAAATGGCTCCTTCCCCAGGGACATGCAAGGCTGGGAGAATCCCGAGGGGGACCCGTCCGGAGCCGCGGGCGTTCCTCAGGAGCCCGGGCGGGCGTCCGCCTCGAGCAGAAAGTCGATCATGGCGGGGACGGCGGCCCGATCCTGGAGCATGAACATATGGCCGCCGTCGAAAAACCGCAGGGTGGACCCGCGAAGCGCCAGAGCCAGGTTGAGCTGGCTTTGGGGCGGTGCGATGGCGTCGAAGCGGCCGGCGGCGATCAGGGTCGGGGTCCGGACCGCCGGCAGGGACTCCCAGACATCATGCCCGGCGCGGGCCTCGATCTGGCGGCGCGCGCCCATCTCCCGACCGGGCTCGCCTGCAAAGGGATCGGCGGCCGACAGGGCGATGGCCTCCGCATAGCGGTCGGGATGGGCGGTCGCCCAGGCCTCGTCGAGCCGCGTATCATTGATCGGCAGCAGATGACGAGCCCTGGCCTCGCCCTTCAGGTGGCCGATCTCGTGGAACGGGAACGAGGCGCCCCCGGCGCCCCCTGGCGAGGTGCAGGCCAGCACCAGGCGGCGGACGCGGAGGGGATGCCGGACGACGAGGTTCTGGGCGACCATGCCGCCGAAGGAGACGCCGATCACCAGGGCGTCTTCCCAGCCCAGGGCGTCCATAAGGCCGGCGGCGTCGTCGGCGTAGTCCGCCATGGCGTAGGGACGGTCAGGCTTCTCCGTCTGGCCCAGGCCCCGCTGATCGTAGGCCACGAGGTCGAACCGCCTCGCGAAGGGCCCGTCCAGCATGTTCGGCCGGACCCGCAGGTCGCCGCCCGTACCAGAGATGAAGAGCAGGGGCGGACCCTGTCCGGTCCTCTCATAGTGGATGTCGAGGCCGTTGGCCGTGATGCGGGGCATGGTCAGTCCCTGTGGATGGGATCGATCCAGCGCACCTCGCGGGGCGGTTCGACCGGTTCGATGTCCAGGTTGACCACCACGGCCTCTCCGTCGCTGCGGACGAGGACGCACTCCAAGGTTTCGTCGCTCGAGGCGTTGATCTCCTGGTGCGGCACGAAGGGCGGGACATAGATGAAGTCTCCCGGCCCCGCTTCGGCCGTGAATTCCAGCCGCTCGCCCCAGCGCATCCGCGCCCGGCCCCGGACCACGTAGATCACGCTTTCCAGGGGGCCATGGTGGTGGGCGCCCGTTCCTGCGCCGGCGTGGATGTGGACGGTCCCGGCCCAGAGCCTGCGGGCGCCGACCCGGGCGAAGTCAATGGCCGCGGCGCGGTTCATGCCAGGGGTCTGGGGGGTGTTGGCGTCCAGCTGGTCGCCCCGCACCACCCGGACGCCCGTGGCCTCCCATCCATCCGCCGGAATTCCTTCCTCCGACATCTTCGTCTCCCGCCGAATTCATGTAGTCTGGCATGCAGCGCCAGAAGCGCCCCGACCGCAAGCCCGTTCCGGCTCCGGCCCCGCCGTCGCCGGTGAAGGAAGCCCGCCGTGTGGCCACAGTTCCAGCAGCCGGACGTCTCCGGCCCCGAAGGTGACAGGGTCTCCCGCTCCTGGAGCGCGAAGGCCGCGGAATCCGGCCATTCGGCCATGTGCGGTTGCGGCGCCTGCTTCCTGCGCGGCGGAGATGGCGAGGCTGGGCCCGCCTACACCTACCTTAACCTCGGTGACCGGGGCGGGACCGCCTCCAATGGCAAGACAAGCTTCACCCTCGACCAGGCGGTCAACCGGCTGACGGGCGGGGAGGGCGGATGGGGAAGCCTTGGCCAGCCCTTCGTCGTCAGCTACGCCTTCCGCTCCTCCGTCCCCGCCAACATGCCCAACGAGACGAGTGGCTTCACGCGCTTCAACGCCGCCCAGATCCGTCAGACGGAGCTGGCCCTGCAGGCCTGGTCCGACGTCGCCCGGATCAGCTTTGTGCGCGAGGGTTCCGGCGAGACGGGCGAGGCGGCGTATTCCGATCAGGCGACGATGTTGTTCGCCGGCTATACCGACGGTCCTGAAGGCGCTGCGGCCCTCGCCTACTATCCAGGCTCCACCAACTTCGCCTCCAATTCAGGGGACGTCTGGGTCGACATCACGGCGAGCTACAACCTCCAGCCCCTGGCCTCGAACTACGGCGGCATGGTCCTCGTCCACGAGATCGGCCACGCCATCGGGTTGGGCCATCCCTCGACCTATCCCGATACCGGGTCCGCCACCTACGGCGCGGACGCCAGCTATTTCGAGGACAGCCGGCAGTACACGGTCATGAGCTACTTCGGCGGCTTCAACACGGGCGCCAGTCTGCCTGGCTTCTCCGCCGTGCCTCTGCTGGACGACATTGCGGCCGCCCAGTTCATGTACGGAGCGAACATGACCACCCGGACCGGGGACACGGTCTACGGCTTCAACTCCAACGCCGGCCGGCCCTGGTTCGAGGCGGTGAGCAGCGCCTCGGTCATGCAGTGGGCGGTGTGGGACGCCGGCGGGCGCGACCGGTTCGACTTCTCGGGCTATTCCAGCAACCAGGTCATTGACCTCCGTCCAGGCTACTTCTCCGACGTCGGCGGCTACCGTGGTAATGTCGCCATCGCCCGGGGAACGGACATCGAGGATGCTGTCGGCGGCGCTGGCGCAGACCTCATTACGGGCAACACCCTCGCCAACCAGCTGACGGCGGGGGCAGGTGCGGACACCGTGTACGGCGGTGATGGTGCGGACACGATCCAGGACGCCTCGGGCACGAACGTCCTGCGCGGCGAGGCGGGCGACGACTCCCTCTCCGGGGGCTCGGGCTTCGACGACATGCACGGCAACATGGGCAATGACTCCCTTCGTGGGAACAATGGGGATGACTGGGTCGTCGGGGGCAGGGACAACGACCTGCTCTTCGGCGACGCCGGCTTCGACATCGTCTATGGCAACATGGGCAATGACACGGTCGACGGGGGGGCCGGGAACGACTGGGTGCGCGGCGGTCAGGGCGATGACACGGTCATGGGCGGCGCCGGCGACGACTGGATCTGGGGCGACCGGGGCAACGACACCCTCTCCGGCGGCGCGGGCGCGGACCTGTTCTACTCGTTCTCCGGCGCCGGGATCGACCGGATCACGGACTTCAACTATGCCGAGGGTGACCGGCTGAGACTGGAGGGCGGACCCTCGCGGACCCTCGCCCAGGCGGGCTCGGACGTCATCGTCGACATGGGCAATGGCGACCAGATCATCCTGGTCGGCGTCTCCCTCTCCAGCCTGGGATCAGGCTGGATCACCTAGGGATTGCAGGAGGGGCAGGCGCCGGGATCCGCCCAGGGCTCGCCCGCGATGCGCCGGGTTTCCTCAAGGCCGCAGCCCTCGCAGCCCAAAACCCAGGCCGTCGTGACCTCTGTCGGCGTCCCGCAGTCGGCGCAGGGAAGACCCGGAATTCTCCGGATCCGGTCGAAGCCCGGGCGTGTGCAGGCGGGACAGGGCGAATGCAGACGGCGGACAAGATCCTGAGCCGCCCGCCGGATCGATTCCTGACGCGTAGGGTTCCGGTGCGACCGCATGTCCGTCTCGAGGAAGGCCGCGCCGGTCAGGGCGATCGCCTCGGCGGCCGCCGCGGCGAGGGCGGCCTCATCCTCAAGAGCCTTCTCGCAGAACACGTCCGGCGCCGGCGCTTCTCCGCGGACACCCAGCACGATCACGCCGTGCTCCGGGAATCCGCACCGCCGCGCGAAGTCCAGCGCGGTCTCTACGTCCCTGGCCCGCCAATGGGCGAAGTTCGTCTCCGGTCCCGCATGTCGCCCGGCGAGTTCGAACCCGGTCTCTCGGTCGACCAGAAGAACCAGCTCGTCACCGAAGGGCAGGAGGGGGATGGCGGGATGGGGCCCGAATGCGCCCTCGCTCGCCACCATGATTCGGGTCGCCGGCGAGGCGGCGAATCCCGCCCGGATCTTGGCTCGCGCGGCGTCCAGAGCCGTCCCGGGGCGCTCGACCTCTCGGCTGAAGGTTCCGAAGGCGTCGGTGTCCACATCCGGCACCCGGAACAGGGAGATCCCAGCGCCTTCAGCCAGGACGGGGCCGATGACCGCTTCCTTGCCGTGCATGGTGACCAGTGCGGCGACGTCGTCACTGAGCCAGCGACGTCCGGCCTCAGACATCAGAAATAGCCCTCGCGCTTCTTCTGCTCCAGGGAACCCCCATCCTCCCCGTCGCTGATCCGGCCCTGGCGTTCCGACACCGCCGAGAGCAGGGTCTCGCTGACGATGGCGCGAAGGTCGTCCGCCTCGGATTCGATCGCCCCTGTCACAGGCCAGCAGCCCAGAGTCCGGAATCGCACCCGGCGCTGGGTGATCCGGTCCTGCGGGCCCAGGCGCATGCGCGATGGGTCGTCGACCACGATGTAGGTCCCCGCGCGCTGCACCACCGGCCTGTCCGCCGCGTAGTAGAGGGGGACGAGCGCGATCCCGCGCCAAAGGGCGTAGAGCCAGATGTCCGTCTCGGTCCAGTTGGACAGCGGAAACACCCGGGCCGATCCGTCCTTGCCCGACCGGGCGTTGTAGAGCCGCCAGAGCTCGGGGTTCTGGCTCCTCGGCTCCCAGCCCTGGGATGGCGTCCGGATCGACACCACCCGCTCCTTGGCCCTCGACTTTTCCTCGTCCCGCCGGGCGCCGCCGAACACGATGTCGTAGCCCCCCTCCCGGAGGGCCGTCTTCAGAGGCTCGGTTCGCATCTGGGTCGTGTATCGGTCGCCATGGTCGAAGGGATTGAGGCCCGCGGCGCGCCCCTCCTCGTTCGCAGCAACGATCAGACGAAAGCCGTTGTCACGGGCGAAGGCGTCACGGAACTCCAGGAGCGAACGGAACTCCCAGGTGGAGTCGATGTGCAGAAGGGGGAAGGGCGGCGGCGAGGGGTGAAACGCCCGAATGGCGAGGTGCGCCATGACCGTCGAATCCTTGCCGGCGGAGAACAGCATGACCGCGTTGCGGGCCTCGGCCGTCGCCTCCCGGATGATGTGGACGGACTCGGCTTCGAGGGCCTCGAGGTGCGACAGGCCAGTCGGCATGGGGTTGTCCTCGCTCCGGTTCCGGGTAGCGCCGGCTATCCTCGCCATGTGGGGCGCCCGGGATCGACGGAAAGGACTGGGGCGCCCGGATGATGATTGATAATGATCATCACGAATATCTAGATAATCAATTTCAATAATGCATCTGGAGGGGCCAGAAGCCGCTCATCTGCAACCCCAGGAGGTCCCGGCCATGAACGACATCAACACCCTCGTCTCCCCGCCCCGCGGCGAAGGTCAGTCCGGCCGCTCCGGGACAGTGCCGATCACAGTGGCTTACGGCGATGGCATTGGTCCCGAGATCATGGAGGCCAGCCTCAGGGTTCTGATGGCGGGCGGCGCGGATATCGCACCGGAGACCATCACCATCGGCGAACAGCTCTACCTGTCCGGGAACACCGCCGGTATTGATCCCGGCGCCTGGGAGAGCCTGCGCAGGACCCGCGTCTTCTACAAGGCCCCGATCACCACGCCCCAGGGCGGCGGCTACAAGAGCCTCAACGTCACGGTCCGGAAGTCCCTGGGCCTCTACGCCAACATCCGGCCCTGCCGGTCCTACGCGCCCTTTGTCTCGACCCGTCATCCGGGGATGGACCTTGTCATCGTCCGGGAGAACGAAGAGGACCTCTACGCCGGCATCGAGCACCGCCAGACTGACGACGTCTACCAGTGCCTGAAGCTGATCAGCCGGCCTGGCTGCGAGAAGATCAACCGCTACGCCTTCGCCTACGCCCAGGCCTATGGCCGGAAAAAGGTCACCTGCTTCACGAAGGACAACATCATGAAGCTGACGGACGGCCTGTTCCACAAGGTCTTCCGGGAAGTTGCGGAGGCGTATCCCGATATCGAGAACGAGCACTGGATCATCGACATCGGCGCGGCCAAGCTGGCGGATACGCCGGAGGCTTTCGATGTCCTGGTCATGCCGAACCTCTACGGCGACGTGCTCAGCGACGTGGCGGCCCAGATCGCCGGCTCGGTCGGTCTTGCGCCCTCCGCAAACATTGGCGAGCACTGCGCCATGTTCGAGGCCATCCACGGCTCGGCGCCCCGCCGGGCCGGGAAGAACTCGGCCAATCCCTCCGGCCTGCTGCTGGCGGGCGTCATGATGCTGGTGCACATCGGCCAGCCTGAGGCCGCCGCGCGGGTGCACAACGCCTGGCTCCGGACCATCGAGGACGGGATCCATACCGACGACATCTTCAAGCCGGGCGTCTCGAAGGAGCGGGTCAGCACCTCGGCCTTCGCTGACGCCGTCATCGCGCGCATGGGTCTGACGCCCGTGCACTTGGACTCGGTCGCTTACACCGCGTCCGGCGAGGCCTTCCCCGTACCGACGGCGTCTCCCAGGAAGCCCGCAGTCAAGGAACTTGTGGGGGTTGATGTCTTCGTCCACTCGACCCAGCCGGTGGAGGAGATCGCCCGCCGGATGCAGGCCACGATCACCGGCGGCTACGAACTGGCGATGATCACCAACCGCGGCGTCAAGGTCTGGCCCCAGGGCCTTCCGGAGACCTTCTGCACCGACCACTGGCGCTGCCGGTTCCTCGCCCAGCCTGGCCAGTCGTTCAATCCCGCCATGGTGGTGGAACTGCTCCGCCGGCTGACCCTGTCAGGCGTCGACTTCGTGAAGACCGAGCACCTCTTCACCTTCGATGGCGAGCCCGGCTACTCCCTCGGCCAGGGTCAGTAAGGGCTGACCGTACGCGCCTAGCCCCGGGGAGCGTCGCCCAGATCCTCTGGACGGTCGACGTCGAACAGCACCCCGGGGTGGGCGCAGGCGACCCTCGCGACGCGATCCCCGAGGCGGGCGAGCACCTCCCGGGCCCCGGCGTCCCCCGAGGCCCGGGCGAGGACGGGCAGCAGGGCGGCTGAGAACAGGACCGGATGGCCCCGGCGTCCCCCGAAGTTCGGGGCGGCGGCCGGGGCGCCGGCCTCCACGGCGGCCACCAGGGGCGCGAAGACCTCCGTGGGGATGTCCGGCATGTCGCCGAGGAAGACGAAGACGCCCCGGATATCCGGCGGAAGGGCCGCGACTCCGGTCCGCAGCGAGGCGCCCATGCCCTCGGCGTGGTCCTCGGCATGGACCCGGCGCAGTCGGGCCCTGGCCCCGGGCCCGGCCGCCGTCTCGCAGGCCTTCCCGACGGCCTCGGCGTCTGTCCCTGTGACGACGATGACGGGACCCACACCCGTCGCCAGGGCGGCCCGCACCGCGCCTGCGACGAGGGCAGCGCCCCGCCATGGCGCCAGCAGCTTGCCGCCGCCGAAGCGTCGGCCGGCGCCTGCAGCCAGGACGATGGCGGCGTAACCTGCCCGGCCCTCGACTTCCGCCTCTGTCATGTTCCGCCGTCCCCGCTTATGTTGCCTGGGCATGACGCCGCTCGACACCGCGCCTTCCGTCCAGTCCCGCCCCCGCCTTGTGGACGGGTTTGGCCGCGCCGTGACCTATCTCAGGGTCTCGGTGACCGATCGGTGCGATCTCCGGTGCGTCTATTGCATGGCCGAGCATATGACCTTTCTGCCCAAGGCGCAGGTGTTGACGCTGGAGGAGCTCGAGCGCCTCGCCTCGGCCTTCATCGACCTGGGCGTCCGCAAGATCCGGATCACCGGCGGCGAACCTCTGGTCCGCAAGGGCGTCATGGGCCTGTTCTCCGCCCTGTCGCACCGCCTCGCCACCGGCGACCTGGATGAACTCACCCTCACCACCAACGGCACCCGGCTGGCCGAGTTCGCCGTTCCCCTGGCGGAGGCGGGCGTCCGCCGCATCAACGTCTCACTCGACACCCTGGATCCCGACCGCTTCCGCAAGCTGACCCGGGGCGGCGACCTTGCGAGGGTGCTGGCGGGGCTCGAGGCCGCCCGGGCCGCCGGCCTGTCGGTCAAGATCAACGCCGTGGCCCTGCGCGACGACAACGCCGAGGAGCTTCCGGACCTCATCGCCTGGGCGCATGGCCAGGGCTTCGACGCCACCCTGATCGAGGCCATGCCCATGGGGGACATCGACGTCGACCGGAGTGACCAGTTCCTGTCCCTGCGCCAGGTCCGGGACCACCTGGAAAGTTTCTGGACGCTGACCGACCTCGACCTGACCACCGGCGGGCCCGCGCGCTATGTCCGCGTCGCCGAGACGGGCGGGCGGCTGGGCTTCATCACCCCGCTCAGCCACAATTTCTGCGAGCTCTGCAACCGGGTGCGCCTGACCTGCACCGGTACGCTGCACACCTGTCTGGGTCGGGAGGACGCGAGCGACCTGCGCGCCGTTCTGCGCGCCGGAGCCTCGGATGCGGAGCTGCGGCGGGCGATCCTCGCCGCCATCGACGCCAAACCCGAGGGGCATGACTTCCGGATCGACCGGAACGCCCCGCCGGCCGTTCAGCGGCACATGTCCACGACGGGGGGCTGAGGGTGGCCCGGGTGCTGTTGTTCGGGCGCCTCGCCGACCTCGCCGGCTGGCGCGAGCGGGACATCCCCGCCGTCTCCCTCGCCGACCTCCGGGGCCGCATCGCCACCGAGGACCCCGCCCTCTTTGACGCCCTGCAGGCCCCCGCCGTGCGGACGGCGGTGGACCAGGAGCTGGTCAGCCTCGACGTCGCCCTCGGCCCGGACTCAGAGGTGGCCTTCCTGCCGCCCATGAGCGGGGGCTGAGCCGTGATCCGTCTGACCCAGGCGCCCTTCGATCCGGGCCAGGCCCTGGGCGACTTCTGCCGGGGCCGGACGGAGACCGGCGCCGTCGCCAGTTTTACGGGAATCGCCCGCGCCGAGCAGGGCCGGACCGACATCCTCGAGTTGGAGGCCTATCCCGGCTTCACGGAGCGCGAGATCGCCCGCCATGCCGCGGCGGCGACGGAGCGCTTCGCCCTGCAGGACGTGCTCGTCATCCACCGCACCGGCCCCATCGCCCCGGGCGAAACCATTGTCTTCGTGGCGACGGCGGCGCCCCACCGCCGCGCCGCCTTCGAGGCGTGCGACTTCCTGATGGACTACTTGAAGTCCAGGGCCCCCTTCTGGAAGAAGGAGACCGGCCCGGACGGCGGCCGCTGGATCGAACCGACGGACCGCGACCGCGACGACCTGGCGCGATGGGAGACCTCATGACCTCTGCGACCCCGATCACCCTCACCCCCGGCGGCCGGATCGACACCGCCCGGCCCCTTGTCCCGGTGCGTATCGCCGTTCTGACCGTGTCCGACACCCGGGACGAGGAAAGCGACACCTCCGGCCAGGTCCTGGCGGACCGGGTCACCGGCGCCGGGCATGTCCTGGCGGACCGGGCCATCGTCCGCGACGACGTGGATGAGATCCGCGGCCGGATCCTCGCCTGGGTGGATTCCGGCCAGATTGACGCCGTCATCAGCACCGGCGGCACCGGCATCACCGGTCGGGATGTCACGCCGGAAGCGGTGGAGCCCCTCTTCGACAAGAAGATCGACGGCTTCTCGGTGGTCTTTCACCTCGTCAGCTACCAGTCGGTGGGCCTGTCGACCCTGCAGTCCCGCGCCACGGCCGGGATTGTCAACGGAGTCTTCGTCTTCTGCCTGCCCGGATCGAACGGTGCGGTGAAGGACGGCTGGGACAAGGTCATCCAGGCCCAGCTCGACAGTCGCCATGGCCCCTGCAACATGGTCGAGCTGATGCCTCGGCTGCTCGAAAAGTGAGCGGCCTGACGCACATCGACGCCGAAGGTCGCGCCCGGATGGTGGACGTCTCGGACAAGGCTGCGACCGACCGCGAGGCCGTCGCCGAGGGCTATGTCCGGCTGGCGCCCGAGACCCTGGCCCTCGCCCTCTCCGGCCAGGCCCGGAAAGGGGATGTCCGCGCCGTCGCCGAGATCGCCGGCGTGATGGGCGCCAAGCGCACCTCCGACCTGATCCCCCTCTGTCATCCCCTGGACATTGCGAAGGCCGAGGTGGCCGTCGAGGCCGTGGATGGGCGCCTGAGAGTGACGGCGCGGGTGCGGACCACGGGGCGCACCGGGGTCGAGATGGAGGCCCTGACCGCCGTCAGCGTGGCCTGCCTGACCCTCTACGACATGCTCAAGGCCGCGGACCGCGGCATGGTGATCGAGGACGTGCGGCTGCTCTCGAAGTCCGGCGGTCGGTCCGGCGACTGGGTCCGCGAATGAAGCTCATGTGCGTCGAGGCCGCCCGGGCCGCCATGCTCAGCGACGTCCGCCGCCTCGGCCCGGTCGAACTCCCCCTGTCCGAGGCCCTGGGCAGGACCCTTGCGGAGGATATCCTTGCGGTCCGCGACCAGCCGCCCTTCACCAATTCCTCCATGGACGGCTGGGCGGTGCGCAGCAACGACGGCGCCGGTCGCCGGCGCATCATCGGCGAGAGCGCCGCCGGTCATGGGTTTGAAGGCCGGGTCGGACCGGCAGAGGCGGTGCGTATCTTCACTGGGGCCGCCCTCCCTCAGGGCGCCGACGCCGTGGTGATTCAGGAAGACGCACGGCGGGACGGAGACTCGGTCGACGTCCCCGCCGTCACGGCCGGGGAGAATGTCCGGCAGGCCGGGCGGGACTTTTCGAAGGGCGCTTGCCTTCTGGCCGAGGGCCTGAGGGTGGACCCCTGGCGTCTGTCGCTGTGCGCCTCCGCCGGCCGGGACCGGGTCCGGGTTGTGCGACCCGCCCGGGTCAGCATCGTCTCCACAGGCGAGGAGGTGGTGGAGGCCCCCGCCGTTCCGGGCCCCTGGCAGATCTTCGACTCCGGCTCGCCCGGCCTGGAGGCCATGCTCCGCACCTGGGGAGCGGAGGTCCGCCGGGTGACGGGGGTGCGCGATCGTCGCGAGGCCGTGAGAGACGCCATCGCAGGCGCCGGTGGCGACCTGGTCGTCACCCTCGGCGGCGCCTCCGTGGGAGACCATGACCTCGTCCGCGCCGCAGCGGGCGACCTGGGCCTGGACCTGAGGGTCGAAAGCGTCGCCGTCCGGCCTGGCAAGCCCACCTTCTTCGGCTGGCTCGGGGACGGCCGTCCCATGCTGGGCCTGCCGGGCAATCCCGCCTCAGCCTTTGTCTGCGCCGAGCTCTTCCTGAGGCCCCTGGTGGCCGCCCTCGAGGGTCGTCCCGCCGTTCCCGTCCTTCGCCAGGTCCGGCTGATCGGCCCCCTGCCCGCCAATGGTCCACGGGAACACTGGATGCGGGCGCGCCTGGCCTCCGGGCCCGAAGGCGAGACCGCCGAAGCCTTCCTGGATCAGGACTCCTCGCTCGTCCGGATCTTCTCGGAGGCCGACGCCCTCCTGCGCCGCCTGCCGGGCGCCCCCGCGGCGGCGGCGGGCGAGGCCGTCGAGGTCCTGCCCCTGCTCAGGGGCTGACTCGTCGGGGCGGCGGGTTCAGGCCTTGCGTCCGCCCCCGAAGCGCTCGGCCATGATCTCGCCGATCACGGAGACGGCCACCGCCCAGGGGGCCTTGCCGCCGATGTCGAGGCCGATGGGCGCGTGGACGCGGGAGAGGACCGCCTCGGGGACTCCTGCGGCGCGCAGGGGCGCCAGGCGCTCATCCAGGCGCCGGCGGGCCCCGAGCAGGCCCACATACCCCGCGTCGGAGGGCAGGGCGGCCGCCAGGGCCTCACGATCCAGCTCAAGGTTGTGGCTGGCGATGGCCACGGCGGTCCAGGCGTCGGTCCCGATGGCGGCCAGGGCCTCCGCCGGGGACTGGCGGCTATAGGCGAGGCCCGGAACCGGCGGCGGGGCCTCGGGGCCCTTGCCGCGGACGAGGGTGGTCTCGAAGCCGGACTGGGCGCCCAGGGCGGCGATGGCCAGGGCGGTCGGGTCGGATCCGAAGACCACCAGGCGCTGGGCCGGTTCGCAGCGTCGGACAAAGGCGCCGGGCCAGGGCTCCACCGTCCCGGATGGACCGCAGGCCCGGCGCCGGCCATCCGTGACCCAGTCCGCCGGCTGGCGGGCGCTCCAGGCCGCGATCAGGACGCCGAGGGCTGGATCCGAGGGCTCCACCCGCTCCAACAGGATCTCGATCCGTGCGCCGCAGAGCAGGCGGATGTCCGGCCAGGGGCTGCCTTCTCCGTAGACCAGCCGGCGGGGCTCCCCGTCGGCCAGGCAGGCGTAGGCGTGGTCGGCGACATCGGACTCCACGCAGCCGCCCGAGAAGTAGCCGACCACCACGTCCGGGGTAGCGTCCCCCGAGGCGGAGAAGACCATCTGGGTGCCGACGGGACGGGGCCCGCCGCCCTCCACGGCGACCAGTGTGGCCAGGACCGAGGTTCGACCCTGCCGCCTCGCGGCGTCGAGGGCGGGGCGGACATCATCGACGAAACCGAAGACCGGCCAGTCGGGAAGGGGGGTTCTCATGAGCGTCGAATTTAACGTCCTGTAAGCATTTCAGAAACCGCTTCTTTAGGCATTGCCGGTAGGTTGCCCTCTTCAGCCACCCGGGGCGCGTCTGAAGAACTTATGTCTTCGCCAGTTTCAAAGCTTGGCCTCGGATCGGGGCAGTTCGCCTTCGACCGGGCTCCAGTCCGGGGCCGCACGCCCCAGGCCGAAGTGCTGGATATCCTTGAAGTCGCCGCCCGGTCCGGGATGCGTCTGTTCGACGTCACCGGGAGGTCCGTGCAGGCCGAGCGCGAGATCGGCGCCCTTCTGCCCCGCCCGGACCTTTTCAATGTCTGCATCTCGACCATCCGTCCTGATCGTGGGCCGGACATTGTCGAGGCCGAGGTCCGGGCCAGTCTGAACCGCCTCGGCGTGTCTCAGGCCGAGTGCCTTCTCGTCCCCTCGGTGGCTGAGCTCCTCGGGCCGCATGGCGCGGCCCTCTGGGACCGGCTCAAGGCGCTGAGAGACGAGGGCCTGACCCGCAAGATCGGCGTCTCTGTCTTCGCCTCCGACGATCCTCTCGGCGTCGCCCGGCGCTTTCGCCCCGATATCGTCCAGGCGCCGGCGAGCCTCCTGGACCAGCGCCTGATCAATGACGGAACCCTGGCCTCAATCGCGGGCCTGGGGATGGAGGTCCACCTGAGGTCCATCTTCCTCAATGGGCTCCTCCTCCTGCCCCCGGACCGGGCCCCCAGTCACCTGAGGGAAGCAGCTGCGCGCATCTCCCGCGCCCGG
Source organism: Phenylobacterium sp. (assembly GCF_020402505.1). Lineage (GTDB taxonomy): Bacteria > Pseudomonadota > Alphaproteobacteria > Caulobacterales > Caulobacteraceae > Phenylobacterium. The sequence goes on along the minus strand of NZ_JADBZL010000125.1, from coordinate 8,080 downwards.
CGCATGATCGCCGAAGGCCGCTCCGATCCGCTCCAGGCCGCCCTCGGCTTCGCCCTGTCCCGGCCTGAGGCCTCGGCGGTTCTGGTGTCGGTCGCCTCGGCGGCTGAGCTCAACGCCGTCGTCGCCGCCGCCGCCAGTCCGCCGCCGGATCTGGACTGGGACGACATGGCCATCGACGATCCCGACGCCCTGGACCCGGGTTCCTGGGCGGCGGCCTGAGGCTTCAGTTCCAGGCGGCGTAGGGGTCGGAAGACGTCCGGCCCAGGGCCGCAGCCACGGCCGGGTGTGTGATCTCTCCGTTCAGCACGTTCAGGCCCCGCGCCAGGTGTCGGTCGGCCCGGAGGGCCTCGAGACCCTGGTCCGCCAGCGTCAGCACGTAGGGCAGGGTGGCGTTGCCCAGGGCCTCCGATGCAGTCCGCGGTACGGCGCCCGGCATGTTGGCGACGCAGTAGTGGACCACCCCGTCGACGACGAAGGTCGGCTCATGGTGGGTGGTCGGCCGGCTGGTCTCGAAGCATCCGCCCTGGTCGATGGCGACGTCAACGATGACCGCACCGGGGGTCATCCGCGATAGGTGCTCCCGCCGTAGCAGGCGCGGGGCGGCGGCGCCGGCGGCCAGCACCGCGCCGATCACCACGTCCGCCGCCAGGATCTCGGTCTCGACGGCGTCGAGGTTGGCGTAGCGGGTGCGCACCCGGCCTTCGAACAGGTCGTCGAGGACGCGAAGCCGGGGAATCGACCGGTCCAGCAGGGTCACCTGCGCGCCGAGGCCCAGGGCCATACGGGCGGCGTTGGCGCCGACCATGCCGCCCCCCAGGATCGTCACCCGGGCCGGGGGAGAGCCCGCCACGCCGGGAAGAAGCAACCCCATCCCGCCGTTGTGCCTCTGGAGATGCTGGGCGGCGGCCAGGATGGACAGGCGCCCGGCGATCTCGGACATAGGCGCCAGCAGGGGCAGGCCCCCCGACGGATCGGTGACGGTCTCATAGGCGATGGCGGCGCAGCCGGACCGGGCCAGTCCCTCTGCCTGGGCGGGGTCGGGCGCCAGGTGCAGGTATGTGAAAAGGATGTGGCGCGGGGTCAGGCGCTCCCACTCCGGCCTCTGCGGCTCCTTGACCTTGACGATCAAGTCGGCGCCGGCGAACACCGCTGCGGCATCCGGCGCCAGGACGGCGCCCGCCTCCAGGTAGGCCGCGTCGGAAAAGCCAGATCCGGCGCCTGCGCCCGCCTCCATCAGCACCTGATGGCCGTGGGCGGTGAGTTCGCGCACGGCGGCAGGAATCAGCCCTACCCTGTGCTCGTCGGACTTGATCTCCTTCGGAACGCCGATACGCATCTTGCCTCTCCTCTTCGAAATCCCGGCGTCAACGCGGACGGACGGCGAGAACACAGTCAGCCAAACCGTCCCGGCGGATGGTCCCCGCCGCCGCGCCGATCCGCCCGGACCGACGCTTAACATATGGGCCCGGCCGGGCGGCGCGCCACTTCAGGGGGCTTGGAAGGATGGCCGCCAGCCGCGCCGCCTGGGCCGGGGTCAGGCGATCCGCGCCGACGCCGAAATTCCGCCGGGCCGCCGCTTCCGCGCCATAGATCCCTGGTCCCCACTCAATAGTGTTGAGATAGACCTCCAGGATCCGGCGCTTCCCCCAGCCGACCTCGATCAGCACGGTGAAGCCCGCTTCAAGGCCCTTCCTCAGATAGGACCTCTGGGGCCACAGGAAGACGTTCTTGGCGGTCTGCTGGCTGATGGTCGACCCGCCGCGAACACGGTCCGACCTTTCGTTGTGAGCCCAGGCCTCCTGCATGGCCTCGAAGTCGAAACCCCGGTGGCTGCAGAAGCCCGCGTCCTCGGCGGCGATCACTGAGCGGATCAGGGCCGGGGACATCTCGTCGAGGGGCCGCCAGGTTCTGGAAATGCCCTTCCCCTCCAGGGATCTCTGGATCATCAGGATCGTCACGGGCGGCGGAACGAAGCGGTAGACGGCCACCAGGGCGAGGGGCAGGCCCACGCACAGGACCAGGGCTACGACGAGAATCCGTCGAAGCCATCGCACCCGGGGTCGGCCAGTCCTTCCGCTTCGCGCCATACGCTCAAGGATAGGCCAAGCGGGCAGCGAGGCAAACGCGCTGACAATCCCGTCGCCCGGGTGCTAGTCATTCGGCCGCGAACGCCGGAGGGGCCGGCGCCAGGGAGGTCGACATGAAAGTCAGCGAAGCGGTGCAACGCCGGGTCTCGATTCGGGCCTTCCGCCCGGAGCGCCCCTCCGCCGAGATGGTGCGGGGACTCCTCAAGGCGGCGGCCCGCGCACCTTCGGGCGGCAACCTCCAGCCCTGGAAGGTCTACGCCCTGACGGGTGCGCCCCTTGAGGACCTGAAGGCCCGCGCCGCCGCCAATCCCCTGGGCGAAACTCCGGAGTACGATGTCTATCCGCCCAATCTCTGGGATCCCTTCCGGACCCGGCGGTTCCAGAACGGCGAGGACCTCTACGCCACGATCGGGATCCCGCGCGAGGACAAGGCGGCGCGGCTGCGCCAGCTGGCCCGGAACACCGAGCTCTTCGGCGCGCCCGTAGGCCTCTTCTTCTGCCTCGACCGAAAGCTCGGCCCGCCCCAGTGGTCGGACCTGGGCATGTACATGCAGACCGTCATGCTGCTGGCGGTGGAGCAGGGCCTGGACACCTGCGCGCAGGAATACTGGGCGCGGTACCCCAAGACGGTGGCCGAGGTCCTCGGGCTTCCCGACGACCACATGCTCTTCTCGGGCATGGCCCTCGGCTGGAGGGATGAGGCCGCGCCGATCAACACCCTGCGCTCCGCACGGGATCCCTTCGAGGTCTGGGGCGAACTGCGCGGCTTCTGAGCCTAGACGTCGAAGACGCCCCCGCCGCCGGCCTCGTCGCCCCAGGCCAGGCGCCGGGCGTCGCGACTGAAGGCGAGGGTCGAGATCGATTCGCCCTTCTCGGCCTTGAGCATGTCGATCTGCTGGCCGGTCAGGTCGCAGATCCAGACCCGTCCGTCCTCCAGTCCGGCCGCCACCCGCCGGGAGCCGGGGTCGCCGGCCACCCGCGCCACCAGGGCGCTCTCATCATATCCGACCTCGGCCGCCTGCTTGCCCAGGGGCCCCGCCGGCCCGGTGAAGGGCCAGACCACCACGCCATTGGCGCCTGACGTGGCCAGCATCTGGCCCTTGGAGAGGAAGGCGAGGCTCTTCACCTTGGCCGGATAGCCGCCCATCTTGAGGTTCTTGTCGTCGGCGACGCGCCAGCCGTGCAGCTGGTTCTCCTGCATGGCGCTCATCAGGAACTTCCCGTCCGGGCTCCAGGCCAGGGCGATGTGGCTGCCGGCCCATTTCAGGATTTCAGGCTTCTGCTCCGCGATGCGGGCGTACCAGAGCCAGGCCCCGCCATAGGTGGCCACGGCCAGGCGCCGGCCCCGGGGGTCGAAGGCCAGATCCGCCGCCGACCTTTCGTGCTCGAAGGTCCTCCGGAAGTCCGGATCGGCGGCGTCGCGCACCTCGACCCGCTTTCCGCTGGCCCAGGCGATCAGTCCCGAGGCGGGACTCGCCGTGACCGCGTCGATCCAGCGGCCGGGGGTGGTCTCCAGGACCTCGACGCCGGACCCGCGGCTCCAGGCCAGAACGCCGTCGTCCCCGCCGGTCAGGACGCCCGCCCCTGTGGGGTGAACAGCGGCGCAGAGGACTGCGCCCTGGTGGGCTTGGAGCGTCAGACCATCCTCGCGCCTCACCGTTCCATCCCCGAGGGCGAACCAGGCCTGGCCGGCGGCGTCGAACAGGGCGGAGGTCACAAAGGCGTCAAATGCGTAGGTCATCCCTCCTCCATAACCCCGCCGGTCCGATGAGGGGAGGGGGCGTGTCGGGTTGGGGCTTTACAATCCCGATCCGATTGGCGAAGGGTTTTTCAACACAGCCGGACGCCGGGCGGCGTCCTGAAGGGAAGGAATATTTCATGGGTGCGAAGCTTGGCGGCGGTGGCGGCGGACGCTTCGATCTCGGTCAGAACAGCGAGATCAACGTTACGCCCTTCGTCGATGTGATGCTGGTGCTCCTCATCATCTTCATGGTGGCGATCCCGGCCGCCACGGTGTCCATCAAGCTTGACCTGCCGCCGGCGGTGCCGCCGCCGCCCGGGGCCAAGACCGAAGAGCCGACGGTCATCAACATCCAGGATGGCGGCATCTTCATCGGGGAGGCGGCGACGACCATTGACACCCTTCCCGCTGATCTCGCCCGGAAGCTGGACAAGCCGGACCCGACGCAGGAGCGCGTCTATATCCGCGCCAACCGCGACGTCCGGTACGGGGACTTCATGCAGGTGATGAACACCCTGCAGGGCAACGGCTACTTCCAGGTCGCCCTGATCAACGAAGAGCTCTGAGTTCCGCCCCGTCGGGAAGAACAGCCCGCCCGGCTCGCCGGGCGGGCTTTTTCGTGCTCGCGGTTCGGCTCAGGCGGCGCAGGCCTCGAAGCCTGCCCGAAGCGCCTCCGGGTCGAGGTTCCGGCCGATGAAGACGAGGCGCGAGGTGCGGACCTCGTCATCGCGCCAGGGCCTTTGGAGGTCCCCCTCGAGGATCATGTGAACCGCCTGGAAGACCAGCCTCCGGTCTTCTCCCGCAACGCTCAGTATGCCCTTGGCCCGCAGGATGTCCGGCCCCTGGGTCTGGAGCACGTCGTTCAGCCAGGCGCTGACCCGTGCGCCATGCATGGGACGGTCGAAGGTGAGGGATACGCTGGAGATCCCCGCGTCCGCAGCGTGGTCGCGGGCGGAGTGGTCGCGCCCAGGATGATCGTGGCCATGATGATCATGGGCGTGGTGGCCATGACCGTGGTCGTGGTCGTGGTGGTCGCAGGACTCATCGTGGACATGCCCGGGCTCGCCGTGCGCCGGATTCAGGAACTCGGGCTGAAGATCGGTGATCCGCTCCAGGTCGAACCCGCCCCGGCCGAGGATCATGTCGAGGGGCACATTCGACCTTTGGGCCCGGTGGATGGGCGCCAGGGGGTTGAGGCGGCGTATCCGCGCCTCGACGTCCCGAAGCTGAGCCTCGGTCACCAGGTCAGTCTTGTTCAGGATGATCTGGTCGGCGAAGGCGATCTGCTCGACGGCCTCTTTGGAGTCCCCCAGGCGCAGCGGCAGGTGCAGGGCGTCCACCACCGTGGTCACGCTGTCCAGTTCCGTCCGCGCCCGGACATCGTCATCGACGAAGAAGGTCTGGGCGACGGGGCCGGGATCGGCGAGGCCCGTCGTCTCGACGATGATGGCGTCGAACCCGCCCTTGCGCTTCATCAGGCCCGAGAGCACCCGAATGAGGTCGCCGCGCACCGTGCAGCAGACGCATCCATTGTTCATCTCGAAGACCTCCTCGTCCGCGCCGACAATGAGGTCGTTGTCGATCCCCACCTCGCCGAACTCATTGACGATGACCGCATAGCGCCGGCCATGGTCCTCGGAGAGGATCCGGTTGAGGAGGGTGGTCTTGCCGGCCCCGAGGTAGCCGGTGAGTACGGTGACGGGTGTCTTCTGGCTCATGGCCTTCCATCTAATGCGTCGGACGGCCCGGGGAAACCTCGCAGGCGACTTGGAGGTCCCCGGCCGTGCATGTTACAAAGTTACAATTCTCCGTCCACCGTCTCTGTTCAGGGTGACCCCCCTTGTCCCTCGCCCGCCCGATGCCCGACGCGGCCGTCGCTCTCACCGACCTGCACCGGAATGAGCGACGGACCTGGATGGCCGCCCTCCTGGTCGCCCTCGCGGCCGCCATCCAGGTCGGGGCGGGACTGGTGTTCGGCTCGGTGGCCCTGGTGGCCAATGGCGCCCACGCCGGCGCCCACGTGGCGGCCCTTGGCGTCGCGGGGGCGGCCTACTGGGTGGCGCGCCGGAACGAGGGAAATGTCCATTTCGCCCACGGGGCGGCGCGGATCGGCGATCTCGCCGCCTTCGCCAACGCCGTCCTCCTGGCCCTCGCCGCCCTCGGGCTCGCGGTCGAGAGCCTGTCCCGGCTGATCACGCCGGAAATCCCCGACTATCCCGCCGCGCTCTACGCTGCGGGCGGCGGACTGCTCCTCAACCTGGCCTGCATGGCCCTCTTGCGGCCTGCACCTGCGGATCATCGGGATCCGTCCGGCGACATCAATCTGTCGGCAGCCCACCTGCATGTGACCGCTGACGCCGTGGTCGCCGCCCTGACCCTCGCCGGCCTCGCTGCGGCCTGGCGGCTGGGCTGGACCTGGGCGGACCCGGTCATGGCCTTGGCGGGGGCCGGCCTGATCGCTCATTTCGCGGGCGCGATCCTCAGACGCGCCGGCGCCGCCCTCCTCGACATCCGCCAGACCCCCGCCCTTGAAGCCGAAATCATGCGCCGGCTCGAGGCCTTGGGTGTCGTCGCCGGCGAGGTGAGGGCCTGGCGTACGGGTCCCGGCAAGAGCGCCGTCTCCATTCGCCTCCCGTCGCCGAATTCCGAGGCGCCAGAGCGTATCCGGCAGGCCCTCGGGGATCTTTCGGGCGTCAGTCGCGTCAGTCTCGACCTTCTCTGAGGTCCCGCAGCTTGACGCCGCGCCCCGGATCAGGGCTGAAAAACCCCATGTCCGGGCCTCGCATCCGTCCCGTCCTACCTCCTGCGCCCCGACCCCCCGGTCTGGCCTGGCGCATGATGCAGCCCCTCTGGTGGGTCGCAGACGTCACCTGGATCGCTCCGGCTTCGGCTCTCCGGATCTTGAAGAGCCTTCCCACCTCCCTGCGACGCCTCCCGGAGGGCGTGTTGGACCTCGGCGTCTCGGCTCTCCTCTTGGGATTCCGGCGGCCTGTGGCGACCCTTTCCGTGGCCCTGTTGGCGACGGCCGGCCCCATCGCCGTCGCCTCTCCCCTGTTCCGGAACCTTGAACCGGCCAAGCCGGTCGCGGACGAGGTCCCCGCCCCGCCGCCACCCCGGAAGGATCGCGACCTCGCCTCTCGCCCGTCACCTCCGCCGCCGCCCGAGCTCGTCGCCCGGCTCGCCAGCCTGGATCCCGGTTTCCGCCGCCCGGTCGGCATCGCCGTGATGGATGTGGAAAGCGGCTGGCTGGCCGCCTCGCACGGGGACCAGGCCTTTCCGCAGCAGAGCGTTTCCAAGCTCTGGGTCGCCCTGACCGTGATGGACAGGGTGGACGCCGGTCGATTGTCCCTCGACCAGGCGGTGATCCTGACAGACGCCGACCGCAGCGTCTTCAACCAGCCGGTCTCCCATCTCATCGAGAACGGGTCCTACGAGACCACCGTCCGCGACCTGGTCCAACGGGCCCTCATCCAGTCGGACAACGCCGCCAACGACAAGTTGATGGCCCTGGCCGGCGGGCCCGCCGTGGTCCAGGCCTTCTTGGCCTCCCGCGGCATGTCGGGCATCCGCCTTGCAGAGGACGAGCGCCGTCTCCAGTCCCGTATCGCCGGGCTGACCTGGAGCCCTGAACTCTCGGCCTACGGGGCCTTCGAGGCGGCCCGGGCGCGACTGGATCCCGAGGCCCGCGCCGCCTCCCTCGCCGCCTATGTCGAGCGTCCCTTCGACGGCGCGACTCCGGCAGGCGTGGTCCGCGCCCTTGCGGCCTTGCACCGGGGTGACCTCCTGAGCCGGGAGTCCACGGACTTCATCCTCCAGACCCTGGGGCGGGTGACCACGGGGCCGATGCGGCTCCGGGGCGGGCTGTCGCCGGGCTGGAGAGCCGCCCACAAGACGGGAACAGGCCAGGACTTCCGGGGCGAGACCTTCGGGCTCAACGACGTCGGCCTGGTCACCGCTCCGGACGGCCGGGTCTACGCTGTCGCCGTCCTGGCGCCCCAGGTGCCGAAGGGGTCCCCCTCGCGGCTGCGGGTGTTCCAGAACGTGTCCTCGACCCTGGTCGGCCACTGGCGGACCGAGGTCGCTTCCACAACCGCAGGACAGGACCAGAACCGTGCGGACTGAGCCCCGCGCGTGTCCTGGCTCAGACAGATGTGAGACGGGCTCTTGAGTGAAGGGTGGGGGTCTCTGAAGCTTGGGTTTGCAGACTCAGGACCTCAGGAGACCCCCGATGCAGGTGTTTGGCCTACAGGCT
>NZ_JADBZL010000124.1:0-5283 GCF_020402505.1 Phenylobacterium sp. | reverse complement strand
TTCGCCGAGCGGACGGGCATGACGCGGATCGGCCTCGGGACCGTCCGCGCCGATGAGCTCGACGTCTTCGGACGGATGCGCCCGGAGATGTTCATTGGCCGGGTGTCCGACGGGGTGGCGCGCCTGTTCGGGCCGACCCGTCCGGGGCCGGACGCCGCGCCGGGCGATCCGCCCCAGCGCATCGGCGGCGCGGTCCTGGAGTACCGGGTCGTCCACCATGGCTGGCCGCTCGCCGGCGAGCACGTGGAGGTCCGCTCCGGCTTCGCCGACTGCAACGCCCGGACCCGCCGGGTCTTTCACTGGATGGTCGACCCGGTCTCCGGAAAGCCCTGGGCCAGCGCCGAGGCCGTGGTGATCAGCTTCGACCTCGACGCCCGAAAGGTGGTCGATATCTCGGAAGCGGCGCAGGCGGAGTTCCGCAGCCGCGCCATCCCCGGACTGGGTCTCTAGCCGACCAGGTCGAGGAGGGTCGACCGGACCAGGTCCGGCCGCTCCATGGGCAGGAAGTGGGTGGTCCCGGGGATGACCTCCAGCCGGATCCGGCCAGACGCGGTGAGGGCCGCCTCGTGGCCGTCCGATCTGCAGGTGGAGCCGGTCTCGGCCTTCAGGATGCGAATTGGAACGTCCGCAGCTTCGAAGGACGGCCAGGGGTCGTGGCCATGGCTGGCGAAGTTGGAGGCCTCCCAGGCGGGCTTGCAGTTCAGCTCCACCTCGCCGGAAGGCGTGTCGTGGAAGCCGTCCTCGACATAGTCGGCCAGCATGTCCGGGGTCCAGGACCGGAAGGCGCCCTTGCCGGAATAGGAGGCGATGACCGCCGCCTTGCTGGGAAAGACCGGCCGGCGGCGCAGGGCGCCCTGGAGCAGGGGATTGTCGCCTGTCAGGGGCCGGTTCCCGTTCTGGGCGGCGAAGCCCGGCGCCATGATCACGGGGTCGAACAGGGCGATCCCCCGCACCCGGCCGGGGCTCTCCGCCGCCGCCATCAGGCTGACCGTTCCGCCCATGGAATGACCGCCCAGCACGGCGTTCCGGATATCGAGCGCTTCCAGCACCGCCTTCAGGTCGGGAACGAGATCGTACCAGTTGCGGGCCGGGTCCTCGAGGCGCGGCGGCAGGCCGGACAGGCCATGCCCGCGCTGGTCGACGGCGACGATCCTCAGCCGGTCGGTCAGGGGCCCGAGGATCGAGCGGTAGGTCAGGGCGTTGAAGCCGTTCGCATGAGAGAAGACGATGTCCACCGGGCGGTCCTGGGGGCCCATCTCGATGGCGGTCCCGTAGCCCCCGACGGACGGAAGGTCGAAGCGCAGGCGGCGGAACGCGAATCCCGGAACGGTGCTGGTCATGGACGAACGGCCTCCCCTTAAGGCTGTTCTAGCGCCTCGGGATCGCCGACGCACCCACAAGGATGCCCCTTGCGGCCGGACGCGCGCCGGGACTAGGTCGGCGCATGAGCCCGGGCGATGCGCCGATCGAATGGACCGAGGATGGACGCCCGCGCTCGTCCCTCTATGGCGACGCCTACTTCGGAGCCGACGATGGTCTCTCGGAGTCCCGGGCCGTCTTCCTCCAGGGCTGCGGCCTGCCGGGGGCTTGGGGCGGACGCCGGAGCTTCACCGTCGCCGAGCTGGGCTTCGGGACGGGGCTCAACATCCTGGCCCTGCTGGACCTCTGGCGGCGGGAGGGCCCTCCGGGCGGGCGCCTGCACCTCTTCAGCGTCGAGGCCCACCTGATGCCGCGCGAGGACGCCGAGCGCGCCCTCGCCGCCTGGCCGGAGCTGGCGCCCCTGGCGGCGCTCCTCCTTGCCCAATGGCCCGGAAAGCGCCGGGGCTTCCACCGGATCGACCTGCCGGAGTCCCGCGCCAGCCTGGACCTCGCCCTCATGGAGGTGGGGGAGGCCCTCGCCCAGTGGGAAGGTCGGGCGGACGCCTGGTTCCTCGACGGCTTCGCTCCCGCCCTCAATCCCGACATGTGGCGGGACGAGGTCCTCCAGGCGGTCGCCGCACGTTCCGCCCCGGGGGCTCGGGCCGCCACCTTCACCGTCGCCGGACAGGTCCGCCGCGGGCTGGCGGCGGCGGGGTTCGAGGTCCGTCGCGCGCCCGGCCATGGGCGCAAGCGCGAACGCCTGGAAGCCATTCTTCCCGGACAGGGGCGAGACCCCGGGCCGGCCGGACCTGTCGCGGTAATCGGCGCCGGGATTGCCGGGGCGGCGGTCCGTCGGGCCCTCCGGGCCCTGGGCGTGGAGGCCGTCCCGTTCGAGGCCGAGGCCCCCGGAGCGGGCGCCTCCGGGAACCCCGCAGGCCTTGTGACCCCGCGACTCGACGCCGGCCTGGGGCCCGTCGCCCGGCTGGCGGCCCAGGCCTACCTGCGCGCCCTCGACATCTACGCGGGGCTCCCCGGGGCGGTGATCTCCCGGGGGGTCCTGCAGCTGGCGGCGACGGACAGGGACGCCGGGCGGTTCGCCCGAATCGCCGCCTCGGACCTCTTCCCGGAAGGGACCCTCAGGCTCCTCGATCCGGCGGCGGCCTCGGCGCGGCTCGGGGAGGTCACGGACCGGGCCGGCCTCGACCAGCCCGGTGCGCTCAGCCTCGACCCCCGCGGGATCCTAGAGGCCTGGTGCAGGGCGCCTTCCGCCGCACGGATTCAGAGCCTGGAGCCGACCGATGGCGGTTGGCGATTGTCGGGCCCCTCAGAGCCGCAGATCTTCCGGACCGTGATCCTCGCGACCGGCGCAGACCTTCGACACCTTTGGCCGGCGGCGCCGATCCTGCCCGTACGCGGCCAGGTCAGCTGGGTCGCCGCGCCGGACCCTGAGACGCCTCGCGCCGCCGGCTGGGGCGGCTACCTGGCGCCCATGGCGGGAGGCTTCCTGTTCGGCGCCACGTTCCGGCGGGGAGAGGCCTCCACCGACCTCACCGACGAGGACCACCGGGCCAACCTCGAAAGCCTCGCCAAGGTGCGGCCCGCCCTCGCCGCGAGCCTCGCGGGAGTGGCCCTGGGCGGCCGGGCCCGGGTCAGGGCCACCACCCGGGATCACCTGCCCCTGGCGGGCGCCGTCCCGGAGGCGCCGGGCCTCTTCGTCCTCGGAGGACTCGGATCCCGGGGCCTGACCTGGGCGCCCTTGCTGGGCGAACACGTCGCGGCCCGTGCCACCGGCGGGCCCTCGCCCCTTCCCGGAGACCTCGCGGCCTTGGTGGACCCGGCGCGCCGCTCGGCGACCTGAAGGTCCGGATGGTCATCTTCCCGCCGCGGTTCCCGTGTCCTATGGTCCCTCTGTTTCCGAGGAGACCTGAGATGTTTCGATCTCTCGCACTGGTCACTGCGGCCACCCTGGGTCTGTCTGCGGCTGCGTTGGCCCAGACCGAACCCAAGCCCCAGCCCGAAAAGACGGACGGCAAGGCCGCCCAGAAGAGCTGCTTCTTCAACCGTGATATCCGCGGTTTCGCCGCCCCTGACGACAAGACCCTCTATCTTCGGGTCCGGGCGAAGGACGTCTACAGGCTCGACATGAAGGGGCGTTGTCCCGAGCTCGACTGGGAACACAAGATCGCCCTCGACAGCCGGGGCTCGTCCGCGATCTGCGGTGCGATCGACGTCACGGTCCTCGTGAAGACTCCCATCGGCGTCTCCCGATGCTCGGTGGAGACGCTGACGCGTCTCACTCCGGAGGAGGTCGCCGCCCTGCCCAAGAAGTCGCGGCCCTGACCTGCACCTCCGGGTGCATGCGCCCGTGCTTTCGCGCGGCGGGGAAGACCAGTACGCTGGGTCGATAGCTTCCCACCTCACACTGGAGTGCTCGCGTGTCCCTGACCCGGCGGACCCTGGCCGGCCTGATCGCCCTGGCGCCGACCCGGGCCTGGGCGTCCGAAGGCCCCCTCGTCGCGGCGGCGTCGGACCTCACCGGCGCCCTGCCCGTCATCGTTGAGCGTTTCCGGCGCGCCGGGGGCGGACCGGTCCGGCTGACCTTCGGCTCCTCCGGCGCCCTGACCCGCCAGATCGAGGCGGGCGCGCCCTTCGAGGTCTTCCTCAGCGCCGAGGCCAGCCTCGCGCGCCGCCTGGTGGCGTCGGGCCGCGCCGAGGGCCCTGGACGGGTCTATGGGCAGGGGCGGCTGGTGCTCTTCGCCCGGAAGGGGTCAAGGGTGCGCCCCGCCGGCGGGTCCGCAGAGCTGGTCCGGACGCTGAAAGACGGCCGGATCCGGAGGATGGCCATCGCCAACCCGGACCATGCGCCCTACGGCCGAGCCGCCCGGGAAGCCCTGACGGCCCTCGGGGTCTGGACCCTGGCGGAGCCGCGCCTCGTCCTGGGGGACTCCGCCGCCCAGGCCGCGCGCTTCGCCCTCACCGGCGACGCCGACGCCGGCCTTCTGCCCCTGTCCCTCGCCCTGGGGCCGGAGCTGGCGCGGGCCGGCGCCTACGGCCGGATCGATCCGACCCTTCATGCCCCCCTGGTCCAGACCGCTGTCGTGCTGCGCGGCGCCAGCCGGGAGGGCCGGGCCTTCTTCGACTTCCTGGCCTCACCCCCGGCCCGAGCCGTCCTGAGGAACTTCGGCCTGGCTCCTGAGGGAGACGTCTGACCCTTGGACGCCGTCGCCTTCGCCCTGTCCTTCAAGCTGAGCCTGTGGACCGCCTGCCTGCTGGCGCCCATCGGCGTCCTGGTGGCCCGCACCCTGGCCTACCAGGTGCGCCGCGGCCGGGCGGTGCTGGAGGGGATTATCGCCCTGCCCCTGGTCCTGCCACCCACGGTCCTCGGCTTCTACCTCCTGGCGGCCCTCGGCGACGCCTCGCCCCTGGGCGCGGCCTGGACCGCCCTCTTCGGCCAGGGTCTGGTCTTCAGCTTCGAGGGGCTGGTGGCCGCCTCCCTGATCGCCAACCTGCCCTTTGCGGTTCAGCCCGCCCTGCGCGCCTTCGAGGCGATCCGGCCCGAGCTTCGGGAGGCCGCCTGGGTCAGCGGACTGGGTCCCTGGAGGACCTTCTGGACCGTCGAGGCGCCCCTGGCCTGGCCCGGGGTCCTGACCGGCTTCATCCTGACCTTCGCCCACACCATGGGCGAGTTCGGCGTTGTCCTGATGATCGGCGGCTCCATTCCGGGCGAGACCCGGACGGCGGCCCTGGCCATCTACGACAAGGTCCAGGCCTTTGACGACGCAGGAGCCGGTGTCCTGGCGGCGGCCCTGGTCGCCGTCTCCGTGGTGGCCATTATCGCCGTCCAGGCCCTGGGCTCGCGGCTGGCGCGCCATGACCGCTGAACCTGCCCTCAGCCTGTCCTTCCGCCGCGGCGGGCCTGTGGGA
>NZ_JADBZL010000123.1:0-2678 GCF_020402505.1 Phenylobacterium sp. | reverse complement strand
GCGCGCGAGATCGTCGACTGGCTGGACGGCAAATGGGTCATGACCCTCGACATGATGAACGGCGATCACTGACCGGAGGCGAGAGCCTCCAGCCGGGCCAGATGGGGCGCTTGTTCCGCTTCGCTCCAGAATGCGCCTTCCAGGCTGTTCCGGGCGAGGGTGACGAGATGGTCCCGCTCAAGCCCGACCGCCCGGGCGGTCTGCACCCAGTTGTCCAGGAGATAGCCTCCGAAATAGGCGGGATCGTCGGAATTGACGGTGGCCTTTAGGCCCAGCTGCAACATGCGCTTCAGGGGGTGCGCCTCCAGGGACGGCACCCCGCAGAGCTTGAGGTTCGACAGGGGGCAGACCGTGAGCACTTGGCCCTCCCGTGCCAATCGGGACGTCAGGGCCGCGTCCTCCAGAGCCCGGTTGCCATGGTCGATCCGGTCGATCTGGAGAAGGTCCAGGGCCTCTGCGACATAGGCGGGCGGGCCTTCCTCACCAGCGTGGGCGACCCGCTTCAGGCCCCGCTCGCCGGCGGCCCGGAAGACCTTCTGGAAGCCTGACGGCGGAAAACCGGCCTCGGAGGAATCCAGGCCAACTCCCAGCAACCGGTCCAGCCAGGGCTCGGCGGCCTTCAGGGTGTCCAGGGCTGCGGCTTCCGGCAGGTGACGCAGGAAGCACAGGATAAGGCCGGTGGAGAGGCCCAGTTCGGTCTCCGCCGCGGCCATGCCGGACAGGAGGCCCTCGATGGCGACCCGGAAGGGCAGGCCGCGGTCCGTGTGGGTCTGGGGGTCGAAGAAGATTTCGCACCGGACCGCGCCATCCGCCGCCGCCCGGCGGAAATAGGCCAGGGCCAGGTCATGGAAGTCCTCTTCGGTCAGGAGGACCGCCGCCCCCTGGTAGTAGATGTCCAGGAAGTCCTGGAGCCGGCTGAAGCTATAGGCGGCGCGGACCGCCTCGACGCTGTCGAAGGGTAGGGCGACCCGGTTCCGCCGGGCCAGTTCGAACATCATTTCGGGCTCGAGAGAGCCTTCGACGTGCATGTGGAGCTCGGCCTTCGGCAGGCGGCGGATAAAGTCGGTCGTCGCGTCCATGGCGATAGCAGAGCGCGGGCGGGAGGGCGGCGTCAAGCTTCCGCTGGGTCCGGCTTGACGCTCCCGTCCCCCTGCCTGACTCTCGGGCGCCAGAGGAGCGCGTCATTCCTATTCCCCCCTTTCTGAGCCAGCTTGCCCTCTCCGGCGTCGCAGTCCTCGTGATCGTCGCCCTGGTGGCGGCGGCGCGCCTTTCGCGGCCTACCCCGCCGCTGGATGAGGCGAGGGCGCGAGCCCTCCTGGCGGACGACTATCCCGATGCGCAGGTCGACCGGGTCTGGCTGGCCGCCGATGGCGCCGCCGCCCTTGCCCGCTCCGGCGCCCGCGCCCTTTATCTGTTTCGCCTCGGCGACGCCTGGGTGGCCCGGGACCTGGCCTGGACCGACGCGGCCGCGGCGCCCGTCCGCGACGGCCGCTTGCATCTGCGCCTGCCCGGCGTGAGCCCGCGACTTGCCCGTCCCGCCCTGGCGGGATGGACTCCGGAGACGACCTGATGCTGGAAGCCCCCTTCGATCCGGTCAAGCTGGCCATCCCCTTCTTCATCCTGGCGATCCTGCTGGAGATCGGCCTGGGGCGTCTGCGTCTGGCCAGGGCCGAGTACGAGGCCCGGGACACCCTGGTCTCGTTGGCCATGGGCCTGCTGCGCGGCGTGCCTGCCCTCCTGACCGCCGGCCTGGTCTTCGTAGCCACGGTCTGGGCCTGGGAGCACCGGATCTTCACCGTACCTTTCACCGCCTGGTGGGGCTGGGTGGCGATCTTCTTCCTGGAAGACCTGACCTACTATGTCTTCCACAGGCTCAGCCACGAGTGGCGGTTCTGGTGGGCGGCGCACGTCAACCACCACTCCTCCCAGCACTACAGCCTGTCGACGGCCCTGCGGCAGACCTGGACGGGAGGCCTGGCCGGGACCTGGCTCCTCTGGCTGCCCCTGGCCTTCCTCGGCTTCTCGCCGGCGCAAATCTTCATCCAGCAGGGGATCAGTCTCGTCTACCAGTTCTGGATCCACACCGAGGCGGTCGGGCGCCTGCCTGCCTGGTTCGAGGCGGTGTTCAACACCCCGTCGCACCACCGGGTCCACCATGCCCGCAACCCCCGGTACCTGGACCGCAACTATGCCGGCATCCTGATTATCTGGGACAAGCTCTTCGGCACCTTCCAGGCCGAGCTGGACGAGGAAAAGCCCCGCTACGGCCTCATCCGCAACCTCGGCAGCTTCAACATCCTGACCGTGGCCTTCCATGAATGGATCGCCATTGGCCGAGACCTAGCGTCGGCCCGATCGCTACGGGAGGTTGTCGGATACCTCTTGGGCCCTCCGGGCTGGAGCCCCGACGGCAGCCGGGACACCAGCAAGAGCCTGAGGGCGCGCTGGGCCGCCCGCCAGTCCGCCGCCACCACCCCGGCCGAGTAGGCTAGAGCCGAACCAGCATCTTTCCCGCGTTGCGGCCCTCGAACAGGCCGATCAAAGCCTCCGGCGCGCGCTCGAACCCTTCCAGAACGGTTTCCTGGTAGCGGATCTGGCCCGACTTCAGCCAGCCGGTCATGTCGGACTGGAACTGCTCCTGCAGGTGGGGGAAGTCGGAGGCGACAAAGCCCTCCATC
>NZ_JADBZL010000122.1:0-6051 GCF_020402505.1 Phenylobacterium sp. | reverse complement strand
GCCGACCCGGTAGTCGCCCGAGGCGAGGATCAGATCGATGTCGCTCGGCAGGCGATCCCCCATCGCCTTGTACATGAGGTACTGGCCCCAGCCATCGGGGGCCGCATCGCGGATCCCGCCAAAAACGGCGAAGCCTTCCTCGGTCCGGTATGTGCGGTTGGCGGCCGGATCGTGGAGGGGCAGGGCCACAGGATCGACAGGGACGCGGTCCGGGCGGGCGAGATAGCGGCGGCCATAGGCAAAGGTCGCGGACGGGTTTCGCGGCTCATCGGTCATCGTCAGCAGCCCCGCCGGAACAGGGCCGCCCGCGAGATGGACGAAGACGTAGGTGCGGACGGTCGCCATGCCCGTCAGAAATCCAGGTCGTCGCGGCTGACGGCGTGCGTCGTCCTGGGCAGCCGGGCAAGGTCTTCGCTGATGCCCGCCTGATCGGTATCCGGGGCGATAAGATCCGCGAGGCGCTGGGTCATGCCGAACACATGGAGGGCGCTGGCCAGCACGGCCAGGCCCACGGTCGCATCGCCCGCCTCAAGACGCTGGAGCGTCTGCACCGAGACCAGCATGCGTTCGGCCATCAGCCGTTGCGGCAGCTTTCGCCGGCGGCGGGCAATGGAGATGTCCTTGCCCAGCTGCGCAATCGCGCGCTGGCTCTGAGGCGGCAGTCCTGTAGCGACTCTTGATGCGCGAGACATCAGAAATAAATGACATATCAATCGAAAGATATCAATCAGACATGATATGTCATATGTCTATGCTACGTATCTGTGCGCGCCAGGGCATGCTTGGCGCCGACACAATGCAAGGGATATGGCGCCAGAACGCCTGTCTCTGGCAAGTGAGACGCCGAGCCATGGCGCACCCTCCCGCATACGGCTTCCGGGCCGGCCCGCCCCGCACCTGGATCGCTGCGCCCAAGGACTTCAACGACCGCGCCGGTTCGATCTATGCGGGCACGAACGAGATCCAGCGGAATATCATGGCCAAGGCGGTGCTGGGGTTGTGAGGGTGGGCTTGTGGGGCGATCGGCGACAAGTGTCCGATTGATCTGCTGAACGGCGCCGGGCCACTTGACCCGCCCGGGGGCTAACCGGAGCGAAATCCCGGCCCGACCTGGTCCAAGGTTGGGGGCAAGGTCAAATCAAACTAGGGCTATCGTTATGGCTGGATGAAAAATGGGGGTCACGTCACCGCTTCTGCGCTGCTAGAGTGCGCCGCCAAGAGAGAGTGACCGGCCATGTACGTTCGACACCTCGAGATCCAGGATCTTCGCGCCTATCGAAGGGCCAAGGTGGATCTGCTGTATCCGGGTCGTCGCAAGGAGCCGGCGTTCGAGGACGTCGCGCGATGGCCACCCCGCTTCAACAACGTGAACGTCTTCCTTGGCAACAACGGGTCTGGGAAGAGCACCTTACTGGACGCCATGGCGCTGGCGCTGATCTCGCCTCTGGTGTCGTCCTCCGGATATCGTCCTCAGTCCCTCATCCGTCGGTCCTCACGAGGGGTAGTGAAGAAGGCGAGGGTGGGGGTCGATGTCGTTCTGCATGAACAGGACGGCGTGAAAGAGGGCCAGTTGGCCCGCTTCGCCGCCGCTGTGGAGCGCCGGGGCGATATCGAGTTCCTCCAACCGCTCGCCACAGACCAGAACGACAGCTATTTCCAAGACGACAGTTCTGCCTTCTTCTTCGTTGGCTATGGGGCATCGCGACGCGCCGAGGCGCTGTCGGCCAACGATCTTGCGACTCGGCGTCGCGCGCGCGCGGTCCGGTATGACCGCGTCGCAACGCTATTCGAGGACCACTTGGCGCTCATCCCACTGAGCAGTTGGCTGCCGGCCTGGGGGCTCGAAAACCCCGGCCGCCACAAGCAGGTGTTGACCCTGCTCAATAAGCTGCTTCCGCCCGGGGTGAAATTCCTGGGCGAAATGGAGGCCGGAGAGTACCTCTTCAACTTCCGGAGCCTCGTTGTTCCCATCACCGCCCTCTCGGACGGCTACCGGGCGTACCTCAGCTGGATCGCCGACCTGCTCTACCATCTGTGCATGGGCGCGCCGTCCGGGCGGAAGCTCACAGAGAGCCGCGGTGTGGTGATCGTCGACGAGATCGACCTCCACATTCATCCGGCCTGGCAGCGGACGGTGATCCCGACATTGGCGCGGACGCTGAAGAACATCCAGTTCATCTTCACGACCCACAGTCCGCTGGTCGTAAGCACCATCGAGCGCGCCAACATCCACAATGTCCAGATGGGTCCCAACGCGACGCCCAAGATCAGTCGGCCGACGGAGGAGACCTTCGGACTCTCGGCCGATCAAATTCTCCGCTCGGAGGTGTTTGGCCTGGATTCCACCCGCGACCCGGAATTCGCGGACAAGCTGCGCGCGCTATCGCAGGCCGCGGAGCGCGGCCAGGCCGGCGCAGCTCTGGCGTTCCTGCGCAGCGCCTCTGCGGGCGGGGGCGAGCCGCCTCCCGCCCCCGGCGAAGCGCCGGAATGGCTCAAGAAGTTCTCCCACAGCTCCTCGAGCAACGCGTGATCCGCTATCAGCCGCCTCTGAAACGGGAAGACCTCGAGGCTCTCATCGAAAAGCATAAACCCGGCTGGGGCAAGCGGGCGGACGAACGCAGGGCAGAGTTCGTCGAGGCCCAGAAGTTCGCTGAGAACTCTTCAATCTGGAGCGAGGTGAAGCCTGTCTACATGGCGCTGCAATACAACAAGTGCATTTACTGCGAACGTGTGCTGGGCGCAGAGCTCACTGGAAAATCCGAGCACGACGTGGAGCACTTCCGGCCTAAGGGACGGGTCTTGAAGTGGCCCTACCCGAGCCGCAAACCGAGGGTCAGCTACGACTACGACACCGGCCCCGGGAGCGCTACCGGCTACTACTGGCTCGCCTACGACATTGAGAACTTTGCCTGCTCCTGTAAGGGCTGCAACTCAGATCGCAAACGCGACTACTTCCCGATCCTCCGCACCCGCGGCGGGGCGACGATGACGATCACCGAGCTCAACTCATCGGAGTCCCCGCTTCTCCTATTTCCATTTGGAGCCAATGGCGACGACCCCGACGCCTTCATAACCTTTACCGGCGTGCTCGCCCAGGTTCATCCGACGGCGAGAAAAGATGATCGTAATCGGGCCCAGGTGACGATCGACTTCTTCAGCCTGAACGACCGGGAGGAACTGCTAGCAGACCGCGCTCGGGTGATCCGAGAGATCTTCAAGACAATACGTCTTTCACAAGACCCCGACCCGGCCATGCGGGCGAGCGCAGAGCGCGATATTAAGATAATGACCTCCGACGCAAGCCCTCAGGCCGCCTGCGCGCGCGCCTACCTTGCCCTTGCTAAAGCTGAACCTCAGAAGGCCTGGGAAATCTACGTCGACATCGACCGGTACCTAACTCCGCGGGCTCGTTGACCATGAGCCTCCGCGTTCGGCGATGGAGTCTTCGTCGTTGGGGGTTACGGTGACACTGTACGAAACCCCGGTCCTACGCGACTGAGTTCCTTGACCTCCGGGATCTCCACTGATGACCAGGCTGGTGAGCGTCGCTGTCCCAGGCCTGCCGCATCACGTCACCCAGAGAGGCAATCACTGACGTGACCCCCGTTTGTTCACCCAGTCGTAACGAAAGTCCTATGTTGATCTACGCTGGCACGAACAAGATGCAGCGCAACATCATGGCAAACGCGGTGCTGGGGCTGTGAGCTCAGGCGTCGCCGCGGTTTTTTAGCACGTCGCCCAGGCCCTCGACCTGGCTCATCAGGGCCTTCGCCCGCGCCTCGACGCGCTCGCGGCGGGCTTCCGGCAGGGCCGCGATCACCTCATCCAGTTTGCGTCCCATCACGATCTTCCCGGCTTCGACGGCCTAGGGACATAGCACATAAGCTATTTGACTTGATAGGTCAGCGCCCTTGGTGGGCGAATTTCCGGCGCGGGTGGGGCGACAAGGTGTCGGATCGCCCGCCTTGCCCTCCGCCCGGACTTGACCCCATAGTCGGCGTCCAAAGAACGCCATACGGGGGGAGACGACCATGGCCTACGCGCCGGCGGACCGCGACATCTACGACGCCGACAGCCACATCATGGAGCTGCCGGACTTCCTCAAGCGCTATGCCGATCCCGGGCTTCGGGACGAGATCCCCGAGGTGTCCTATTCGGCCTCCATCGTCACCGACGAGGAGGTGGCGGTGATCATGGACCAGGGCGGCCGGCACAGCGATGAGCACGTGGCGGCCCAGGTGGCCCTGGGCGACGCCCTGATCGAGAAGTCCAAGGAGATCCAGGCCCTGGGGGCCTTCAATCCCGGCGACCGGCGCACCGCCATGGACCTCTTGGGCTTCCGCAAGCAGCTGGTCTTCGCCACCCACAGCCTGCGCATGCCCTTCTCGCCGTCGAGCAAGCTGGAGAGCCGGCTGCGCTATGGCGCGACCCGGGCGCACAACCGGCACATGATCGACTTCTGCGCCGCCGACGACCGGCTGATGGGCGTGGCGGCCATCCCGCTGGACGACCCGGAGCTGGCCCTGAAGGAGCTGGACTTCGTCCTGGCCAGCAACCTCAAGGCCGTGTGGGTGCCGCACCGGGCGCCGATGGACCGCTCTCCGGGCCACATCGACTTCGATCCCTTCTGGGCGAAGCTGGCCGAGGCCGGCGTCCCCTTCGTCCTGCACGTGGGCGGCGCGCCCCTGCAGCTGGCCAAGGCGTGGATGAACAATGGCCGGCCGCCGACCAAGGACTGGCTGGGCGGCGGGGAGAACCTGCGCACCAAGGACGTGGCCGTCCTGCACGAGGGGCCCGAGCAGTTCCTGACCATGATGATCCTGGACGGGGTCCTGCACCGCAATCCGGGCCTGAAGGGCGCGGCGGTGGAGCTGGGCGCCGGCTGGGTCCCGGAGCTGCTGCGCCGCCTGGACTGGGTGGTGAAGCACTGGAGTCGCAACGACGCCAACCTGCAGGGCCTGCACCGGACGCCCTCCGAGCAGATCACCCAGCAGCTGGCCTTCACCCCCTTCGTCTTCGAGGAGGTGGGCGCCTTCATCGACCAGTCGAACGAGGACCTCTACCTCTTCTCCAGCGACTATCCGCATATCGAGGGCGGCCGGAATCCGATCGGCCGCTTCGAGGCCTCGCTCGGCGAGCGCCCGGCCAGCGTGCGGGACAAGTTCTACGCCGAGAACTTCCTGCGCATCTTCCCGAATGCGCGGGCAGAGCGGAAGGCGACCGTCGCGGCGTAAGGCGGCGGAGGGGCCGCTGCCCCCCTCCGGCCCGCTTTCGCGGTCCACCTCCCCCTGGAAGGGGGAGGAATTGCTCCCCTGCGGGCAAGGGGGTCAGGCGTTGCGGGCCATCAGGCCGCCGTCGACCGGGATGGTGACGCCGGTGATGTAGCTGGCGGCGGGCAGGCAGAGGCTGACGGTCATGTGACCGACCTCGGCGGGATCGCCATAGCGGCCCAGGGCCGTGCGCCGCTTGGCGTAGGTGGCCTTGTCGGCTTCGGGGATGCCCGCCGTCATGCCGGTGAGGATGGGGCCCGGACAGATGCAGTTGACCGTGATGCCTTCCCTGCCCAGCTCGACCGCCAGGGCGCGGGTCAGGCCGGTGACGCCGGCCTTGGCGGCGGCGTAGGGGCTGTCGCGGCTGGTGGCGCCCAGGGCCTCGGTGGAGGCGATGTTGACGATGCGGGGGGCCTTTGACTTGCGCAGCCAGGGCAGGGCGGCGCGGATGGTCAGCTGGTGCGCGGTCAGGAGGACGGCCAGGGACCTGGCCCAGGCGGCGTCATAGTCCGGGGAGTCGATGGGGCTGAAGGCCGAGATTCCGGCGTTGTTGACCAGGATGTCGAGGCCGCCGAAGCGGGCGGCGATGGCCTCGGTGACGGCGCGGACCTGGCTGGCGTCCGAGACGTCGAGGGCCCAGGCCTGGGCCGAGCCGCCGGCCCGCCGGATGGCCTCCGCCGCAGCCTCGGCGGACTCGCCGTTGAAATCGGTGACGGCGACGTGCGCCCCTTCGGCCCCGAAGATCTCGGCGGTGGCCCGCCCCATGCCGGACCCGGCGCCG
>NZ_JADBZL010000121.1:0-63251 GCF_020402505.1 Phenylobacterium sp. | reverse complement strand
GCAGATCTTCCGGCACAACGACCTGGCGCACCTGGAAGAACTGCTGGCCGCCGCCGACCCGGCGGCGCCCAAGCTGATCGCCTTCGAGAGCGTCTATTCGATGGATGGCGACATCGCCGACATCCCCGGCACCGTGGCCCTGGCCAAGAAGTACGGCGCCATGACCTATATCGACGAGGTCCATGCCGTGGGCATGTACGGCCCCCGCGGCGCCGGCGTGTGCGAGCGTGACGGCGTCATGGCCGAGATCGACATCATCGAGGGCACCCTGGGCAAGGCCTACGGGGTCATGGGCGGCTACATCGCCGCCGACGCGGTGATCGTCGACGCCATCCGCTCCTATGCCGACGGCTTCATCTTCACCACCTCCGTCCCGCCGGCCGTGGCCGCGGGCGCCGTGGCCTCGATCCGCTGGCTCAAGGAACACAACGAGGTCCGGGTGAAGCACCAGGAGCGCGCCGCCGCCCTCAAGGCGCGCATGGAGGCCGCCGGCCTGCCGGTCATGCCCTCGGTCAGCCACATCGTGCCGGTGCTGGTGGGCGACCCCGTCCACTGCAAGCTGATCTCGGACATCCTGCTCGAGGAGCACGGGGTCTACGTCCAGCCCATCAACTATCCGACCGTGCCCCGCGGGACCGAGCGCCTGCGCTTCACACCCAGCCCCGCGCACACGGACGAGATGATGGATCATCTGGTCCGGGCGATGGAGAAGCTCTGGGTCCGCTGCAATATCCAGAGGGTCGGCGGTCAGGCCGCCTGAGGCCCGCCGATTTTTCCGCCTTTCGCCTGCCGATGACGGTTCCGCCCGGGGCGTCGAGGCTGTAAACAGCCCGCGTTCGGCCGCGCCGAATCCTCAGGACAGGCTCCATGACCACACAGACCCTCGTCGCCGGCGTTCCGGCGGGCTTCTTCTCGGCATCAGTCGCGCAGTCCGACCCCGCCCTCGGTGCGGTGATCTCGGGTGAACTCCGGCGCCAGCAGGACCAGATCGAGCTGATCGCCTCGGAGAACATCGTTTCCCGCGCCGTGCTCGAGACGCAGGGGTCGGTCCTGACGAACAAGTACGCCGAGGGCTATCCGGGCAAGCGCTACTATGGCGGCTGCGAAGTGGTGGACGAGGCCGAGGTCCTGGCCATAGAGCGGGCCAAGGCCCTGTTCGGCTGTGAGTACGCCAATGTCCAGCCGCACTCGGGCAGCCAGGCCAACCAGGCGGTCTTCATGGCTACTCTGACGCCCGGCGACACCTTCATGGGCATGGACCTGGCCGCCGGCGGCCACCTGACCCACGGCAAGAGCGTCAACCAGTCCGGCAAGTGGTTCCGGCCGGTGTCCTACGCGGTTCGGTTACAGGACCACCTGATCGACTATGACCAGGCCGCAGAACTGGCCCTGGCCGAGAAGCCCAAGGTGATCATCGCCGGCGGCTCGGCCTATTCCCGGCACATCGACTTCGCCCGGTTCCGCCAGATCGCCGATTCCGTCGGCGCCCTGCTGATGGCCGACATCGCCCATTACGCTGGCTTGGTGGCGGGGGGCGTCTATCCTAACCCCTTCCCGCACGCCCATGTGGTGACGACCACAACCCACAAGACCCTCAGGGGTCCGCGCGGCGGCCTGATCCTGACCAATGACAAGAAGCTGGCGAAGAAGCTGGACTCGGCGGTCTTCCCGGGCCTGCAGGGCGGCCCGCTCATGCACGTCATCGCCGCCAAGGCGGTGGCTTTCGGCGAGGCCCTGCGACCGGAGTTCAAGGCCTATGCCCGCCAGGTGATCGACAACGCCCGGGCCCTGGCCGACAGCCTGCAGCAGGCCGGCTTCCGGATCGTGTCGAACGGAACGGACAGCCACCTCATGCTGGTGGACCTGACGCCCAAGGGCGTGAACGGCGCCGAGGCCGGGATCGCCCTGGAGCGCGCCGGCATCACCACCAACAAGAACGGCATCCCGTTCGACCCGCTCCCGCCTGTCCAGACATCGGGGATCCGCGTCGGTACGCCGGCCGGAACCACCCGGGGCTTTGGCGAGGCCGAGTTCCGCCAGGTCGGCCGCTGGATCGGCGAGGTCCTCGACGGCGTCGCGGCCGGCGGGGACAATTCGGCGGTGGAGGCAAGGGTGCGGGGCGAGGTCCTGGCCCTGACGAAACGCTTTCCCATCTACGGCTGAGCCCTCTAATAGGGGTCGGCTAGGCCGGGAGGGGCCAGATCATGCGTTGCCCGTTCTGCGGACACCCCGAGAGCCAGGTGAAAGACAGCCGCCCGTCAGACGACGGCGCGGCGATCCGTCGGCGCCGGTCCTGTCCCGAGTGCGGGGGCCGGTTCACCACCTTCGAGCGGGTCCAGCTTCGCGAGATCACCATCCTGAAGCGTTCCGGCCGCCGCACGCCGTTTGACCGGGACAAGCTGGCGCGGTCCATTGCCATCGCCACCCGCAAGCGGCCTATCGAGCCCGAACGCACCGAGCGGATGATCTCGCAGATCGTGCGGCAGCTGGAGAGCCTCGGCGAAACCGAGCTCCCGTCCTCCGTCGTCGGCGAGATGGTGATGAAGCAACTCAAGGCCCTCGATGACGTGGCCTATGTCCGCTACGCCTCGGTCTATCGCGATTTCCGGGAGGCGGCTGAGTTTGCGACCTTCCTGGGCCGTGAGGGCCTGAGCGAGAGCGGAGAGGATGACCGCTAGCTGGGTCACCCTGAAGCTTGCGACCAGCCTGGACGGCCGGATCGCCACGGCGACCGGAGAGAGCCGCTGGATCACCGGTGAGGCCTCCCGCCTTGAGGTTCACAGGCTTCGCGCGGGACATGACGCCGTAGTGGTGGGAATAGAAACCGCCCTTGCGGACGATCCGGAACTCACTGTCCGGCTGGAGGGCCACTCCGGGCCCCAGCCGGCGCGGGTAGTGATGGACACCCGCCAGAGGCTTCCCGTCAGCTCTCGGCTTGCACGGACGGCCCGCGAAATCCCGACCTTCCTGATTTCGCCGGCGCCGCCTCGCCCGGACCTCGCCGCCCTCGGACTCCGCTTCGTCACGCTGGGAACCGGCGCCCTGCGCCCGGACCCAAGGGAGGCGGTCGAGGCCCTGCGCGTCGCGGGCCTTCGAAGGCTCTTCATCGAAGGCGGCGGCCAGGTCGCGGCGTCCTTTCTCGCCTCCGGCCTCGTGGACCAGCTGATCTGGTTCCGTGCGCCCCTTGTGCTCGGCGCACGGGGTCGACCCGCGGTGGGCGATCTGCCATGGGACCGTCTGGCCGAGGCGCCGCGCTTGCGGCGGGTTTCCATCGCCGAGTTCGGGCCCGACCTCTGCGAAACCTACGGGAGGATCTGATGTTCACCGGAATCGTCACAGACATCGGAACCGTCCGGATGGTCCGAGATACAAACAGGGATCGCCGGTTCGAGATCGGCACGGCCTACGACCTCTCCACCGTCGATATAGGGGCCTCGATAAGCCATTCGGGATGCTGCCTGACCGTCGTGGAGAAGGGTGAGGACTGGTTTGCAGTTGAGGTGTCCGGCGAGACGCTCGCGCTGACACACCTAGCGGACTGGGGGGTGGGTCGACGCGTCAACCTGGAGCGGGCGGCGAAGGTCGGAGACGAGCTGGGCGGCCACATCGTCTCAGGCCATGTGGACGGTATTGGAGAGGTGATCTCGATCACCCAGGAAGGCGGCTCGCGGCGGGTGCGTTTCCGCACGCCCAGGCCGCTCCACCGGTTCATTGCCCCGAAGGGCTCGATCACGGTCGATGGCGTTTCCCTGACGGTCAACGAGGTCGATGACGATGTCTTCGGCGTCAACCTGATCCCACACACCTGGGAAGTCACCACCCTGGGCGACCTCGCGCCGGGGGCCCGGGTCAACCTAGAGATCGACATGCTGGCCCGGTATCTCGCCCGCTGGCGCGAAACGGCCTAGAAGCGCCACTGAGAAGGAATGCTGACATGACCCCGGAAAAGGTGCGCCTGCTGATCGTCGAGGCGCGGTTCTATGACGACCTGGCGGACGAGCTCCTCCGGGGGGCCTCGGACGTGATTTCCGCCCACGGCGCGGAGTTTGACGTTGTGAGCGTCCCCGGTGCGCTGGAGATTCCTGGGGCGATCGCGATGGCCCATGAGGCCCGACACGCTCCGGGGGGCGTCAGCTACGACGGTTATGTTGCGCTCGGAACCGTCATCCGGGGCGAGACCTATCACTTCGAGATCGTCTCGAACGAGAGCGCCCGGGGGCTCATGGACCTGACTGTCCGGCAGGGGGTGTGCCTGGGGAACGGCATCCTGACGGTTGAGGACGAGGATCAGGCCTGGGAGCGAGCCCGGGTCAGCGAGGGCGACAAGGGTGGCGGCGCCGCGAGGGCCGCTCTGGACATGATCGGCCTGCGGCGGCGGTTCGTCGGTCAGGACCGGTAATGTCGACGTCTCATCAGGCCCGCTCCGTCGCCCGTCTCGCCGCGGTCCAGGCCCTCTACCAGATGGAAGTTTCTGGGACCGGGGTTGAAACTGTCGTCCGGGAGTTCTCTGACCATCGCTTCGACCGCGCGATCGGGGGCGAGGAGGGAGCGGACCTTGCGGCGGCGGATGAGACCTTCTTCGCCGAGCTGGTGCGGGGGGTTGTCACAGAGCAACGGCGTATCGATCCGGCGATCGCGCGGAGGCTGGCCCAGGGTTGGCGCCTGGAGCGCCTGGACGCCACGGTGCGCGCCATCCTGCGGGCCGGGGCCTTCGAGTTGGCGCATCGCCCGGACGTGCCCGTGGAGGTGGTGATCAACGAATACGTCGACCTCGCCCGGTCCTTCTTCGAGGGCCCCGAGCCCGGGTTTGTCAACGCCGCCCTAGACGGACTGGCCCGGGATGTCCGGCCCTGATCCCCTGAGCCCGCCGGACGAATTCGGCCAGATCGCCGAGTTCTTCCGGCCCCTGACCCGGGGGGATCCCGGGGCCTTCGACCTCCTGGATGACGCCGCGGTCGTGACGGCCCACACCGGGACCGATCTCGTGGTGACCCAGGACGCCATTGTCGAAGGCGTACACTTTCCCGCTGGTGAGGCCCCGGAGGACGTGGCCGCCCGTTTCTTCCGGGTCAACCTCTCGGACCTGGCGGCCAAGGGCGCAGAGCCCTTCGCCTGGCTCCAGACCCTCGCCTGGTCGCCAGAGTGGCCGCTCGAGCGCCGCCGCGCCTTCGCCGGCGGTCTGGCGCGGGAGGCCGGGATTTTCGGTCTGACTCTGCTGGGCGGGGATACGGTCTCGACCCCCGGGCCCTTCATGGCGTCCGGAACCTTCCTCGGCCGATGTCCGCCGGGCGGGGTCATTCGCCGCTCGGGCGCCCGGCCTGGGGACCTGCTTCTGGTCACCGGGCCGATCGGCGATGGGTGGCTGGGCCTGCAGGCGGTGACCGGAGCCCTCAAGGACCCTGACGGGGGCCTCGCAAGGAAGTTCCGCCGGCCTGAGCCCCGCCTCGATCTCCGGGCCCTCCTCAGGGCCTGCGCCCGGGCGGCGGCCGATGTCTCCGACGGGCTGATCGCCGATGCACGCCACCTGGCCGCCGCGTCCGGTTGTGGCGTCCACCTGGCGCTGGAGCGGTCGCCCTTATCCGAGTGGGGGGCGGACTGGCTTGCAAACGCTCCAGATGAGGTCGGCGCACGGATCGCCCTGGCCTCCGGTGGAGATGACTACGAGATCGTTCTTGCTGCGGCGCCGGCGCACCGCGAGGTCCTGGAGGCGGCGGGCTGCTCGGTCGTGGGGGTCTTTGTTGACGGCCCTTCAGAGGTGCTGCTCAATGGTCGGGCCCTGGATGTGGGCCCGGGGGGCTGGCGTCATGCCTGAGAGGGCTTACAGCTCCGGTCGGAAATCCGGTCCAAGAGCCTGTCGCGGGGCCGTTTTGTCGTACCGTCGAGAGTGAGAATGTCCCGAGGTCTTCTTCTCGTACTCCTGATCCTCCTGGCCCCGTCCGGGACTCCCGCCTTTGCTGCAGCGGAAAAGAACCCGTCTGTCCCGAATGAACCGAACGCCGACCTGCGGCTCGACGTGTCGGGTATCGGCCTGCCGATCCTCAGGAACGGGCAGGTCGTGAACTTCGTCTTCGTCCGCGCTCGGATCCTCCTGAACCCCGGACTGCCCCGCCCGGAAGTCGATGCCCGGGACCCTTTCATCCGGGAAGCCCTCATCCGTTCGGCCTATCGGGCGCCGCTCAACGCACCCAACGACTTCATGGCGGTGGATCCCAAGGTCTTCGAGGCTGTGCTCCTGCGGGAGGCCAAGGCGGTCCTCGGCGCCAATATCGCTCGCTCCGCCCATCTCAGGGACCAGAGACCCCAAAAGATTGTCTATGCGCCCAGGAAGTCAGGGAGTTCAGCGCCGCCGATCCGGCCCTGAGGGTCGGGTGTACAGGGATGCGCAGAGGCGGAGTAGGGGGCTCCAACGGCCGGGACTCGAACAGTCGTTGCATGCGGGGCCGAGGTTTGGCAGTTTCGCCCGTCTTTCGGCGGGCGCAGACTCGATTGCGCCGTCGTGGCGGGAAAACAAACGGAGACGGACGCCGCGGGGTGGAGCACTTTCACCTCCGGGTCGGCCTCCGCGCAGTCTTTGAAGGGGCGCTTCGACCATGGACTACATCATGCTGGCGATCTTGGCCGGCCTCCTTGCGGTGCTTTACGGCGTCGTCCAGACGGCCTCGCTCATGCGGGCCTCGCCTGGGAATGCACGAATGCAGGAGATCGCCGCGGCGATCCAGGAAGGCGCTCAGGCCTATCTGAACCGGCAGTATACGGCGATCGGCATCGTTGGCGCCGTGATCTTCCTGGCGCTTTTCCCGCTTCTCGGAAGCCTGGCGGCCTTCGGCTTTCTGATCGGCGCCGTCCTTTCCGGTGTGGCCGGGTTCGTGGGCATGCTGATCTCGGTCCGCGCCAACGTCCGGACCGCCCAAGCGGCCTCCGAAGGTCTGGCGCAAGGCCTGTCGATGGCTTTCCGATCGGGCGCCATCACCGGAATGCTGGTGGCGGGCTTCGCCCTGCTGGGCGTGGCGGGCTACTTCTATGCCCTGACCGGCCCGATGGGCCTGGCGCACAATGACCGCCATGTCATCGACGCCCTGGTGGCCCTGGGCTTCGGCGCCTCTCTGATCTCCATCTTCGCGCGTCTCGGCGGCGGCATCTTCACCAAGGGCGCCGACGTGGGCGGCGACATGGTGGGAAAGGTCGAGGCCGGCATCCCAGAAGATGACCCGCGCAACGCCGCCACCATCGCGGACAATGTGGGCGACAATGTCGGTGACTGTGCGGGCATGGCCGCCGACCTGTTCGAGACCTACGCCGTCACCACTGTGGCGACGATGGTGCTGGCCGCCATCTTCTTCGGGGCCGGCGCTCTGAACCTGATGCTCCTGCCGCTGGTCATCTGCGCGGTCTGCATCGTGACCTC
Source organism: Phenylobacterium sp. (assembly GCF_020402505.1). Lineage (GTDB taxonomy): Bacteria > Pseudomonadota > Alphaproteobacteria > Caulobacterales > Caulobacteraceae > Phenylobacterium. The sequence continues at coordinate 55,846 of NZ_JADBZL010000121.1, read as the reverse complement.
GATCCTGGGGACCTTTGCCGTCCGCCTCGGGCGTTCGCAGAACATCATGGGCGCCCTCTACCAGGGACTGATCGTTACTGGCATCCTGTCCATCGGGGCCATTTGGTGGGCGGTCCACGCTCTGGTCCCGGCTCCGGTCACCACCAACAGCGGGTTGGTCATCGACGCCCAATCGCTGTTTCTCTGCGGCCTGGTCGGCCTCGCCGTCACCGCCCTTATCGTGGTGATCACCGAGTACTACACGGGAACGGGCTTCCGGCCGGTGAAGTCGGTGGCCAAGGCCTCGGTGTCCGGTCACGGCACCAACGTGATCCAGGGCTTGGCCATGAGCCTTGAGGCGACGGCGGCTCCGGCCATCGTCATCATCGCCGGCATCATGATCACCTATGGCCTGGCGGGTCTCTACGGCATCGCCATCGCGACGACCGCCATGCTGTCCCTCGCCGGCTTCATCGTCGCCCTGGACGCCTTCGGCCCCGTCACCGACAACGCCGGCGGCATCGCCGAGATGGCCGGTCTTCCCCCGGAAGTCCGTGTGACAACCGACGCCCTCGACGCGGTCGGCAACACCACCAAGGCGGTCACCAAGGGCTATGCGATCGGCTCGGCCGGTCTTGGCGCCCTGGTGCTTTTCGCGGCCTACACCGAGGACCTCAAGTACTTCTCGGCCGAGGCCAAGCCCGGCTCCTTCTTCGAGGGCCTGGGAACGGTCGCCTTTGACCTGTCCAACCCCTACGTCGTGGTCGGCCTGCTGTTTGGCGGACTCCTGCCCTTCCTGTTCGGCGGCATGTCCATGACCGCCGTCGGCCGGGCGGCGGAATCGGTCGTGGAGGAAGTCCGTCGCCAGTTCCGCGAGAACCCGGGCATCATGACCGGTGAGGTCAAGCCCGAGTACGGCCGTGCGGTCAGCATCCTGACCAATGCGGCCATCCGCGAGATGATCGTACCCTCGCTCCTGCCGGTGGTGTCACCGGTCGCCCTGTTCTTCGTCATCACCGCCGTGGCGGGCAAGGCCAACGGCTTCGCCTCCCTCGGCGCCATGCTGATGGGCGTGATCGTGACCGGCCTCTTCGTGGCCATCTCGATGACCTCCGGGGGCGGCGCCTGGGACAACGCCAAGAAGCTGATCGAGGAAGGTCACTACGGCGGCAAGGGTTCCGAGGCCCACAAGGCCGCTGTGACGGGTGATACCGTCGGCGATCCCTACAAGGACACGGCGGGTCCCGCCGTGAACCCGATGATCAAGATCACCAACATCGTGGCCCTGCTGCTGCTGGCCATCCTCTACTCGGCGGGTTGAGGCCCCGGCGGGTCGCAGGACCCGCCGCTCTGCCGCACAAAGGACGACGCCCCGGGATCACTCCCGGGGCGTTTTTCATTTTGGCGAAGCCTCGAGCGCCCGAAGGTGAGGCGCTGAGCAGCGCTCGTCAGCGACGGTCGCCCGGCCGGGACCCCGGGACGCCTTCTTCGTCGCGAGGCAGCACGCCTCCGGCGCCGATCGAGCCGATCAGCTGCTCCAGGACCGTGAGCTCGCGACCGCGGGTTGGGGTCTCCCGGCCGTTGAACGCGATGACCTTTCCATCCGCCAGGGTCAGATTGTCGACTGTCTTCACCGCCTCGGTCTCCTGGTCGAAGGTGATGACGGTGATGTCGCGGCGGGTGACGACCGGGCGCATGAAGGCCACAGTTTCCTTGATCTGGTTCATGTAGATCCAGACGTTGGTGTCGAAGGCGGACACGGCTGAGGGTGAGCCGAGGCGCCCGCGAACGGTGGCCTTGCTATCCTCGCCAGGCTTCACGTCCCTGGGATTGGCCTCGATGGCCTGGAATCCCGAGTAGGAGGAGATCGGCGCACAGGCGCCCGTCATGGCGGCTCCCGCGAGAAGGATGGCGAAGGCGGCGCGTTTCAGCATCGGGTTTGCGTTTCCTGTGTCCGGGCTTTGACCTAACGCTCGCCGCCCCTTACTGCAATGCCGCCATTAGCCGCGCGTCGCGGCGAAATCGAGGCCATGATGCGACTCTTCCGTAAACGACCTGCAGCTGAAGCCGGCCGCAGGCTGTACGCCGCCTGCGTCAGTCAGGCGCGGACGCCTTCGCTTTACGCGGAACTGGCGACCCCCGACACGGTCGAAGGGCGGTTCGAGCACTACAGCCTGCATGTCATCCTCGTGATGGACCGGCTTGTCCGGCAGGGTGAAGAGGCCGCTGAGGTCTCGCAGGGTCTCTTCGACGCCTATGTCCGGGCCCTGGACGATGCGCTTCGGGAAATGGGCGTTGGCGACCTCTCCGTCGGGAAGAAGATGCGCCGGATCGGCGAGGCCCTCTATGGCCGGCTCCGGAACTATGAAGCGGCCTTCACGGCGGAGGAGGGGTCGGACACTCTCGAGACCATCCTCGCCAGGACGGTCTATGACGGGGTCGAGGATCCACCCCTGGCCGAGATGGCGGCCTATGTCCTCAGACAAAGGGCCCATCTCGCCGACCTGAAACTGCAGGACCTGCTGGGCGGGACGATCACATGGGCGGCGGAATGACGGTCGATGGAACCATCCGCCTCGGCGATCTTGCTGCGGGGCCGGTCCGGCGGCGCCTCAAGCCAGACGCCCAGACCCGCGCCGCCCTCGCCGCAAGGTTGGGCCTTGAGGCCCTGCCGGAGCTGGAGGCCGACCTGGAGGTCCGGCCCTGGATGGATGGATGCGAAGTCGTCGGAGGCTTCGACGGGAAGGTCACCCAGGTCTGCGGGGTGAGCCTGGAGCCCTTCACGCAGACTGTTTCCGGAGACATCGACCTGCGTCTTGCGCCTGAGGGTAGCCCTCATCTCCCTGCGGACCTTACCGTCGGTGGAGAAATTGAGGTTTCCCTCGATACGCCGGATCCGCCGGAGCCTCTCGAGGGAGACACGATCGACCTTATGGTCATCCTCGGCGAACACCTCGCCCTTGCGATCGATCCCTTTCCAAAGCGTCCCGACGCGGTGTTTGAGTGGTCTCCTGAAACAGAGGACGCCTCGCCCTTTGCGGCGCTGCGCGCCCTGAAGAAGTCTCCGGAATGAGACTGGGCGCGCCACTCATTTGCATGCGGGGCGGCGGCCTGTATCCTTACACCTTGCGAAGGTAGGGGCGGGTTGAGTCTTTTGGCGGCTTCCAGTGTCATTGCGATCGACGCCATGGGCGGTGATCTCGGCGTTTCCGCCACGGTGCCGGGGCTGGCCCTCGCCCTGAAGCATCTGCCCGGGGGCGTTCAGTTTCTTCTTCACGGGGATCAGGCCGTAATCGGCCCGGAGCTGGCGCGGTCCCCGGAGCTGGCCCGCCGCAGCGAGGTGCGGCACACCGACAAGGTGATCGCCTCGGAGGAGAAGCCCGCTTCCGCCGTCCGGAGGGGAAAGGGCGCCTCCATGTGGAACGCCCTGGAGTCGGTGAAGTCCGGCGAGGCCGCCGCCGCAGTCTCCTGCGGCAGCACCGGGAGTCTGATGGCGATCGCCCGCCTCGTGCTGCGAATGAGCGTGCCGATGGACCGTCCGCCCCTGGTGGTGCCCTGGCCTGGCCTCAAGGGTGTGACGACCTTCCTTGACGCCGGCGCCAACATCGATTGCGACGCAGAGCGCCTCGTGGAGTTCGCCATTCTCGGCGAGGCCTATCACCGGGTGGCCTACGGAGTGGAGAAGCCGAGGGTCGGAATTCTCAATGTCGGCTCCGAGGACATGAAGGGCCACGATGCCGTCCAGCAGGCCCACGCCTTGCTGCGCAGCGGCCGGCTGGACATCGCCTATCACGGCTTCGTCGAGGGCGATGATCTGTCAACCAATCTTGTGGACGTCGTGGTCACGGACGGGTTCACCGGAAACGTGGCCCTCAAGACCGGCGAGGGCGCCGCCCGGTACATCACAGAGGAGCTCCGTGCGGCCCTGTCCTCCAGCATCGCCGCCAAGATCGCAGCCGTACTGGCCCGACCCGCCCTGCGTCGCTTCAAGGCCCGCATCACCCCGACCCCCGCCGCGCCGCTGCTGGGGCTCAACGGGCTTGTCATCAAGTGCCACGGCGGCGCGGACGCCAAGGACTTCGGTCGCTCGGTGGGTCTGGCCGTAGATCTTGCCGCGAGCGACTATATGAGCCAGATCCAGCGCAACATGTCCCGGCTCGGTGAGGCGGCGATGGGAGACCCGGCGTGATCCGCAGCGTTGTGACCGGGGTCGGCGGGTATCTCCCCGAGGAGATCCTGACCAACGCGGACCTGGCGCGTTTTGTCGACACCTCCGATGAGTGGATCCGGGAGCGGACCGGCATTCGCCAGCGACACCGCGCCGCGCCGGATCAGGCGGCATCCGACCTGGCGGTCGAGGCGGCGAGGAAGGCCCTTGAGGCGGCGGGTCGATCCGCTGCAGAGGTCGACCTGATCATCGTGGCCACCACCACGCCGGACCTCACCTTTCCGGCCGTCGCCACCATCGTGCAGCGCAAACTTGGCTGTCCTGTAGGCGTAGCCTTCGACGTGCAGGCGGTATGCTCGGGCTTCGTCTACGCCCTGTCCACGGCGGACGGGTTCGTTGCCCGGGGGCGTTCGAAGTGCGCCCTGGTGATCGGCGCCGAGACCATGACCCGGCTGATGGACTGGAGCGACCGCGGCACTTGCGTGCTGTTCGGAGACGGCGCCGGGGCCGTCGTCATAGAGCCCGGCGAGGGCAGGGGAGACGCCTCTGATCGCGGCCTGCTGGGCTTCGCCCTGCGCGCCGATGGCACAAAGCAGGACCTTCTGTATGTCGACGGCGGGGTTTCGACTAACGGCCAGATCGGGCATCTGCGCATGCAGGGCAATCAGGTGTTCAGGCATGCCGTGATCAACATTTCCGAGGCCGTCACGGCGGCGGCTGAAGACGCAGGCGTCGGAATCCCCGACGTGGACTGGTTCATTCCGCACCAGGCCAACCAGAGAATCCTTAATGGCGTCGCGAGCCGCCTGGGCCTGGACGAGTCCAAGGTCATTTCGACCGTCGCCGAGCACGCCAACACTTCTGCGGCCTCCATCCCCCTGGCTCTCGCCCAGGGCATCGCCGATGGTCGGGTTCGGCGCGGGCAGCTCCTGTTGCTGGAGGCCATGGGCGGAGGCCTGACCTGGGGCGCCTGCGCCCTCCGCCTCTGAGCGAGGCGCAACCTTCAAGATCAGGCTTGATGGGTCTGACTTTAAAGGCTTATCTGTTCATGAGCCGTATCCGTGCGGCTCGGCGGCTTATCTCTGGCAGGGACCTGGCTCATGGTTGGATTCACAGTGACCCGGGCGGATCTTGCCGAGGCTGTCCACGAAGAGGTGGGACTGACCCGTCAGGACTGTTCGGAACTGGTCGAACGGACACTCGAACTCACCGCCCAGGCCCTCGAGCGTGGGGAGCAGGTGAAGCTTTCGGGCTTTGGCGTCTTCCAGGTGCGGGCCAAGCGGGCCCGCATGGGCCGGAACCCCAAGACCGGCGAGCCGGCGGCCATCGAGCCCCGTCGGGTGATCGGCTTCAGGGCCAGCCAGGTGATGAAGGCGCGCATCGATCGCGCTCTCTCGAAGTAGGCCGTGGCCAAGGGTCCCGAAGCCTTCCGGACGATTTCCGAGGCCGCAGAAGAAGTCGGAGTGGCGCCGCACGTCCTGCGCTTCTGGGAGACGCGCTTCTCCGTTATCCGCCCCATGAAGAGGGCAGGCGGGCGCAGGTTCTACCGGCCCCAGGATGTCGCGCTGCTGCGCACCCTCAGGGTCCTGCTTCATGACCAGGGGCGGTCCATCAAGGATGTCCAGCGACTGAGCCGGTCCGAGGGTGTCCGGGCGCTTAACGACCTGGCGACCGCCTCGGTCCCGGTCTACGGGGTCGAATCCGTTTCGGGCGACCTGGCTGCGCGCCCGGCTGTTGAGCCCCGTGACAGACCAGATGAGGCTGGCCGGCGGAGGCTGGCGGCGGCCCGAGACGATCTTCTGGCGATCAAGCGACGGCTCGACGCCCTGCTTTCCGGCTGACGTCGAAATCGCTTGCCCGTCAGGCGCAAGCCGCTAGAAGAACCGCTCGCCGATGTCGGAGCGTAGCGCAGCCTGGTAGCGCACTTGACTGGGGGTCAAGGGGTCGTGGGTTCGAATCCCGCCGCTCCGACCATCGGCCTATCTGCCCCGGTTCATCCACGCGATGACCGGAAGGAGAGGTAGCCCCCAGGCCAGACCCGCCACGGCGAAAAAAACCATCTTGATTGCGTCGTTGTCCGGGAGACGGTCGGCGACGTGTGTCGCCGCGACGATATAGACGGCCATGAAGATCAGGATGGCCATGGAGCCGACAAAGCTGCGGAGACGGGGTTGCATGGGGCCAATATAGGACTCATCTCGCGTCCTGCCATCGAGAGATGGACGACGGCGTCAGACACGGCTAGCAGGACGGCATGAACGTCTCGACACCTCCAGACCGTTCCCGGCCTGTGGCGATCTGGCTCTTCTGCGTGGCCGCCCTGGTTCTGACCATGGTCATCGTCGGCGGCGCGACGCGGCTGACCGGCTCGGGCCTGTCCATCACCGAATGGCGCCCGGTCACCGGCGCCATCCCGCCCTTGAGCCAAGCTCAGTGGATGGAGGAGTTCGAGAAGTATCGGACGATCCCCCAGTACCAGCAGGTCAACCGCGGCATGTCCATGGAGGCCTTCCAGTTCATCTACTGGTGGGAGTGGGGCCACCGTTTCCTCGGTCGGCTCGTGGGGCTCGCTTTCGCCTTACCCTTCGCGGTGTTCCAGTTCCGGCGGCAGATCCCCCAGAGGCTTGTCGGGCGCTGCTGGGCCCTGTTCGCCCTGGGTGGGCTTCAGGGTCTGATCGGCTGGTGGATGGTGGCCAGCGGCCTCAGCGAACGGGTCTCGGTTGCGCCTGAGCGGCTGATGACGCACCTGGGACTGGCCTTCTTTCTTCTGGCCGCTCTTTTGTGGACGGGCCTTGAGGCCTGGAACGGACCTTCCCGAAGGCCGGCGCGCGGCCCCTGGTCTTTGGCGGCGCTGGGCCTTTCGATCATGGTCTACGTCCAGATTCTCCTCGGCGCCCTCGTGGCCGGAAACGACGCCGGCTATGTCCTCACGGACTGGCCGCTCATGGAGGGGAGGTGGTTCCCGGAGGGCTATGCATCTTCGGGGCTATGGACGACGATCGCCCATTCCATTCCTGCCGTTCAGTTCAATCACCGCTTCGGGGCCTATGTGCTGTGCGCTTGCGCCGCGGTGCTGATCGTTGCCTGCCTAAGGGACCGGGAGGCGCCGCTCGGCCTGCGTCGCATGGGCCTGGCCCTGGGCCTCGGCATCTTCAGCCAGGCGGCCTTGGGCGTTTGGACGCTGATGTCGGCGACTCCCCTGTCCCTCGGTCTTGCCCATCAGGCTGCGGCGGCGGGCGTCCTGGGTCTCGCGACGGGGTTCCTGTGGACCGCACGTCGCGCGTGAATGCGGTATTATAATACCGTCCTTTAATTCGTGCGTGTTTTCAGTAGGTTAGAGGTTTATTGGGGGCTCCCTGTTGACAGCCCTCCTGCGCCTGTCGTATCCGCGCCCCTCACCCCGGGCTACGGCCCGTGTTTAACCGAATGGACCCGTTCCCATGCTGAAGACGACGGCTTCGCTGAAGCCCGCCGACGTCGAGAAGAAGTGGATCGTGATCGACGCCGAGAACGCCGTGGTCGGCCGCCTCGCGTCCTTCATCGCCAACCGTCTCCGCGGCAAGCATCGCCCCGACTACACCCCGCACGTCGACTGCGGCGACTTCGTCGTTGTGGTCAACGCCGACAAGGTGAAGCTGACGGGGCGCAAGCTCCAGCAGAAGACCTACTACTGGCATACCGGCCACCCGGGCGGGATCAAGGAACGCACCGCGGACAAGATCCTCGGCGGCCGCTTCCCCGAGCGGGTGCTCGAGAAGGCCGTTGAACGCATGCTGCCGAAGGAAAGCCCGCTGGCCCGCAAGCAAATGACGCACCTGCGCATCTATGCGGGTGCGGATCATCCCCACGTCGCCCAGAACCCGGAGACCGTGGTCTTCGGCGACATGAACGCCAAGAACGTCCGGACCCAGTAAGCCCATGACCGACGCTCCCGCTCCCACGGGCTTCGACGCCCTGCAAAGCCTCTCCACCCAGGCCGCCGTCCAGCCGGTCGTTCATGAGCGCAAGCTCGACGCCCAGGGCCGCGCCTACGCGACCGGTAAGCGTAAGAACGCCGTCGCCCGCGTATGGATCAAGCCCGGCAAGGGCCAGATCACGATCAACGGTCGCGACCAGCAGGTCTATTTCGCCCGTCCGGTGCTGCGCATGATGATCGCCCAGCCGCTTGAGGTGTCCAACCGCGCCGGTCAGTTCGACGTGGTGGTCTCTGTGGCGGGTTCCGGCCTGTCCGGACAGGCGGGCGCCATCCGGCACGGCATCTCCAAGGCCCTGACCTACTTTGAGCCCGAGCTCCGTTCGGTTCTCAAGCCGCACGGATTCCTGACGCGTGACAGCCGCGTGGTCGAACGCAAGAAGTACGGCAAGGCCAAGGCCCGCCGCAGCTTCCAGTTCTCGAAGCGCTAGAGATCGGTTCATTCCGAAACCTGGGGCGCTTCGGTCATGCCGGAGCGCCCTTTTTCGTACCGCCAATCCAGGACAGGGCATCATGGAGTCGCAGCCTCTTCCCAGGGTCTTCATCGATGGCGAGGCCGGAACCACGGGCCTTCAGATCCGCGAGCGGCTGGAGCGCCGCAGGGACTTGTCCCTGCTGTCGATCGACCCGGAGCGGCGGAAGGATCCCGACGCCCGTCGCGAGCTTCTGAACGCCGCCGACCTGGTCGTGCTGTGCCTGCCGGATGATGCGTCCCGGGAGGCGGTGTCCATGATTGCAGCGCCTGAGGTGAAGGTGATCGACGCCTCGACAGCCTTCCGGACGGCGCCCGGCTGGACCTATGGCTTCGCGGAGATGGCGCCTGGCCAGCGGGCCGCCATCCAGCAGGCGCATCGTGTCAGCAATCCCGGCTGCTATCCCACGGGCTTTATCAGCCTGATCCGCCCGCTGGTCGACGCCGGGCTCCTGCCGGCCGCCTTTCCGGTCACCGTCAATGCGGTCTCGGGCTATTCCGGGGGCGGGAAGGGGCTGATTGCGGAGTTTGACGGGCCGGCGCCCTCCGGGACAGGGGACGTCTTCCGGGCCTATGGCCTGTCGCTCGCCCACAAGCACCTCCCGGAGATGCAGATTCACGGGCGGCTCGACCACCCTCCGGTTTTTGCGCCTTCGGTGGGCCGGTACGCCCAGGGCATGCTGGTGGAGGTTCCGCTCGCCCTTCACGCTCTGCCAGGAACGCCCTCGCCCGCCGTAATCCGGTCGATCCTTGAGGAAGCCTATGCCGGCGAGCGGTTCGTCCAGGTGGCTTCGGCGGACACCTGTGCGGAGCTCCAGAGAACCCGGGCAGGTGCGGCGGGCTATGTGGCGGATGTCGATCCGGAGTCCTTGAACGGCACCAATCAGCTCAGGCTCTTCGTCTTCGGATCGCCGGACGGTGGTCAGGCGCGGCTGATGGCGATCCTGGACAACCTGGGCAAGGGGGCCTCCGGAGCATGTGTCCAGAACCTGAACCTCATGCTCGGGCTTGAAGAAGATGCCGGTCTCTGACGCCCACTCCAATCGCCGGAGCCTCCTTCTGGGGGCAGCGGCCATCCTTGGGGCGCCTCCGGCCCTGGCCGCGTCGGATCCTTACGTCGGATCGCCCTTTCGTCGCCTCACCGAGGCGGAATGGCGCCGGCGTCTGCCACCTGTCGCCTTCGCCATCCTTCGGCAGGAGGACACCGAGAGGCCGGGATCAAGCCCGCTGCTGCACGAGAAACGGAGTGGGACCTACCACTGCCTGGGCTGTGACCTGCCGCTGTTCCGCTCGGCCTGGAAGTACGACAGCCGGACCGGCTGGCCCAGCTTCTACACGGCCATTCCCGGCGCCCTGGGGTTCAAGACCGACTGGCTGATCGGGGTTGCCCGCACCGAGTATCATTGCGCCCGCTGCCTGGGACACCACGGGCATAGATTCAACGACGGTCCCCGGCCGACTGGTCTGCGATACTGCAGCAACGGGTTCGCCCTCAGGTTCCAGCCGGCATGATCCGTCTGGTCGTCTTGCTTCTCGCCCTGCTCCTCGCAGGGTGTGCGGCCCCGAGGGCGGAGCTGGACGCCGACCGGATGGGAAGGCTCTTCATCGACGCCGTGCAGCGCGGCGACTGGCCCGCAATTGACCGCGGCCTCGCGCCCGCCCTGATGGCGTCGCCTGATTACGCTCAGCGGATCGAGGGCGTGCGCGCCGCCTTTCCAGCAGATCCGCCCTGGTCCATCCGCCTGCTGTCCTCAAGGCAGGTCCGGTCTGAAGCCGAGACGCCCGGTGAGCGCGCGGAGTTGCAGTATCTCTACACCTTTGCGGACCGCAGGGCGGTGATCGACCTGGCGGTTGTCCCTGTGGGCTGGCGTACAGTTGTCCCGGCCACGGCGCGCTCCCCCCGCAGGGAGTCGCCGATCCTGAGCGAGAAACCGGAAGCCCCCGCGCCCGGAGCCGGCGGATACGAGGTGGTCCGTGTCTACAAGGCTCTGTCCATGTCTTACACGGAGGTCACCGACGAGGACTCCGCGGCGCAGGCCTTCTGGGCGCCCGGACGGACGCCCGGACAGTGGCTGTTCCTTGCCCTGGCGGCGGCGACGCCCCTCTTCATGCTCTGGACCGCCGTGCGCGTCTTTCAGGCGCCCGCGCTTGAGGGACGGCTCTTGTGGGCGCTTCTTTGCCTTGGGGGCGTCGGGACGGCATGGATGGACTGGACCTCCGGAGTCACGGGGTTCATGCCCCTGAGCCTCAGGCTCATGGGCTTTGGCCTTGAGAAGGGACCCTCTCCGTTGGCGCCGTGGATGGTCAGCCTCACAATCCCGGCCGGCGCCCTGGCGGCCAGCCTGAGGCTGGCCCTTCTCCGGTTCAGGACTTCACCTTGACATAGCTTCCCGGCGCGTCCTCGAGCGGGGGCAGGGGACCGGCGGCGGGATCCCGCGCCGGGACCATGGGGCCGGAGCGCGTCCGGAGCCAGTCCGCCCAGTGGGGCCACCAGGATCCGGGGCTCTCCTCGGCGTCGGCCTGCCAGGCCTCAAGCGTCTCCGGCAAGGCGGGGTTGGTCCAGTGTTGGTATTTCTTCGCGACCGGCGCGTTGATCACCCCGGCGATGTGTCCGGACCCGGCGAGGGTGAAGGTCGTGGGCCCGCCAAAGAGACGTGCGCCGCGATAGACCGATCGGGCCGGGGCGATGTGATCTTCCTTCGAGGACTGGACATAGATCGGGGTCTTCACTGCGCCGAGGTTGAGCTTCACTCCGTCCAGCTCAAGCTCGCCCCTGGCGAGGGCGTTATCGCCGTAGAAGCGGCGCAGGTAGTACAGGTGCAGGGTCCGGGGCATCCGCGTCTGGTCGGAGTTCCAGAACAGCAGGTCGAAGGGCTTGGGTTCCTTTCCCAGCAGGTAGTTGCTGACGAAGAAGGACCAGATCAGGTCGTTGGAGCGCAGCATGTTGAAGGTGTCGGCCATGGTCTGGCCGGCCAGGACACCACCGCCGCTCTCCATCTGCTTCTCAAGGTCCGACAGCCACTCCTCGCTGGTGAAGAGCAGGAGGTCGCCCGCCTCGGAGAAGTCCTGCTGGGCGGCGAAGAAGGTCGCCGAGGCGATCCGCTTGTCTCCCTTCGCCGCCATGTGGGCCAGGGTCGCGGACAAAAGCGTGCCGCCGATGCAGTAGCCCACGGTGTTCACACGATCGACCCCGGCCTGTTTCATGGCCGCCGCCGTGCCCTCGTAGATCCCGAGGCGCATGTAGTCCTCGAAGGTCTTGTCAGCGAGCCGACCGTCCGGATTCACCCAGGAAGCGACGAAAACCGTGAAGCCCTGGCTAGTCAGCCAGCGGATCATCGAGTTCTCGGGTCGCAGGTCCAGAATGTAGAACTTGTTGATCCAGGGCGGGAAGATCACCAAGGGGATCTCATGCACCTGCTCGGTGCTGGGCGAGAACTGGATGAGCTGGATGATCTCGTTCTGGAAAACCACCTTTCCGGGTGCCGTGGCGACGTTCACCCCGATCTCGAACTGATCATAGTCCGTCTGGCTGATCGCCAGCTGCCCACCGCCCCGAGCCAGGTCGCCCGCGAAATTCTCCATACCGCGGACCAGGCTTTCGCCCCGGGTGGAAAGGGCCTCCTTGAGGGCCTCGGGATTGGAGGCGAGAAAGTTCGATGGCGACAGGGCGTCGGTCAGCATCCGGGTGAAGAACTCGACCCTGCGGCGGGTCATGGGGTCTATGTCCTCAGCCCGCGCCACGAGGCCATTCATCCAGTCCGAGGTGATCAGGTAGGATTGCTTGATGACGTCGAAGACCGGATTCTCCGTCCAGTCCGGCGCGTTGAAGCGCTTGTCGCCCTTGGTAGGCGTCGCCACCGGGGATCCGGTCTCGCCCATCGCCCGACGGGCGGCGAAGTGCCAAAGTTCGGCGTAGCGTCTCCAGAGGTCGCCCTGGGCTTGCATCAGCGCGTCGGGGCGGCCCGCCAGGCTGGCCATGACCTTCGCCATCGCCGGACCGACATGGAAGGGATCGGCGTCGAGGCCAGGGGCTCGGTCAGCCTGCCTCAACGCGGCCTCTGCGATGGCGCCCTGTGCAGTCATAGCGGCGCGGGCGAGGTTCCTCGACAGCGCTTCCATGATTTCCAGGGTCTCCGGACCCGCAGCCGAGAACGCTCCGGTGGAGGCGTCTTCCGGCTGAGGCCCGGGAGACGTGGCGGAAGCCGACGGCTGTGCCGCCGCTGCAGCCTGGGCTTTGGGTTGCGGCGCAGCCGCCCGGGTCTTGGCGCGACTGCGCTTGGTCGCAGCCTTCGCCGGCTTCGTAGCGGGGGTATCCTTGCTGACCATGATATGGCCTCCATCGCCCCGGATGGGGTCCTCAGGCTTTCTTAGACGTGGATCATGACATAAGACCGGGCTGATCATGAAGCGCTACCCCGTACAGCACCCGATTCCCCGCTGCGGCCTCGTCCCGGCGCCTCTGGCGCTGGCCCTGCTGATCAGTGGCTGCGCAACGTCTCAGGGCGGCCCTGCACCGGAGACAGCGGCGGCGGCTGCGGAAGTCTCGGCGATCGCTGAGGCCCCGCGGGCCTACCCTCGGTTTTCCGACATTCCGGCTCTGCCCGAGGATGCGCGCCCGCTGGCGGTCTGGGGGCAGATCGCAAGCGATGTCCTGGCCGGTGGCTCTGACCTCGTGAGAGACACTTCGGAAGAGACCTGGACGCTCCGGGACACGGAGTCCTTCGCCTCGGAAGCGCGGCTGGATGCAGGTCCCCCCGCACCCATGATCTCTGCGACAGGAGCGGCCGAGGCCTTCGCCCGGGAGGTGCGCAAGCGAGCTACACCGCCTCCGCCGCCCGTTCGCTAGGGCCCGCGGAGGCGATCTTCTCAAACCGCTTGGCGGCCTTCGGAGCGAAGGCTATGCCAAGTTTGAACAGGCTCCCCATTCGCCGTGACCTGCGCGGCCAGAGCAGACATGACACCCGAGTTTCATCGTATCCGCCGCCTCCCGCCCTACGTCTTCGAGGAGGTGAACCGCATCAAGGCCCGCCTGCGCGGGGAGGGCGTGGACATCATCGACTTCGGCATGGGCAACCCCGACATGCCGACGCCCAAGCACATCGTCGACAAGATGATCGAAACGGCCCGGGACCCGAAGGCCGGGCGATACTCCGCCTCCAAGGGCATCATCGGCCTGCGCAGGGCCATGGCCGGCTATTATGAGCGCCGCTTCGGGGTGCATCTGGACCCCGACACCGAAGTCATCGCGACTCTGGGTTCGAAAGAAGGCTTTGCGAACCTGGCGCAGGCGCTGACGGCGCCTGGCGATGTCATCATCTGCCCGAACCCGGCCTATCCGATCCATGCCTATGGCTTCATCATGGCCGGCGGTGTGATCCGGCATGTCCCGGCTCTGTCTCCGGAAGAGTACCTCTCCGGCATCAGCCGGGCGGTGAAGCACTCGGCGCCGCCGCCCTCGGTGCTCATCCTCTCCTATCCCTCGAACCCGACAGCGCAGTGGGTGGACCTCGACTTCTACAAGGAGGCCGTGGCCTTGGCGCGCCGGCATGACATGCTGGTCCTCTCGGACATTGCGTATTCCGAGATCTATTTCGACGATAATCCGCCGCCCTCCGTGCTCCAGGTCCCGGGCGCCAAGGACATCGCCGTGGAGGTGAACTCCCTGTCCAAGACCTACGCCATGGCTGGCTGGAGGGTGGGCATGGTGGTGGGTAATGCGCGCATCTGCGCGGCCCTGGCCAGGGTGAAGTCCTATCTCGACTATGGAGCCTACACGCCCATTCAGGTCGCCGCCGCCGCCGCCCTCAACGGGCCGCAGGACTGCGTCGAAGAGATCCGGGGGATCTATAAGGGACGCCGGGACACCCTGGTGGAGTCCATGAAGCGTGCGGGCTGGGACATTCCCGCGCCGCCCGCATCGATGTTCGCCTGGGCGCCCCTGCCTGAAGCCTTCCGGGAGGCCGGCTCGATGCTGTTCTCAAAGCTGCTGATCGAAGAGGCGGGTGTTGCGGTCGCCCCTGGCGTGGCCTTCGGCGAGTATGGCGAGGGCTACGTCCGCATCGGGCTGGTCGAGAACGAGAACCGAATCCGGCAGGCCGCCCGGAACGTCCGCCGCTTCTTGGCCAACGCCGAGGAGATCCTTGGCAGGGCCCACAATACGGGAACAGGCCTATGAGCATAGCCGGCAACCACATGACCTGGCGCGTCGGCGTCGCGGGTCTGGGAACGGTTGGTGGAGGCCTCCTCGGCTTTCTCGCTGAACGGCCGAACTTCGCCCCTGCCGGCGGGAAGGTCGTGGTGACCGGCGTCTCGGCCCGGTCTCGGTCGCGGCCGCGTCCCGTCGACATCTCGCAGCTGGCCTGGTTCGACGACCCGGTGGCCCTGGCGCAGTCGCCGGACATCGACATCTTCGTGGAGCTGGTCGGCGGTTCGGACGGCCCTGCGAAGGCGGCGGTTGAGGCGGCCCTCGAGGCGGGCAAGGCCGTGGTGACGGCGAACAAGGCCCTGATCGCGGAACACGGCGCAGAGCTGGCTTCCCTCGCAGAGAGCCGGGGGATCCCCCTGCTGTTCGAAGCCGCCGTGATGGGGGGCGTACCGGCGGTGAAGACCGTACGCGAGGCTCTTGTCGGCGAGGAGATCCGCAGCCTCTCCGGGATCCTCAATGGCACCTGCAACTATATCCTGACGGAGATGGAGACTTCGGGCTCAGCTTTCGCCGACGTCCTGGCCGAGGCCCAGCGACTGGGCTATGCCGAGGCGGATCCAACCATGGATGTCGGCGGCTTCGACGCGGCGCACAAGATCACAATCCTGGCGGCCCTGGCCTTCGGTGGATCACCGAATTTCGCTGCGGCGGAAGTTCACGGTATCACCGGCGTGGATCTGCTCGACATCCGCCTGGCGGGCGACCTTGGCTATCGGGTCAAGCTCATCGCCTCGGCTGAAAGGGCGGGCACAGGCGCGCGGGTCCGGGTCCGGCCCTTCCTTGTCCGCAAGACCCATCCGATCGCCCAGGCCGATGGCGCGCTGAACGCCCTGTTCATCGAGGGAAGCCGCATCGGCCGGATCTTCCTTCAGGGGCCGGGCGCCGGCGCCGGGCCCACGGCGGCTGCGGTGGCGGCCGACATCGCCGACGTCATGACTGGCGCGCGCCGGCCCGTCTTCCAGGCGCCTGCTGAGACCCTAAGCCCCTGCGCACCCTCCGAGGGCGTTGCCGCCACGGGCCGAGGATACATCCGGGTCATGGTCCGCGATGAGCCCGGTGTTCTCGCCGCCGTGTCCGAGGAACTTGCGGAAGCAGGCGTATCGATCGAGAGCTTCCTCCAGAAGCCTCCGGGCGAAGCCGCTGGCGTTCCCATCGTCATGACGACGCACACAGTGGCCGAGTCCGTCCTCGATGCGGCGGTGGCCCGGATCGCACGGCTTCCGGCGGTCCTGGAGCCGCCGCGGCTTCTGCACATCGCAGGCATCTGAGAATCGCCGATAACCCTGGCCCTAGCGCCGTCCGGAGACCCTTCATGAGCACCGAGAATCTGGACAGCGGCCTTGTCCTTGATGCTGTCCGCGTTACCGAAATCGCCGCGATTGCCGCGTCTACCCTGGTCGGCCGTGGGGATGAGAAGGCGGCGGACCAGGCCGCTGTCGACGCCATGCGTACGGCGCTCAACGGTCTGGCCATCGACGGCGAAATCGTGATTGGAGAGGGCGAGCGGGACGAGGCGCCCATGCTCTACATCGGCGAGAAGGTCGGCCGCGGAGGCGCGGCGATCGATATCGCCCTGGACCCCCTTGAGGGCACCACTCTGACGGCAAAGGCGATGGCCAACGCCCTCGCGGTGATGGCCTGGGCCCCCAAAGGTACGCTCTTGAACGCGCCCGACACCTACATGGACAAGATCGCTTGCGGTCCTGGCTACCCCCCCGGGGTCATCGACCTTGACCGCTCCCCTGCGGATAATGTGCGGGCGCTGGCGGCGGCGAAAGGCGTCGCGCCGGAGGCGATCACAGTCTGCGTTCTGGACCGGCCCCGACACGCCGAGGTCATCGCCTCTATCCGGTCCGTGGGGGCCCGGGTCAACCTGATCACCGACGGCGACGTCGCCGGCGTCATTCACACTTCTGATCCGGCCACCGGCATTGACCTCTATCTCGGCCAGGGCGGGGCGCCGGAGGGCGTCCTCGCCTGTGCGGCTCTCAAGTGCGTAGGTGGTCAGTTCCAGGGGCGCCTGGTCTTCCGGAACGTCGACGAAAAGGAGCGGGCCCGTCGGGTCGGCATCACCGACTTCGACAAGAAATACGACCTGCACGAAATGGTCCGGGCCGACGCCATCTTCGCCGCCACGGGCGTGACCAAGGGCGCTCTGCTCGATGGCATACGCCATGAAGGTGGCCATATCGTCACCCATAGCCTTGTAATGAACTCGTCCACGGGAACGGTCCGCGAAGTGCGGATGCGGCGCCCGGCCTGATCGCTGTGACTCTCGGGGAGGGTCCCTTTCTCGGAGTGGGCCGTTCCCTGACCGGGCGCGCCTGGGCGGCCCGGCCCGCTGCGGCGGACCTTGTCCGCCGGCACCAGAATATGCTGGGCCTCAGCGAGCCCCTCGCCCGCGCCCTGGCCTCAAGGGGAGTGGGGCCGGAGGAGGGCGAGGTCTATCTCAACCCCACCCTCAAGGCTCAGTTCCCCGACCCTTCCTCCTTCCGGGATATGGACCGAGCGGCGGAAGTTCTGGTCGATGCGCTCGCGAGGGGCCGACCTATGGTGGTCTTCGCCGACTACGACGTCGATGGCGCCGCCAGCGCCGCTCAGGTGGTGCGCTGGATGCGCGCCATGGGCAGCGAGGTTCCGATCTACATCCCTGACCGGGTCACCGAGGGCTATGGGCCCAGTCCCGCTGTGTTCAGGGCGCTGAAGGAGAACGGGGCTGAGCTCGTCGTCACCCTCGACTGCGGCGCCGCGGCGGTGGATGCCCTCGAGACCGCCAGGGAGATCGGCCTCGACGTCGTTGTGATCGATCACCACCTGATGCGTCCGGGAGAGGTTCCGCCCGCTGCGGCCCTGGTCAATCCTAACCGACCCGATGACAATTCAGGGCAGGGGATGCTCGCCGCAGCCGGAGTGGCCTTTGTCCTTCTCGCCGCGCTCAACCGCGAGGCGCGACGCCGGGGTCTCTTTGCAGACCGCCCGGAGCCTGACCTTCGCCAGTGGCTCGATCTCGCGGCCCTGGGCGCTGTGTGCGACGTCACCGCTCTGACCGGGTTCAACCGCGCGCTTACGGCCCAGGGGCTGAAGGTCATGTCACGGTGGGCCAATCCGGGCCTGAAGGCCCTCGCCGACATCGGCAAGGTCAGTGGACCTGCAACCACCTTCCACGCGGGTTTCATCCTTGGGCCACGCATCAACGCTGGCGGCCGGATCGGGCGGTCGGACCTGGGCGCGCGCCTGCTGGCGACCGACGACCCGCAGGAGGCGGCGGCCCTCGCGGCCCAGCTGGATGAGCTGAACGGCCAGCGCAAAGCTGTGGAGCAGGCCGTTCTGGACGAAGCCGTGGCGATCCTGGAGGCGGATCGCAGCCATGTGTCCGCACCGGTCCTGGTGGTGTCGGCGCCGGGCTGGCCCCCGGGTGTGATCGGCATCGTCGCCGGGCGGCTTCGGGAACGATACCGACGCCCTGTCGTGGTGATCGGCGTCGACCTGGCCTCCGGGGTCGGCAAGGGGTCAGGACGCTCCCAGCCCGGCGTGAACCTGGGCGCCGCGGTCCAGGCCGCCTTTGACGCGGGGATCCTGCTTTCAGGCGGCGGCCACGCCATAGCCGCAGGGCTGTCCTTGCGTCCGGACCGCATCCCGGAGCTCAGGGACTTCCTGGTCTCCGCCCTGGGGGAGGACCAGGCCCGTGCGGCCGAGGCTGACGCCCTGGAGCTCGACGCCCTCATCACCCCAAAGGGCGCCGACCGGGCCCTGCTGGACTCCTTCTCCCGGCTCGCGCCCTTTGGCCCCGGGAACCCTGAGCCCGTCTTCGCCGCAGCGGACGTCCGCATAGAGCGTCCGATCCCGATGCGGGGGGGACATGTCCGCGTGACTCTCTCTGACTCCGCCGGCGGGCGACTGAAGGCTGTGGCCTGGCGCGCCGAGGAAACACCCCTGGGACAGGCCCTGCTCGCCGGCGGCGTCCTCCACGTCGCCGGCCGCCTCCGACCCGACGACTGGCAGGGAAGGGCCTCCGTAGAACTCGAGATCGAGGACGCGGCGGATCCCCGGCGGGTCGAATCCGACTGATCGGCGAGGCTGGCGGAAGGCGTCTTGCACACCCCCGTGAAGCTGGATATAGACCCCGTCTCGCGTCTGCGGTCCCTTCGTCTATCGGTTAGGACGCCAGGTTTTCAACCTGGAGAGAGGGGTTCGACTCCCCTAGGGACTGCCACGCAAGGCTGAATCTCCTCGCATTTCTGCGTTTCCTGATCTGGGCCCCACTTAGGGTCCATGACCCTTCGCGGCTGCCCCGGGCGCTATTCAGACGGGCGGGAGGGGCCACTTGATGCCCGTGGCCTCAGGCGTCCACGAACGCCTTGGAACCTTGCCTCGCGTTGCAAACTATGGACATCCTCCGCGTAATCAGGCGGTGAAACCGCAAACAGGGAGGGAATGAGGCCATGTCAAGGTGCGCGTATCTCTATGCCGGCTCGGCGCTGGCGATCACGATTGGCCTCGGCCTGGCCACAACAGCCGCAGCACAAGGTTCGGCAAGTCCGTCCGGCAACCAGGTCGAGGAACTGGTGATTACCGGATCGCTGCTCAAGACGACCCCGGAAGACGCCGCCCTGCCCGTGGACGTGATCTCCAACGAGGCGCTCAAGGACCAGGGCAGTCCGTCTCTCGTTGACCTTGTGCGGACGATCCCATCGGTCTCCGGCGGAAACATCGGTGAATCCAACCGCTTCCTCGGAGGCGCTGCAGCCGGTGTCGCCACCATCAACCTGCGCGGCCTTGGCCTGACCCGCACCCTTTCGCTGATGAACGGCGAGCGTCTTGCGACCATCACCGCCGCCGGGGGCCAGGAGTTCGTCAACGTCAACGTCGTGCCGACCATCGCAGTCGGACAGGTCGAGGTGCTGCGGGACGGCGCCGCCGCCACCTACGGGTCAGACGCCGTGGCCGGCGTGGTGAACTTCATCACCCGAAGGGACCTCGATGGCTTCGAAGTCAGCGGCAAGTACGCCCTGATCGACGGCTCGCGGGGCGACTACGAAACCGCCGCGGCCTGGGGCGCCAGGCTGGATCGCGGCAACATCCTGCTGGCGGCTTCGTACCGGCGCCGCAGCGAGCTGACCGGCTCGGACCTTCCCTGGACCCTGCCGAACCGGGTCTTCCCTGACAGCCTCAACATCAGCGGGGTCTCGGGTGCAAGCAATCCGGGCGGCTACAACGCCATCCTCGGGACTCCGGTGATCGGGCCGAACGGCGGCTTCGTGCAGGATCCCGCCCGACCGGGCGTTCCGCTGGGCGCGACCCTGTCGCCGACCTTCTCCGACGCCGGCTGCACCCAGCTGGGCGGCCTGTCCTTCGTGCCAAACGGACAGTGCTTTTTCCCGTTCACCTATCACGACAACCGCGTCGCCAACGAGGACCACTATCACCTCTACGGGGAAGCGAACTTCGATGTGAGCGATAACCTGCGGTTCCATGGCGAGGTGCTCTGGACCCGGACGTCCATTCCGGATGATCGCGTCTCCGCGTCCCAGAGCACCGTGCAGTTCCCGACGCCTATCGAGGCCAGCGGCGGGTCTCCCGGCGGCGGCACCTCGCTGATGCCGGCGGCGCCGGGGGCCATTCAGTCACGCTATTATGTGCCCGCCAGCAACCCCGGCCTGCAGGCCCTGTTCAACCCCTGTCCGACGGCCACCCAGCCCCAGATCACTGCGGCCATCTGCGCTGCGGCCCTGACCAACGGCGTGACCATGAACCAGACCCAGTGGCGGCCTGCGGCCCTGGGCGGCAACCCCTTGTACGGCTTTGACGCCGACCGTCAGAGCAACCAGATCACCTCGTTCCGCGTGGTGGGCGGCTTCATCGGCGAGCTCTCGAACGGCTGGGAGTGGCGGGCGAACCTCAACTACATGCGCACGGAACAGGTCAACAAGACCCCGGACCGGTACGTGAACCGCATCCAGCTCGCCCTGCGCGGCCTGGGCGGAGCGAGCTGCAACCCTGCCACGGGGACGCCGGGCGTCGGGGCCTGCCAATATCTCAACCCCTTCGCCAACTCGATCCAGCGCTCCAGCATCAACGGAGCCAACTATGCCCAGGCCACCGGCCTGAAGCAGGGGCCGGCCGTCGACAAGGCGCTCTGGGACTGGCTGCAGGACGATGCGACCAGCACCACGACCCAGCAGCTTGCCACGGCTCAGGCCCAACTCGCCGGGGACTTCGGCGGGTTCAGGCTCTGGACCGACGAGCCCATTAGCTGGGCTGTGGGCGCCCAATGGCGCTACACCCAACGGACCATCGCCCTGTCGACCAACTTTGACGGCGATGCGACCCCCTGCGTCGACAGCCAACCCTACGGGGACGGCACGCCCACCTGCGCCGTGCCTGGAGGGGGTCCGTTCACCTTCATCGGCTCGGGCCAGGAGAGCGATGTCGACCGCACGGTGGCTGCGTTCTTCGGCGAAATCCAGGCGCCGGTTTTGGAGAACGTCGTCGCAAGCCTCGCCATCCGCAATGAGCGGTATGGCGGGAATGTCGGCGACACCACCAACCCCCGTCTGTCGGTCCGCTGGCAGATCACACCCTGGTTCGCAGTCCGCGGTTCCGCCGGCACCACCTTCCGCGCGCCTCCCGTGGCGGCCCTGGACCCCGGCTTCGGCTTCATCCAGGCCCAGTTCACGAACCCGACCACCGGCGCGCCGCTCTACCGTCCGGTACAGACCTACGGAAACCCGAACCTGGATCCGGAGACGGCGAACACCTACAACGTCGGCTTCCTTTTCGACTCCGGCCCGTTCAAGGGTCAGATCGACTTCTTCAGGTTCAACTTCAAGAACGAGATCACGACGGAAACGGCGGCGCGGATCTATGGCACCATGTTCCCTGGCGCCAGCCCGGCGACCTGGCAGTGCGGCAACACCGCCCTGTTTGACCGGTTCCGCTTCGGGACCGAGACGGTCAACTCCACCGTGTACGGCGCCGCGACGGTTCCGACCTGCCATCCAAACAACTTCCTGTCGGTCCGCAACAACGTCATCAATGGCCCGGACACCGACATCAGCGGCATCGATCTGAACGGCTCCTACCGGTGGGATGACTTCGCCAACGGGGCCCTGACCCTCGGCGGCGACGCGAGCATTCTCACCGACTACAAGCGCGGGGCCTCCTACCTGCTGGGGACTAACCTCGTTTATGAGACGGCCCTCAACCGGGCGGGCAAGTCCGAGCTTCTTTCGGCCTTCTATTCCTATCCGAAGCTGCGCGGGAACCTCTTCGCCAACTGGGAGATCGGCGGCAACAATCTCCGCTGGACCACCCGGTACTGGTCGGGCACGGATGATGTGAACGTCGTTGTGGCCGGGACCCGCGCCCAGCGGAAGGACCGGTGGGTTCACGACCTCACCTACCGCCTGACCTATCAGGAAAGGTGGACGGCCACGCTTTCGGTCAAGAACGTGCTGGATAACCAGCCGCCCTTCTACAAGAGCCAGTACAACTACGATTACATGACGCAGAACCCGCTGGGCCGCGTCTTCGAGCTCGGCCTCCAGGCCAAGTTCTGATCCTGCGGGTCGGGCGGGTAGCCCCCGCCGCCCCTCTCATGTTTGCGTTCCCAAGCTGCGACCTGTCCCCCGGGCAGGTCGCAGTGAACGTTTGGGACCCAAGAAAATCTCGCCTGCGCGCCCCGGCGGGTCGTCTCGTCTCCCCGGAAGCCCGACCTGACCAGACCTGACGGCGGCGCCCGGAAGGGCCATTCCGGGGATCCAACTGGACGCCGCAGAAAGGAGCGCATGAAAATCGGCCATTGACGCCGGGTAACAGACAAGAAAAGACTTTCTGTTGCGGGGTTTCGTAAAGGAACCTGGGCTAGTCGGACGAGAGGGGGCCATGTCCGGTTTCGGTTTTGAGGATGATCGGGAGGTGACGGTCCGGATCAGCGGGCGGGTGAAGTGGTTCGATGAGGGCAAGGGCTATGGCTTCATTGTCCCCGACCAGCCCGAACTTACGGATCGCAAGGATGTCCTGATCCACGTGACCTCCCTTCGCGGCGTCGGGCGCGAGGTTGCGCCTGAGGGTGCGTCTCTTTCCTGTTCGGTCGTGCGCCGGCCCAAGGGCTGGCAGGTGTCGGAGATCCACGACTTCGACGACAGCACGGCCCAACCCTCGCAGGAGCGGCGCTTCGACCGGGATGGGGGCTTGCGGCGAGAGCGCGATGGCGGAGGCTATGGCTATTCCCGAGACCGCGACGGCCATGACCGGGGAGGGCGGGGTGGTTTCCAGCCGCGATCCGGCGGCGGCGGGGGTGGCGCGCGTCCGCCCGTGGCTGAGGGTCCCTTCGAGCGCGCCAAGGTGAAATGGTTCAACCGTACCAAGGGATATGGCTTCGTCGTGCGCGAGCAGGAGCCTGGCGACATCTTCGTCCACATCGAAACCCTGCGTCGCGCGGGTGTCGAGGATCTGCAGCCGGGCGAGGATCTGATGGTCCGCTTCGGGAACGGCCCCAAGGGGCTGGTGGTGGCCGAGGTCCAGCTGATCTGACTGGCGCCCCAGTCGGGCCGGGTTTATGGGCAGGGGATGCATTCCCGACTCTTGCGCCTTCTGCTGACGGGGCTCGTCCTGCTGGCCGCCCCTCTGGCCCTTCCGGCCGGTTCCGCCGCCGCCGCGCCGGCGTGCACCGGAAATCCCGAGTTGAAACCCTTACGATCGTTGACTGTGCGGACGGCCAAAGGGGAGTTCCGCTTCCTCGTCGAGGTCGCCGACACCGACCGGGAGCGTGAACTCGGCTTGATGTGCCGCCGCAGCCTGGCGCCAGACCGCGGGATGTTGTTCGATTTTGTCCGGGAGCGACCAGACGCCGCCTTCTGGATGCGCAATACCCTGATCCCCCTCGATATCATCTACATCCGCCGGGACGGCGTGGTGCGCTCCATCATCCGCAACGCCCGACCTCTCGACGAGACGCCAAGGCCTGCGGGCGGCCCGATCCTGGGCGTGCTGGAACTGGCCGGCGGCCGGGCGGCCCAGATCGGCCTTCAGCCCGGCGACCGCATTGACTTTCCCATCTTCCGGAGCCGACCGTGACCCGACGTTTCGCCGCTGAGCCGACGCCTCGCGAGGAGGACATCCTGCCTCCGCCGGGTTTCGTCCAGTCCGCGACCCGCGGACCGTATTCGACGCACAATGGACCCTACTTCCACCGGGAGCCACAGGGAGAGTTGACGGAGCACGCCTTCTTCGCCCTGCCGCGCCACGCCAACGGTCTGGGCCTCGTGCACGGGGGAATGCTGACCTCGTTCATGGACGGCCTCCTGGCCGCCGCCGTCTGGCGGGCTTCTCGACGGTCAAGCGTGACGATCCACCTTGGCGTCGATTTCCTCCACATGGC
Source organism: Phenylobacterium sp. (assembly GCF_020402505.1). GTDB lineage: Bacteria > Pseudomonadota > Alphaproteobacteria > Caulobacterales > Caulobacteraceae > Phenylobacterium. The sequence goes on along the minus strand of NZ_JADBZL010000121.1, from coordinate 31,667 downwards.
CCGGGTCGGCGAGTGGATCTTCGGCGAGAGCCGAGTGACCCGGCTGACCCGCGACGTGGCCTTCGTGGAGGGCCGGGCCCATATCGCCGGGACGGACGTCGTCCGGGCCAGCGGGGTCTTCAAGCTGATGCGCAAGGCTGCGGACTGATTGCGAATTTCCGCGAAGACGGCTATCGCGAGCACATGCCGGCGCTCTTTCGGGGCGTAGCGCAGCCTGGTAGCGCATCTGCTTTGGGAGCAGAGGGTCGCGTGTTCGAATCACGCCGCCCCGACCAGAGCCGGCGGGAAGAACGGGGACAGTCATGATCGCGCGTATTTTCCGTCCGTCGAAGACCGCCATGCAGTCCGGCAACGCGCGCGCGCGGGAGTGGATGCTGGAGTTTGCCCCGGCCTCGGCCCGGACGCCGGATCCGCTTATGGGCTGGACCTTGACCGATGACACAAGCGCCCAGGTCCGCTTAACCTTCGAGAGCCGCGATGACGCCGTGGCTTACGCCCAGAAGCACGGTCTGGCCTTTCAGGTGACCGAGCCCAAATCGCCGAAGCGTATCCTGAAAGCCTACGCTGACAACTTTTCCGCTGACCGGAAGCAGCCCTGGACTCACTGAGCCGGTGACCGTTTCCAGAGCGCCCGTAGCTCAACCGGATAGAGCATCCGCCTTCTAAGCGGACGGTTGCAGGTTCGAGTCCTGCCGGGCGCGCCACGATGGCGCCTACTTGGGCGCCGGGACGTCCCCCGGAAATTCGGGGAAGGGCTTGGCGTTGGCCGGGGGTCCGATCACGTACTTCTCGTGGCAGGCGATGCAGGTCTCGTGGAGCCTCCCGCCTTTCGGGCGTCGAGGGTGCGAGCGGTCCTATCCCGCGCCTAGCGGTTCCACTCCGCTTCCGGTCCCGGCCACAGTGGAGGCGGCGTTGACGAGGTCCTCCCGGCTCTCCTCGTCTGTCGGGCAGAGATCCTGCTCGCCGGCCGGCGTCAGCTCGGTCCCCGCGCCGCGCCAGAGGGCCTGGCCGGCGGGATCGACCGCGTGCAGCATGAAGGCGTTCATCGGCAGCGAGGGGTCGAACTTCGCGTCTTGCTCAGCCGGACCGCCGGTTCGTTGGGTTCAGGCCTTCGCCATGTTGATGACGTGCTGTTGGGTGAACTCGGCGAGACCCTCTTCCCCCAGCTCGTTTCCGACGCCCGAGAACTTGGCTCCGCCGAACGGGATATTGGGGGCTAGTTCCGCGTGCTTGTTGATCCATACCGTGCCGGTGTCCATTCGGCCGGCGAGGTCGAGGGCGCGGTCGAGATCCTTGGACCAGATGGAGCCGCCGAGGCCGTACTCCGAGGCGTTGGCCCGGCGTACGGCGTCTTCACCGTCCTTGATCTTGATGACGGGCAGGACCGGACCGAACTGTTCCTCGTCGACCAGGCGGGCCCCATCCTCGATGTCACGGACAATCGTGGGGCGGATGAAGTAACCCTTGCCTTCGGCCCGACCCCCGCCGGCGATCACCTTGCCCTGGGTTCTCGCATCCTCGATCAGGCCCAGCACCTTCTCGAACTGGCTCTTGTTCTGAAGCGGGCCGAGGGTCACGCCCTGCTGCAGGCCGTCTCCGACGACGGCCGCATCGGCCAGCCGCGCCAGTTCGTCGCACATGGCGTCATAAATGCTCTCGTGGACATAGGCGCGCTTTACGGCGATGCAGACCTGGCCGGAGTTCTGGAAGGCGGCGCCGAAGATCTTGGGAGCCGCCTCCTTGGGATCCACGCCGTCGAGCACGATGGCGGCGTCATTGCCGCCCAGCTCCAGCGTCACGCGCTTCAGCGCCTCGGCGGCTCCGGCCATGACCTTCTTGCCGGTCTCGGTAGACCCGGTGAACGACACCTTGCGAATGTCCGGGTGGGAGGTGATCGCCCCGCCCAGGTCGTTGGCGTCGGAGATGATGTTGAGCACGCCCGGCGGCAGGAGGTCCTTCACCAGCTCGCCGATCCGCAGGGTGGTCAGCGGGGTGGTCGCCGCGGGCTTCAGAATGACGGTGTTGCCCGCCAGCAGGGCGGCGGGAACCTTGAAGGCCATCAGGATGATGGGGAAGTTCCAGGGAACGATGGCGCCGACCACGCCGAGGGGGCGACGGCGGGAGATCACCTTGCGGGCGTCCGAGTCCTCGATGACCTTTTCGGGCAGGTCGAGGCTGGCGAAGTAGCGGAAGAAGGCCGCCGCGCCGAAGACTTCGCCCATGGCGTCCTGCAAGGGCTTGCCCTGCTCCTGGACGAGGGTGCGCGCCAGGGTCTCAAGGTCGCCCTGGATGGCGTCAGCCATGGCGAGAAGAGCCTTGCGGCGCTCTTCGATAGGCGTGGCGGCCCAGGCCGGGAAGGCCCGCTTGGCGGCGGCTACGGCCTGGTCCAGCTGGGCCTTCGAGGCGCGCGGACATTCGACCAGGACGTCCTCGGTGGCCGGGTTGATCACCGGCATGACGGCGTCGCCATCCACCAGCTGGCCGTCGATCAGAAGCTTGTAGGGTCCCATGTCGTCCTCCCGCGAAATGACGGCGGCACAATGGGGGGATGACGCCGCGCCAATCAAGCCCGGGCTTGCGCCGGAGGGAGCCTGCGGGTCAATCTCCGATCATCCGGCAAAGGAGAAGTCCATGCTCTCGCGTCTCGCCTGCGGGCTGGCCTGTGTTCTCGTACTCGCGTTCCCGGCCTCGGCGGCCGGCCTGTCCGCTGCAGAGCGGAAGATGGTGTCGCGGATCGACGCCGGACAGGAGGCCCAGCTGGCCCTCCTGGAGGAGCTGGTCGCGATCAACTCGGGCACGATGAATCTGCCGGGTGTCGAGGCCGTGGGCCGGAGGGTGGCCAGGGAATTCCAGGAGCTTGGCTTTGAGGTCCGCTGGAGCCCCATGGCCGAGACGGGTCGGGCCGGTCATCTGATCGCCGTCCACCGGGGCGGCGGAGGGGGACGGCGCATGCTGCTCATCGGGCATCTGGACACCGTCTTCGAGCCGGACAGTCCCTTTAAGGGCTATGTCCGCAACGGCGACACCGTCATCGGACCGGGGGTCAACGACATGAAGGGAGGCATCGTCATCATGATCGGAGCGCTTCGCGCCATGAAGGCCGCCGGAACCCTCAAGAGCGCCGACATTACAGTTGTCCTCACCGGGGACGAAGAGCGGGTCGGCAAGCCGGTCGAGATCGCCAGGCGCGACCTGATCGCCGCAGCCCGGGAGTCCGATGTCGCCCTCGACTTCGAGGGACTCGCCCGGGAGAACGGCGCCGATATGGGTTCCATCGCCCGCCGCTCCTCCAACACATGGACATTGCGGATCAAGGCCAAGCCGGGCCACTCTTCCGGGATCTTTTCCGAGAGCGCCGGATATGGCGCGATATATGAACTCGCCCGCATCCTCGACGCCTTCCGGGAGCAGCTCCGGGAGCCGAACGCGACCTACAGCGTCGGTCTCGTGCTCGGGGGCGCCGACGCCGCCTTCAACCGGGACGGGACGGGCGGAAAGGCCTCCGGTAAGGGGAATGTCATCCCGGGAGAGGCGCTGGCCATCGGTGACCTTAGGACCCTTTCCAATGACCAGACGGAGAGGCTCAAGGCCCGGATGGAGGCCATTGTCGGGGACAGCCTTCCCGGCGCCAAGGCAACCCTGGAGTTCACAGAAGGCTATCCTGCCATGCCCCCGACCGAGGGCGCGCGCCGCCTTCTGGGAGAGCTGAACCTCGTGAACCGCGACCTGGGCTATCCGGTGATGCGCGAGCTTGACCCCCTGCGCCGAGGCGCCGGAGACATCGCTTTCGTCTCGCACCTGGTCGATGGGCTCGTGGGACTGGGCGCGGGCGGGGAGGGGGCCCACGCTCCTGGCGAGACCATGGACATTCCCGCCATGCAGCGGCAGACCCGGCGGGCGGCCCTCTTCATGAGCCGGCTGGCGGCGCGCTAGCCACCCGCCGCCGCCTGGAAGGCGGCGAGGCCCCGTTCCAGGTCGGCGATGAGGTCTGCTGGATCCTCGAGGCCGATGTGCAGCCGGACCAAGCCTCCGCCATACTCCCTGCGGAATTTGCGCACCTTGAGCTGGGGATCGCAGTTGATGGCCAGACTCTCGAACCCGCCCCAGGAGAAGCCCAGGCCGAAGACTTCCAGGGCGTCCAGGAAGGCCGCAGTCGCCGCCTCCGGGGCGGGCTTCAGGATAAGGGCGAAAAGTCCGCAGGCGCCCGAGTAGTCCCGCTTCCAGATTTCGTATCCCGGCGCGCCGGGCAGGGCGGGGTGGAGGACGGCGGCGACCTCCTCCCGGCCCAGCAGCCATTCAGCGATGGCCCGGCCGCTCTCTTCATGCCGCCGGAGACGGACATCCAGGGTGCGCAATCCCCTCAGCATGGCGTAGGCGTCCTCGGCGGCGACAGACCAGCCGATGTCCACCACGCCGGCCTGCAGGCGGCTGGCGATTCCGGTCTCCCGGGCTGCCGCCGAGCCCATGAAGGCGTCGGAATGTCCGCCCACATACTTGGTCAGAGACTGGATAGAGACATCCACGCCATGATTCAGAGGCTTGAAGAGATGTCCTGCGCCCCAGGTGTTGTCGATGAGACTGAGGACGCCCCGGGATCGGGCGGCTGCGGCGAGGCCGGGCACATCCTGCATCTCAAAGCTCAGAGAGCCTGGACTTTCCAGGAAGAGAACCCGGGTCCTCGACCCCATGAGGCCGGCGATAGCGTCTGTCGGGAGCGTCGGGTCATAGTATTGTGTCTGGACGCCGAGCCGCGCCAGGGTTCGGTCGCAGAACCGGCGAGTGGGCTTGTAGGCCGTGTCGACCATCAGCAACTCGTCTCCGGCCTGAAGCACGGCGAGAAGTGCCCCGGCCGTAGCGGCGACGCCGCTGGGGTAGAGCTCAACCGAGGTCGCCTGCTCCAGGTCGCAGAGAGCGGCCTTGAGGGCCTCATGGGCTGCAAGACCGGCCCGACCGTAGGTGACGAAGGCGTCATCGTCATACAGAGCCGCCGTATCCGGAAGCAGGACGGTGGAGCCTTTCTGGATAGCCGGATTGACGGTCTGCGCCCCGCTTGCCGATGCGGCTGGCGGATGCACGAGGCGGGTCGGCGGCCTCATGCGCCGCCTGTCGCGATGTCTCCGCCGCCATCGCGGCCCCATTCGGCCCAGGAGCCGTCATAGACGGCCGCGGGCGCCCCGAGAACCTCCAGGGCGAGGGCGAGCACCGAGGCGGTGACCCCTGATCCACAGGTGGCGATGATGGGGCGCGCCAGGTCCACTCCCGCCTCACGGAAGGCTTCCGATAACGCAGCGACTGATTTCAGCTGGCCCTCACGGGTCAGGAGCTGGTCGAAGGGCAGGTTCCTGGCCCCGGGCATGTGGCCGGACCTGAGGCCGGGCCGGGGTTCCGGCGCCTCCCCCCGGAAGCGGAGCGCGCTGCGGGCGTCGACGACCTGAGCGGAGCCCTTCGCGAGGGCCGTGGCGACATCCTTCCGGTCCCGCAGTCGCGCGGGATCGAAGTTCACCGCGGCAATGCCTTGGCGAGGCGGTGTCGGGGCTCCGGTCTCCAGCGGAAGACCGGCGGCCTTCCAGGCCCTCAGACCCCCGTCGAGCACCCTGACCCGCTCCATGCCCATGACTCTCAAGGTCCACCAGACCCTGGCGGCGGAGCGGATCCCGAAGCTGTCGTAGACCACAATGTCGACGTCCGGGGTCAGCCCGAGCGTCTTTGCCGAGTCTGCAAAGGCGGCGGGCGACGGCAGCATATGCGGAAGGTCCACCGAGGTGTCGGAAATCGCGTCGATGTCGAAGAAGACTGCCCGGCGGATCCGCTCGCGGTTGAACTCCTCGCGACCTGAGCGCCCTTCAGCCGGCAGGAACCAGCTGGCGTCAATAATCCGGAGATCCGGGTCCTCCAGGCGAGACGCCAGTTCGGCGACGGTGATCAGTGGCGAGGGGCTCACGCCAGCCACCCCGGCACGGGAAGCCCCCGCTCGGCAAGAAAGGCGGGATTGTAGATCTTGCTCTGGTACCGGGCGCCCTGGTCGCAGAGGATGGTCACAATGGTATGACCGGGCCCGAGGTCCCGCGCCATTCGAATGGCGCCCGCCACGTTGATCCCGGTCGATCCGCCCATGATCAGGCCCTCGTGGGTGGCCAGGTCGAAGATCACATCGAGCATTTCGTCATCAGGGACCTGGTAGGGCATGTCCACGACCAGTCCTTCAAGGTTCGCCGTGATGCGGCCTTGGCCAATGCCCTCCGAAATTGAGGTCCCCTCGGACTTCAGCTCACCGTGGGCGTACCAGTTGTAAAGGGCTGCCCCCATCGGGTCCGCCAGGCCGATCCGCACCGAGGGGTTGCGCGCCTTCAGCGCCTCGGCGACCCCGGCCAGAGTACCGCCGGAGCCCACGGCGCAGATGAAGCCGTCGACCCGCCCGCCAGTCTGTTCCCAGATCTCGGGGCCGGTCGTCTCGACGTGGGCCTGCCGGTTGGCGACATTGTCGAACTGGTTGGCCCAGATGGCCCCGTTGGGCTCCGTCCGGTTCAGTTCCTCGGCCAGACGACCGGAGTAACGCACGTAGTTGTCGGGGTTGGAGTAAGGGACGGCGTCCACCTCCACCAGTTGGGCGCCCAGAAGGCGGATAGCGTCCTTCTTCTCCTGGCTCTGGGTGCGCGGGATGACGATGGTGGTGCGGTAGCCCAAGGCCTGGCCGACCATGGCCAGCCCGATGCCGGTGTTGCCCGCCGTCCCCTCGACAATGCGCCCGCCGGGACGCAGAAGGCCCCGGCGCTCGGCGTCCCGGATGATATAGAGGGCGGCGCGGTCCTTTACGGACTGCCCCGGATTCATGAACTCAGCCTTGCCCAGGATCTCGCAGCCCGTAGCGTCGCTGGCCCGGTTCAGGCGGATAAGGGGGGTCCGCCCAATGGCTTCGAGGACATTCCGCGCAATGGTCATGGAGGCTATCTAGGGCGTCCCGGGAGATGTCGCCATGCCAGGTCAGGCTCTGGAGAGGCCAATCTGGATGACATCGGTGCGGCCGGTGCGGAACCCGGCTTCGCAGTAGCTGAGGTAGAATTCCCAGATGCTCCGGAACCGTTCGTCGAAGCCCAGGCGGCGGATTTCGTCCCAGGCGGCGCCGAATCGCTGCTTCCAGATCGCGAGGGTCGCGGCGTAATCCAGCCCGAACCGGTCCGGCTCGCTCCAGGCCAGTCCTGCCCGCCCGGTCTCCTGCCTGAGCCGAGATTCCGAAATCAGCATGCCGCCCGGAAAGATGTAGCGCTGGATGAAGTCCGCCCGGCGGCGGTAGCCCTCAAAAAGTTCGTCCTGGATCGTGATGATCTGCAGGCCGGCGCGCCCATCAGGCTTCAGCCGGTCGTGGACGGTCTGGAAGTAAGTAGGCCAGTACTTCTCGCCGACGGCTTCAAACATCTCGATCGAGGCCACCCGGTCGAACACGCCCGTGACGTCCCGGTAATCGATCAGCTGGATGTCCGCCCGCTCCGACAGCCCCGCCTCGAACATCCGCCGACGGGCGAAGTCGTGCTGCTCCCTGGAGATGGTGATGCCGGTGACCTGGGCGCCAATCTCCCCTGCCGCGAACTCCGCAAACCCGCCCCATCCGCAGCCGATTTCCAGCACGTGATGGTCCGCCGAAAGCGACATCGTGCGGGCCAGGGCCCCGTACTTCTCCTTCTGCGCGGCCTCCAGGCTATCCGCCCCGTTCTGGTAGCGCGCGGAGGAGTAGGTCATCGAAGGATCGAGCCAGCGGGAGTAGAAGGCGTTCCCGAGATCGTAGTGGGCGTGGATGTTGCGGCGCGATCCTCTGCGGGAATTGGCGTTCAGCACATGGCCCAGGAAGTTGAGGACGCCCACGAGCGGATTGCCTTCCGTTACGTGGGTCAGGTTCTGGAAGTTCAGGCTGAACACCGAGAGCACCGCCGTGAGGTCCGGGGTCTCCCACTCCCCGGCGGCGTAGGCTTCAGCGAACCCGATATCGCCCGCCATCAGCGCCCGTCGGATGAACCGGAAGTTGCGGATTCGGATGATCGCCGAGGGGCCGCCGGCGTCGGAACGGAGTCGCAGGGCCCGACCGTCAGGCGTTACGAACGTCACATCGCCGGCCATCCAGCCCCGGGTCATCGTGTCGAGGGCCGAGCGGAAGATTCCCGGAAGCCCCTTGAGCGCAGGCGCCCGCCTCACGGCCCCGGGATGAACGGCGAGGGTGTTCAGACAGATTTCCTGGGCAGACGACACGTCCTGCGACTCCTGAGCGATTCCGGCGACTGACCGGCATAGGCAGGCGCATTTCCGGCTTGTACAGCGCTTCGCCGCACGTCACTTAACGCCCTTGAGTTCACACTCGTCTCGCAGGAGCGCCGAATTGTCCAGTCTGAACGCCGTCGTCGAGCTTTCGCCGCCGTCTGGCCGTTCGGTGCGGATCGGCAACCGCGAGCGGCTGGCGATCATCGCTGGTCCCTGCCAGCTTGAGAGCCGGCAGCACGCCCTGGAGACGGCTTCCGCGCTGCGTGAAATCGCCCAGCGCCTCGACATAGGACTGATCTACAAGACGTCGTTCGACAAGGCCAACCGCACCTCCGCACGCGCCGCCAGGGGGATCGGGCTGCGCTCAGCCCTGCCCATCTTCGCCGAGATCCGCGAGAGCCTCGGCCTCCCGGTCCTCACCGACGTCCACGAACGGGAACAATGCGCGCCGGTCGCCGAAGCGGTGGACGTCCTGCAGATACCGGCCTTTCTCTGCCGCCAGACGGACTTGCTGGTCGCCGCCGCCGAGACCGGGCGGGCGGTCAACGTCAAGAAGGGGCAGTTCCTCGCGCCCGGCGACATGGCGAACGTGATCGCCAAGATCAGCGGCGCCGGCAACCCGAACGCCCTGGCTACGGAGCGGGGCGTCACCTTCGGCTACAACACCCTGGTGAGCGACATGCGCGCCCTGCCGGTTATGGCCGCGATCGGCTGCCCGGTCGTCTTCGATGCGACCCACTCGGTCATGCAGCCGGGGGGGCAGGGTGACCGGTCCGGAGGCCAGAGGGAATTCGTCCCTGTCCTGGCCCGGGCAGCGGTGGCGGTGGGGGTGGCGGCGGTCTTCATGGAGACCCATCCGGATCCCGACAACGCCCCCTCCGACGGACCCAACATGGTCCCGCTCGCGCAGTTCGAGGGTCTGGTTCGGGATCTCCTCGCTTTTGACGCCCTGTCCAAGAGGCTTGAGGACTGAAGGCCATGGAGTTCACCGCCCTCCAGGACCTGATCCGCGGCATACCGGGTGTGCGTGTTATCTGCGTCGGCGACGTCATGGTGGACCGCTTTGTCTACGGCGAGGTGACCCGGCTTTCCGCCGAAGCGCCGATCCCTGTCCTGGCGCGACGGCGCGAGATGGTCATGCTGGGCGCCGCCGGCAATGTCGCGCGCAATGTGTCGGCCCTGGGCGGGCAGGTCGCCCTGGTGGGCGTCATCGGCTCCGATATCGAGGGCCGGGAGGCCCTGCGCCTTGTGGGTGATGACGGGAGGATCGAGGGCGCCTTGGTCACCGACACGGCGCGTCCGACCACCCTGAAGACCCGCTTCATTTCCGGCGGGCATCAACTGCTTCGCGTGGATGTAGAAGAGACGGACGCCGTCTCGGCGGAGACATCGGTCCGCCTCGCACGCGCTGTGCGCGACGTAGCTCCCGGCTCCGGGGTGATCATCCTGTCCGACTACGGCAAGGGCGTCGTGACGGATGAGGTCATCGCCGCTTGCCGAAATTCGGGTCTGCCCGTCCTGGTAGACTCCAAGGCCCGCTCCTTCCAGCGCTACGGCGCCGTGGACGTCATCAAGCCCAACGCTTCGGAACTGGCCCGCGCCTCTGGCCTGCCTACAGGAACAGACGCCGAGGTCGAGGCCGCCCTGGCCCGGGCCCTCGAGCTCTGCGAGGCCCGGGCCATCCTTGTGACGCGGGCGGCCCAGGGCATGTCACTTGCGGTGCGAGGCCAGTCGATCCGTCACTTTCCGGGAACACCTCGGGAAGTCTTCGACGCGTCCGGCGCCGGCGACACCGCCATCGCCGCCCTGGGGACCGGCCTGGCGGCGGGGAAGTCGATCGAAGACGCCATTGCCTTCGCACTGCTGGCATCGGGGGTCGCGGTCGGTAAGGTCGGCACCGCTACGGTCACGCCTGACGAGCTTGTCGAGGCGGCCCTTTCGGCCCACATGGCCGCCGCCGAGGCCAAGGTCGCCACGGTCGCCCGGATGGTCGAGGAGATCGCCCGATGGCGAGCCAGGGGTCTTCGGGTCGGCTTCACCAACGGGTGCTTCGATATCCTGCATCGGGGGCATGTGGCCTACCTGGCTCAGGCCCGTAGCTGGTGCGACAGGCTTATCGTCGGCGTGAACTCCGACCGCTCGGTCCGCGCCCTCAAAGGCGAGGGCCGGCCCGTAAACGACCTCGAAAGTCGCGCCCTGGTCCTCGCCGGCCTCGCCAGCGTCGACCTCGTCGCGCCGTTTGATGAGGATACACCCCTCGAACTGATCCGCTCGGCCCGGCCCGACGTCCTGATCAAGGGCGCCGACTATGCAGAGTCGGAGGTGGTGGGGGGCGATCTGGTCCGGGGCTGGGGCGGAGAGGTCCGCCTGGCTCCCCTGGTCGAGGGGTATTCAACAACCGCCGCCATCCGTCGGATGGCCGGGGAGGGGCGAGAGTGAGCCGCAGGATCATCTTTGTCACCGGCGGCGCCGGCTTCATTGGATCGAACATTGTCGCCAGACTGGCCGAGGACCGTAGCCTTGACGTTGTGGTGTGCGACCGCCTTCGGGAGGCCGACCTCGGCAAGTGGCGCAACCTGTCCAAGCACGCCATCGGCGACTTCGTGGCGCCGGGGGACATGTTCGACTGGCTTGAGAAGCGCTGGCGGGACGTCGAGGCCGTCGTCCACATGGGCGCCATCTCCTCGACCATGGAGACGGACGCGGACCAGATCATCCAGACGAATTTCGGCCTGAGCCGGGATCTATACCGCTGGTGCGCCGACCGCCAGCGCCGCTTCGTCTACGCCTCGTCGGCGGCCACCTACGGCCACGGCGCCCAGGGCTTCGAGGACCAGGACGACTTTGAGAGCCTCGCCGCACTCCGACCCCTGAACGCCTACGGATGGTCGAAGGCCCTGTTCGATGTCTTCGCCGCGCGCCAGGCCGCACGGGAGTACGCCCCGCCCCAGTGGGCGGGGCTGAAGTTCTTCAACGTTTACGGACCCAATGAGGGGCACAAGGGTCCTATGAGGTCCGTCGCCACACAGATTTGGCCGTCCATCCGGGACGGACAGTCCGTCCAGCTCTTCAAATCTTACCGGGAAGGGGTGCCGGACGGGGGGCAGAAGCGGGATTTCGTCTATGTGCGCGATGTCGCCGACGTGGTCGCCTGGCTGCTCGCGTCGCCCGAGGTGAACGGCGTCTTCAATCTGGGCTCCGGAAAGGCGCGGACCTTCGAGGACCTTGCCAGGGCCGTCTTCGCCGCCGCCGGAAAGCCGGAGCGGATCGACTACATTCCGATGCCGGCGGCTCTGCGGGATCGCTATCAGTATTTCACCGAGGCGCGCATGCAACGGCTCGCGGAGGCGGGCTATTCGGGGGGCTTCACGACCCTTGAGGCCGGGATCGAGGACTATGTCCGGGGATTCCTGGCGACCGATGATCCTTACCGATAGGCGAGGTCCATGACCGGCGAAACCGGGTCCGAAGCCGTCGTCCCGCCTCTCCGCCGGCGTCCGCGTCTTGGACTTTGGCTGGGTCTTGGCGTCCTGGTTCTTCTGGCGGCCTTTGCCTTCATTCGCCGTGACGACATCCGGCTCGCCGCCATGGACCCGGGCAAGCCGTTCCAGATCTACACGCCACCGCCTGCGCCGGACTATGACCGGCCAGAGGCCTGGCACCTGCTCCCCCAAGGCCCGGGCAAGGCCGGCGAGGCGGACGTCTTCTTCCTTGGGCCGACCACCTACTCCGGCCCGGATCACTGGAACGGCCCGATCGACGACCCCGTCTCGGCGGATGTGTTTCGGCGCGTGATGGCGCCAAATCTTGTGGGACCCTTCGCCGGGACCGGCCGGGTGTTCGCCCCCAGGTACCGGCAGGCCGGCCTGTACTCCTTTACAACGCTCCGCGAGGACGCGCGCGAGGCGCGGCGTTTCGCTTATGTCGATGCGGAGGCGTCCTTCCTGAACTTCCTGGCCAGATCCGGGCCGGACCGACCCATCCTCATCGTTGGAGTCGAACAGGGCGGGGCCCTTGCGGCTCGACTGCTCACCGAGGTGGGGTCCCTCCCTTCCGTAAGGAACCGGATTGCCGGCGCGTGGCTGATCGACACGGTGGCCCCGGCGGATAATCCGCCTCTCCCGCCCTGCACATCTCCGGAGCAGTCGGGATGCCTGGCCGCCTGGGCCTGGGCCTATGATGATGATGCGACCCATGCCCGCGACCTTCAGGACCGCTCGCTCGTCTGGTCGGGACCGGACCTCGTCAACCTGGGTGAGCGTCTTCCGCTCTGTTACAATCCGCTGCTGCAGGCGACGACGAACGAGGCGGCGCCTGCGCGCCTGGCCCGGGGGGCGACGAACGCCACCGGCCTGGAATGGGGAGCGCGCCCGCCCTTCGTCACCCGGCAGGTCAGCGCGCGTTGCGTTGACGGCGTGCTCCGCGTCTCCCGGCCCGAGGCGCGGATGCTCCGGCCCTTCGGCTCCTGGGAGGATCGTCTGCGGACCCCGGGTTTCAATCTCTTCTACGCTGATATCGAGGCCGATGCCCGGACCCGACTGGCCGCGTTCAAGGCTCTCAGGCGGCCTTCATCCCCGTCTCCGGCCGCCAGTCAAACAGGGCCTGGAGCACCTTGAGCGCCTCGCCCCTCGGCGTTGTGAAACCAGGGTCCCGGGCCAGGATCAGCCGGGCGTCGTCGCCAGCCGCGAGGATCAGGTCCCGGTGGACGAAGGGATCCACAAAGACGTAGTCCGGAAACCCGGACTGGCGCAGTCCAAGGGCGTCTCCTCCGCCGCGGAGCTCAAGGTCGGTCTCGGCGATGGCGAACCCGTCGTCCGATCGGCGAAGGATGTCCAGCCGCCTCTGGGCGGTTTCAGAGAGCGGCGGATCATAGAGAAGGACACAGGCGCTTTCCGCCCTTCCGCGTCCGACCCGGCCCCGCAGCTGGTGAAGCTGGGCGAGCCCGAACCGCTCCGCCTGCTCGATGACCATGATGGTGGCGTTGGGCACGTTGACGCCGACCTCCACCACCGTCGTCGCCACCAGGACCCGCACCTTGCCGGAGGCGAAGTCGGCCATGACCGCGTCCTTCTCCGTCGGCGCCAGCTTGCCGTGGACAAGGCCGACCTTGCCGCCCAGGCGGACCCGGAGGTCCTGAGCCCGCCTCTCGGCAGCCTTGAGGTCCACGAGTTCGGACTCGCTGACGAGGGGACAGATCCAGAAGGCCTGGGCGCCGCCAAGCACCGCCGCCACCAGCCGGTCCTCCACCTCGATCAGCCGGGTCATCGGCGCCGCCCGCGTCGCCACCGGGGTCCGTCCCGGCGGCTTGCCGATGATCCGGCTGACATCCAGGTCGCCGTAGGCGGCGAGTTCGAGGGTTCGGGGAATGGGCGTGGCGGACATGGAGAGCAGGTGGACCCCGACGCCTTTCTCCAGGAGCCGCTGTCGCTCGCCAACGCCGAAGCGGTGCTGTTCGTCGATGACCGCGAGGGCGAGGTCGGCGAAGCGCACCTCATCCTGGAAGAGGGCGTGGGTGCCGACCGCCACCGCCGCGACGCCGCAGGCGAGACGTTCGAGCTTTTCCCGGCGGGCGGGACCCCTGTCCCTTCCGGTCAGCAGGACCACCCCTATCCCGTGCGCCTCGAGGGGGCCAGCGAGGGTCTCGAAGTGCTGCCGGGCGAGAATCTCGGTGGGGGCCATGAGGGCGCCCTGCGCGCCGGCCGCGGCCGCGTCGGCGAGGGCCAGCATGGCGACCACGGTTTTTCCCGACCCCACATCGCCCTGGAGCAGGCGGCTCATCCGTTGACCCGAGGCCAGGTCGTCCCGGATCTCCTTCAGGGAGGTCTGCTGGTCCGGCGTCAGTCGGAAGGGCAGGCCGCCTTCGACCCTGCCGGCGAGGTCCGAGGCGGGCAGCGGGCGACCGGCCCCGGCGCGTCGATGGGCCCTTCGCTGGGCCATCGCCAGCTGGTGGGCGAGGAGCTCATCATAGGCGAGGCGGCTCCTCGCCGGCGCGGCGGGAGACAGGTCCGCCTCCCCGGCGGGAGCGTGCAGGTTTCGGATCGCCTCGCGCCAGGAGGGAAAGCCGCGCCCCTGGCGCCAGGCGGGATCCTGCCACTCGGGAAGGTCCGGTGCGCGCTCCAGGGCGGCCAGGACAAAGCGGCGGACCAACCGCGGGGCGAGGCCGCCGCCGGCCGGATAAACGGTCTCGACCTCGGGGATGTCCCCCACCCGGGACTCCTCCACCACATAGTCCGGATGCACCATCTGCAGATCGAGGCCGAAGCGCTCCAGACGCCCGGAGACCCATCGTCGGGCGCCGACAGGCAAGCGGCCATCCATCCCCCGCGCCGAGTTGCCGAAGTAGACCAGGTCCAACTGGCCGGTTTCGTCGCTGGCGCGGATCCGCAGCGGCTGCTGCGGCGAGCGCGGCTTCAGGTGATCCGTCACAGTGACCAGGACGGTTGCGGTCTCCTCGGGGCGGGCCTCGGCGACGGTTCGACGCGGTCGACGCACAAGGTTGTGGGGCGCCAGGAAGAGAAGATCCCTGATCAAGGGGCCGGCGATCTTCTCAAGGGCGGGCGCGATGCGGGGTCCGACGCCCTTGAGGCTGGCGATCGGCGCGAAGAGGGGAAAGAGAATCTCGGGCCGCATGGGTCCTTTTCCGACCGCCGCTGGCCAAGTCGGCCGTCGCGCACTATACCCGCGCCGTCACATGTCTATCCACGATGAAACGCGCCTGAAGAGGCTCTCATTCCGCGCCTGGCGGCGCGGGTTCCGCGAGGCGGACCTCATCCTGGGTCCGTTCGTGGATGAGCACGCCCGCGACCTCACACTGGAGGCCCTTGACGCCCTCGAGGATCTCCTCGCCCACCCGGACCAGGACCTCTACGCCTGGATCGTCGAGCGTGAGGCGCCGCCGGAGGGTGTCGACCTCGCCATCCTGACGGCCATCCGCCAGTTCCGTGACACCGTCCACAAGCTTCCCGGGGCTGTGCGTGGCGGCTGACGGCGGGGCGTCGCCCGGCCCGGCGGAACTTCGGCGTCTCGCGGAGGACCCCGGGCGGCTGGAGGTGTCCGGCGCGCCGGAGGGGTTCGACGCCCTTGTCCTGGCTGACCTCATACGCCGCCGGAAGGGGCCAGCCCTCTTCATCGCCCGGGACGGCGCCCGGCTCTCCGCCTTCGTCGAGTCCTTTCGCTTCTTCGGCCAGGGGGTCGAGGTGCTGGAGCTGCCGTCTTGGGATTGTCTGCCCTATGACCGCTCCGGTCCGTCCTCCGGCGTCTCCGCCAGGCGCATGGCCGCCCTGGCGCGGCTTGCCGCGCAGACGACCTGGGATCGGCCATTCCTCGTCGCGACAACCATCGCCGCCGCGAGCCAGAGGCTGCCGCCCCGAAGCGCCGTGGCGGGTGCAGGCTACGCCGCGCGGGTCGGGCGCGTGGTCGACGTGGCGGACCTGGAGCGCTACTTCGCCGTCAACGGCTACCACCGGGCCTCGACCGTCTCGGAAAAGGGTGAGTTCGCCATTCGCGGAGGCGTCATCGACGTCTTCCCGACGGCCTCGGTCGAGCCTGTTCGCCTCGACCTCTTCGGAGACACCCTGGAGTCGATCCGGGCCTTCGATCCGGAAACCCAGAGATCGACCCGGCAACTGACGGAAGTCTCCCTGCCGCCCGCCAGCGAGGTGCTGCTGGACGAGGCCGCCATTTCCCGGTTCCGGCGGGGATATGCAGAGGCCTTCGGCGCGCCCGGGGGGGATCCGCTCTACGAAACCGTCAGCGAAGGCGGTCGTCGCGCGGGCATGGAGCACTGGCTGCCCCTCTTCTACGGTGGCCTGGAGACCCTCTTCGACTACCTGCCGGACGGAATCCTGGTGGCCCTGGACGCCCTCGCCGAACCGGCCCTCGAAGATCGGTTCGCCCAGGTCGCGGACGCCTTCGAGGCGCGGGACCAGGCCGATCGCCGAAGCCAGTATCGCCCCCTGCCGCCCGAGACCCTCTATCTCTCGCCCGAGGGTCTGGCGGCCGAACTCTCCGGCCGGAGCGTCCGGTGTTTCAGCAGCCTGTCCGGCGAGCCCGGCGTTCTGGCTGTGGACATGGGCGCCCGGATCGGCCGGTCCTTCGCCGCGGAACGTCGCCAGGACTCGGTCAACCTCTTCGAGGCCGCCGTGGAGCACGCCAAGGCTCTCTCGGCTTCGGGCAAGCGAGTCCTCTTCGCCTCCTGGACGGAGGGATCGTCCGCGCGCCTGGCCCTGATGCTCGCCGATCATGGCCTCGCCCCGCCGCCGCTCGCGCCCTACTGGGATGCGGCCCGGGCGGCGGACCCCAGGCAGCCCCAGAGGGTGGTGCTGCCGCTGGAAGCCGGCTTCGAGACGCCAGAGCTTGCGGTCATCGCCGAGACCGACATCCTGGGGGATCGTCTGGCCCGTCCCGGTCGACGGCGCCGGGCGTCGAACTTCCTGGCGGAAGCCTCCGCCCTGACCCCCGGGGACCTCGTCGTTCACATCGACCACGGTATTGGCAGGTATGAAGGCTTGCGCACTCTGGATGTCCAGGGCGCACCCCACGACTGCCTTGAGCTCCAGTATGGCGGCGAGGCCAAGCTCTATCTGCCGGTCGAGAATATCGACCTGTTGACCCGCTATGGCTCGGAAGGCGAGGGGGTCCAGCTGGATCGCTTGGGCGGCGCCGCCTGGCAGTCCCGAAAGGCTCGGGCCAAGGCTCGCCTTCGCGACATGGCGGAGGGCCTGATCCGGATCGCCGCCGAGCGTTCGATGCGGGTCACGGACGCCGTCACACCTCCGCAGGGCGTCTTCGAGGAATTCTGCGCCCGCTTCCCCTTCGAGGAGACCGACGACCAGCTGGCGGCGATCGAGGATGTTCTGGAGGATTTCGCCTCGGGTCACCCCATGGACCGGCTGATCTGTGGAGACGTGGGCTTCGGCAAGACCGAGGTGGCCCTGCGCGCCGCCTTCGTGGCGGCGATGAGCGGCCTTCAGGTGGCGGTCATCGCGCCGACCACCCTTCTGGCCAGACAGCACTTCAAGACCTTCAGCGAGCGGTTCCAGGGTTGGCCTGTCCGGGTGGCGCGGCTCTCCCGCCTGACTCCGCTCCGCGAGGCCGCCGAGACCCGGGAGGGCCTGAAGAAGGGCGAGATCGAGGTGGTGATCGGCACCCACGCCGTCCTGTCCAAGCAGGTGGAATTCTCGCACCTGGGCCTCGTCATCGTCGACGAGGAGCAGCACTTCGGCGTCAAGCACAAGGAGAAGCTCAAGGAGCTGCGGGCCGACGTCCACATGCTGACCCTGACGGCCACACCGATCCCGCGGACCCTGCAGATGGCGCTCTCCGGCATCCGCGAGATGTCGATCATCGCCACGCCGCCGGTGGACCGCCTTGCGGTGCGCACCTACGTCACGCCCTTCGATCCCGTGACGCTCCGGGAGGCCCTGCTCCGTGAGAAGTTCCGTGGCGGCCAGGCCTACTACGTCGTGCCGCGAATCTCGGACCTGCCGGACATTGAGCGGTTCTTGCGCGAACAGGTTCCGGAGGTCCGGTTCGTGGTTGGCCATGGCCAGATGGCGCCCACCCAGATCGAGGCTGTCATGAGCGCCTTCTACGACGGCGAGTACGACGTCCTGCTGTCCACGACGATCGTAGAGAGCGGTCTCGACATTCCGACCGCCAACACCCTTGTGATCCACCGTGCCGACATGTTCGGTCTCGCCCAGCTCTACCAGCTACGGGGCCGGGTCGGCCGGGCCAAGGCGCGCGCCTACGCCTATCTCACGACGCCCTCGGAAAAGCAGATCACCCTGGCGGCCGAGCGACGCCTGAAAGTGCTGCAGTCCCTCGACAGCCTGGGCGCGGGCTTCCAGCTGGCCAGTCACGACCTCGACCAGAGGGGCGGCGGCAACCTGCTAGGCGAGGAGCAGTCAGGCCACATCCGCGAGGTCGGGGTCGAGCTCTACCAGCAGATGCTCGAGGACGCGGTCGCGGAGTTGAAGGCGCGCGGGGATTCCGGTCCTGCTCCCGATCGCGGATGGAGTCCGCAGATCAACACCGGCGCCGCCGTCCTGATCCCGGAGGCCTACGTCCCGGACCTCAACGTCAGGCTCGCCCTGTATCGAAGGTTGTCAGACGCCGAGCAGGCCTCGGACCGCGAGGCCCTGGCCGCCGAACTGATCGACCGCTTTGGGCCCCTGCCGCACGAGGCGGCGCAACTCCTGAAGGTCGTCGGCATCAAGGGCATGTGCCGGCAGGCCAATGTCTCCAAGATCGACGTAGGACCCAAGGGCGCCGTGGTCAGCTTCCGGAACGATACCTTCGAAAACCCCGTGGGCCTGGTTCAGCATGTGCAGAAGAACGCAGTCTCCTGGCGGATCCGGCCGGACAACAAGGTGGTGATCAAGGGAGAGTGGGAGACGCCCGCCCAGCGGCTGAGCGCTGCAGACATGATCCTGAAGGCTCTGACCGATCTCGCGGCCTGAATCCGGTTCGGTCAGACCCCGCCGCGAGACATCTCCGACGCCAGCTCCAGCGCCCTTTCGACCTGGGAGGGATCCTGGACTTCCACTGTCCCGATGTCGAACTCCAGTCCGAACGGTGGTCGCCCTTCCCCGCCGTCGAAAGCCGTGCGGCTGATCACGGCGGCGATCCGCTCGGCGACAGTCTTGGCGACGTCTTCCGGCGTCGCCGGAAGGGCTACGGCGAAACGGTCCGGACCCAGACGCGCCCCGGAGTCCTCCACACGGATGAGCCGCGAGACCATGGAGCCCAGTTGAGGAAAGGCCTTTTCAAGCCAGCCGGTCTGCCGGGCTTCTGCGATGCCTTCCGTCTCCCGGACCCGAAGAACGCACAGGCTGAGCGGGCGGTTACGGATCGGGGCCGAGCAGGCGAGCCGGCTCAGATGGCGGGAAAACAGCTCGGGCGTGAAGAGCCCGGTCTCGGGGTCCATCACCCGCAGGGACCGTGCGGCCTCGAGGGCCGAACGGATCCGGGCCTGGCGGCGAAAGCTACGGGCCAACTCAAGGGCTCTCCAGGCCGTCTCCGGCTCTGGCGTCTCCGGGGAAGCCACGTCCGATACGCCGCGCCCATAGGCTTCGGCCGCCGTAATGCCGTCCAAGGACTTCAGGTAAAGCAGGGTGGGAATGTGGAAGAGGCGGCTGTTCCTGCGCATCCCGCCGGCGATCGCCATGGCGCTGTCTGCCGCGTCTCCGCCCCAGAGGACAACCGTGTCGAATTCCGTCTCATGAAGGAAGTCGAAGGCGGAGTAACTTGTCGGGGCGCCGACCACATGCGCGCCCAGGGCCTCAAGGGAGTTGGAGAGCCCGAGGAACTGCGGCGTTGGTTCTCCGACGGCAAGCAGCCGGAGGGGCGAATCCATGATCTCGACATCGCCCGGCGTGACGCCAGCCTGCCTGAAAGTCTCCTGCCGCAGCCGGTACTCCTCTTCCGCCGCTGCCGTCCGCAAAAGGCTGTCGAGCCGATTGGCGACCTGGGCGGGATGGACCGGACTGGCGAGGCGCAGGTCGAAGTCCTCTGAGGGCGCAGCGGCCCTGTCGCCTCCCACGGCGATGATCGGAATCCTCCGCGGGGCGGCCAAGGCGCGAAGGCGACGGGCCAGTGTCTCTGCTTCTTCCCAGCCGTCGATAAGGTCAATGATCGCCGCCTCGACACCCAGATCCGAAAGGGCGGCCTCTGCTGCGTAGGGACCCCGGGCGGTGACAGTGCGCCAGCCGGCCTCGTCCAGTCCTTCGGACAACGGGCCGGCCATATCATCCTTCTGGGCCGCAATCAGGACACGAGCCTGCAGATCCATGAAATCCTGACCCGAAAAATGAGGGGCGACACGCACTCGCGCGTGGCGATAGATAGTGGTGAATCGGGGGCGTTGGACAGCCCGTTTTCAAGGAGACGGCCGTGGCGGGAGTGCTTGCAGGTCAGACCGCCATAATCACCGGAGCTTCCGGTGGCCTGGGAGGTCACTTCGCGCGGCTGCTGGCGTCTGAGGGCGCGGCTGTGGCCCTGACGGCCCGCCGGATTGACATGGTCGAGACGCTGGCGGGGGAGATTGCGGGCGTCGGCGGAAAGGCCATGGCGCTGCGACTTGATGTGGCCCAGGCGGAGACGATCGCGCCTGTGTTCGGAGAGATCGAGGCCGCCCTGGGACCGGTGTCCATCCTGATAAACAATGCCGGTGTGGGAGGTGAGGGCCTGGCGATAGACCTCTCCATCGATGAATGGGACCGGACCTTCGCCGTGAATACCCGAGGCGTCTTCTTCGCCGCCCAGGCCGCCGCCAGGCTGATGATGGCCAATGGCGCTGCGGACCGGGCGGAGGCGAGGATCGTCAACATCGCCTCCGTCGCCAGCCACACCGTCCTGCCCGGCCTCTCCGCCTACAACGCCTCCAAGGCCGCGACAGCAATGCTCACCCGGAGCCTGGCCCGCGAGTGGTCCCGCCGTGGGATCGCGGTGAACGCCCTTTGCCCGGGCTATATCGAGACTGACATCAACAGTTTCTGGTGGGGAACCGAAGGCGGCCAGAAGCAGCTCAAGCGCTTCCCGCGGCGCCGGTTGATGGAGGCCGCTGACCTGGACGCGGCCTTCCTGATGCTGTGCGGTCCCGCCGCCCGGGCCATCGCAGGTAGCCTCATCACCATCGACGACGGCCAGTCGCTCCCCGGCGGCGGGTGAACTTGCCTGACCCGGCGTCACAGGGACAAAGTCGAAACACAAAACTGAGGGAGACAGACATGCGCCAGGGACCTCTGACGGGCCTGAAGATCATCGAGTTCGCCGGGATCGGGCCCGGTCCCTTCTGCGGAATGCTTCTTTCCGACCTTGGCGCCGACGTGGTGCGGATCGACCGGAAGGGGCAGGGGCGCGGCAGTCCTGCCGACATCACCGCCCGCGGTCGGCGGTCTGTGGGACTGGATCTCAAGAACCCCGCCGCTATCGAGACCTGCCTCAGGCTCTTCGAGACCGCAGACGTCGTCTTCGAGGGCTTCCGGCCGGGCGTCATGGAACGCCTTGGCCTGGGTCCGGACGTGGCGCTCAAGCGGAACCCGAAGCTGGTCTATGGCCGGATGACCGGATGGGGTCAGTTTGGACCTTACGCCCAGGCGGCCGGCCACGACATGAACTACATCGCCATCACCGGGGCGCTGCACGCCATCGGCACAGAGGACAAGCCCGTCCCGCCGCTGAACCTGGTGGGCGACTTCGGGGGCGGCGCCCTCTACCTGGCCTTCGGCATCCTGGCCGGGGTGATCAAGGCGCGGGAGACCGGCGAGGGGCAAGTCATTGACTGCGCCATGAGCGATGGCGCCGCATCGCTGATGGCCATGTTCTACGGCTTCAAGGCCTCGGGCGCCTGGACGGAAAGCCGGCGGTCGAACCTGCTGGACGGCGGCGCGCACTTCTATGACACCTACCAGTGTTCTGATGGAAAGTGGGTTTCGATTGGCTCCATCGAGCCTCAGTTCTACGCGCTTCTCCTTGAAAAGACGGGGATTTCAGACCCTGCCTTCAAGTCTCAGATGGATCGCAGCGCCTGGCCGGATCTGAAGGCCAAACTCGCCGCCGTGATCGCCACCAAGACCCAGTCCGAATGGTGCGCCCTGATGGAAGCCACGGACGTCTGCTTCGCCCCGGTCCTGGACCTCGATGAAGCGCCGAAGCATGCGCACAACGTGGCGCGCCAGACCTTCGTTGAGGTGGCGGGCGTGACACAGCCTGCGCCGGCGCCGAGGTTTTCAAAGACGCCGGGAGCCATTCAGGGTCCGCCGCCGTCGATCGGGGCGCATGACCAGCAGGCGCTGAAGGACTGGGGCTTCTCGGATGCGGACCTCGCCGCCTTGCGGGGGAACGGGGCCCTGAACGGTTAGGCTGTCGCCCTTGCCAGGCCCTCCACGCCGCCTTCGGCTCGGTCACAGCAGGGGTGCTCCTCCTGCTCTGACTCTCCTGGTCCGCGCCGGGGATGTGGTCGGCAGGACCGTCGCCACTGCGGGTGAAGCCTGGCTGGAGTGCGCCTCGGCTCAGACCTGAGCGTGTCGCACGCGGAAGGTCAGGACACCGGCGGTCTCGGTCGCCTCGATCAGCTCCGCGCCGGCTTCTCGGACAAAATGCGGCACATCGATCCGCGCCATGGGATCATTCGCGACCAGCCGGACCACACGCCCCTGGGCGACCTCGAGGGCGCGGCGTAATCTCAGGGTGGGCACCGGACAGTGATGCCCCCTGGCGTCCACCAGTAGATCTTCGCCAGCGTCAGTCACGGTCGCGGCGCTAGGATGTCCCCGAGGCGATCCGGCGTTCCCGCAATCCGTTCCAGCCGCGGGTAACGCAGTCCGCCGCTCCAGGGGATCGATACGGTTCGGAAACGATCGCCCGTGCGAAGCAGGAGATCGACCTTCCCGGTCGTGCGGGCCTCCGTTACGGCGGTGCGGAGGCGGTCCGCGGACCAGGCCCGGCCATTGACCGCCACGAGCCTGTTGCCCGTAGCCAGTCCGGCCTTGAAGGCGGGTCCATCCCACATGACGCTCGTCAGGTCTCCGTCGCGGTTCACGACGAGGCCAAGCGAATAGGTCAGGTCGGTGATCTTCCGGTCGGCCTCATCGGCGCTGAAAAAGGCTGTGGGCGTCTCGGAGTAGACCAGCTTCCACCCGCCCCGTTCAAGTCCGTCCAGGGGCGGGCGCGCGGCGACTTCGTCGACACGCGTCCGGAGGTACCCGGTCCAGTCCATCGGCACGAGCTGGTTCAGGGTTTCGATCACATCGTCGAAGCGATAGGTCAGGACGCCCCAGTCCCCATCGTTCATTCCGAAGAAGGCTCGGGCGAAGTCGTCCAGCGACGTCCTTCCCCCGCTCTTCTCGCGGAGCAGGGTGTCCACCTCGAGCCAGATCAGCTGTCCCTCGGAGTAATAATCCTCGCTGCGCTGCCAGCTGACCCAGGGCAGGGGGCGTCGATTGGCGATGATCGGGTCGTTGGTGGTGTCCGCAAGGGGCCGCCAGGTCCGGCCGATCCGGTTCTGATAGGCGGCGGCGGTCATGGCCAGTGCGTCCAGGGAGTCCTGGCGGCTGACCAGTCCGGAACGGGCCGCGAGGACATGCCCCCAATACTGGGTCTGACCCTCATAGACCCAGAGCAGGCTGTCGCGCATCGGCGTGTTGAAGGTCGGAGTCCAGAGCTCGGCGGGACGGCGATACTTGCCGTTCCAGGAGTGAGTGTACTCATGGGGCAAGAGGTCGCGCTCGGGGGCGGTCCGCTCCCAGGCGGTGAAGTAGTCAGGAGACACTGAATTCTCGCTGGAGCGATGATGTTCGAGGCCGATGCCGCCCAGTTCATCCGTGAGGGCGAGGAGAAAGTCGTAGCGATCGAAGTGCCGGGCCCCGAAGAGGCGGTCAGCCTGGATCACGAGGTTCCGGTGGGCCTGCAGCTGCTCGGGAGTCATCTCCAGGCTGGCGGGCTCGTCTGCGACCATGTTGAGGACGACCGGCGACCGGTCGCCGGGGTCGAGGTCCACTCGCTTGAACCAGCGGCCCGCAAACATGGGTGAGTCGACCAGGGTCTCGAAACTCACGGGCTTGAAGGTGACGAGGTCGTCCCGGTTCGAAGCGGTGTCCAGTGCGACCCCGTAGCCCCAGCCCTCGGGCAACCGGATGCTGGCCTCGATGGGGATCCGCCGTGTGAACCAGCCCGCCGGATAGAGGGCGACGCTGTTCCACTGAACGTTCATCATGGCGGGTGTCATGACGGTGCGCCCCTGGCCACTGGTGAGGGCGGAAACGAACTGGAATTCCAGCTCCAGGGAGCGGGCGCCCGGGGGCGGATCCACGTGGAAGGCCGCGATCTCGACAGTGTCCCGTCGCCAGGGAACCTGGCGACCTCCGGAGGTAATCTTCAGGCCCGTCAGGTGCTCCACCTGTGCGAACGGCCGGTGTCGCCCTGGCAGCCACTGGGGATAAAGCAGGGTGACCGGCCCGGGTCCGGCCAGGGGCACGCTCTGGCGGACCCGGAAGATCCGACGTTCCAGGTCGGTGGCGTCCACCTGGAGCCTCAGGATCCCGGGATAGGTCTCGTCCTTCGCCGCAACAATCGGTGGCGGGAGGGGTTCGGGCCGGGGCAGGGAGCGCTGTCCCGGCGCCGCCAGAGCTCCCCCCGCACCCAGGACCAGAGCAAGGAGCGCAGCGACGCCTGGAACACGCCAGATCATGGGGTCAGCCTGCGTCTTCGAGCTTCAGCGTATCCCTCAGCTCGCGCTTCAGGAACTTCCCGCTGGCGTTTCGGGGCAGGGCCTCTTCGCGGATCCAGATGTACCGTGGCGCCTTGTGTTTGGCGGCGATGGAGGTGCAGTGCGCGCGGAGCTCGTCGGGCGTGACCGAGTGCCCGGGCCGGAGTACGACGGCCACCCCGACTTCCTCGCCCAGCCGCTCGTCCGGTACGCCGAAGACAGAGCACTCCGCCACGGCTTGATGCCTGTACAGGTTGGCCTCCACCTCGGCGCAGTAGATGTTCTCGCCGCCTCGCAGCACCATGTCCTTCTTGCGGTCGACGATATAGATGAAGCCGTCCTCGTCCATCCGGGCGATGTCGCCGGTGTGCAGCCAGCCGTCGGTGATGGTCTCGGCGGTGGCCTCGGGCCGGTTGATGTAGCCCTTGATCACCGGGGAGCCTCGGACCCAGAGTTCGCCCACCTGCCCGAGCGGGACGGTGTTGCCCTCGTCATCAACGCAGCGCGCCTCGAAGGCGGGCATGGCCGGGCCGGCGCTGTCCGGGCGATCGACGAAGAAGTCGGCAGCGATGGCGGTGATGATGCCGCAGGTCTCGGTCATGCCGTATCCGGTGTTCGGGCGGGCGGTCTTCACCTGGGAATCGATCTTATGGACGAGGTCCGGCGGCACCTGGGCCCCGCCACCCCCGAGGCTGAGCAGGCTGGAGGTATCGCGCCTGGCGAAATCGGGATGGGTCAGGACCTCCCGCGCCATGGTCGGCACGCCGCTCATTGAGGTGACCTTCTCGGCCTCGATGATCCGCAGGGCCTCGCCGGCATCCCACTTGTACATCAGGACTATGGTTCCGCCCGCCGCCGTCGTCGCGTAGGCGCCGCAGTTGTTGGCCGTGACGTGGAAGAGAGGGGTGGTCAGGAGGGCGACCGGGACGGGGATCGGGGCATTGGGATCCGGCGCCACGCCTGTGGCGCGTTGGGTGGCCAGGGTCTGGGCCTGGCCCGAGAACATCATGTTGAAGAGATTGGCCACGCACCCCCGGTGGGTCAGCTGTGCGCCCTTGGGGAAGCCCGTCGTACCCGAGGTGTAGAAGATGCACGCGTCATCGTCCGGGTCGATTTCGGCGGCGGGCATATCGCCGCCCTTCGCAATGACCTCCGACCAGGGCGTGTAGCCCTTTGTCGTCGGCGCCCGCACCGAGACAAGCGTCACGCCGGCCACCATGTCGGGCTTCTCTGCGATCCGCGCCATTCGCTCGGGATCGACGAAGGCGACCTTCGGCTGGGCGTCCTTGAAGCCGTAAGACATCTCTTCGGCCGTCCACCAGGCGTTCATGCCGACGACGGTTACGCCGATTGAGACGCAGGCCCAGTAGATCAGCATCCATTCCGGGAAGTTCCGCATGGCGATGGCGACGCGGTCGCCCCGCTTTACGCCATGCGCGACGAGCCAGTTGGCGATGCTGGCGACCAGACGGTGCGCCTCGCCGTAGGTGATGCGTTCATCCTCGTAAACAAGGTAGGTGCGGTCGGCGAACGCGGCCGTGGAGAGCCAGACGGCGCGGATATTGGGCGGCGCATTCTTGTAGACGCGCAAGGGGGCCCCACGGACCTCCTGAACGACGATTTCGAAAGGGGCGCCCGGCGCGGTCAGTTCGTCCCAGGTTTTCTTCAGTTCCTGATAATGCAACTCGTCTCTCCTCCCAGGGGGCGTGGCGCGATCCCGGCCTTCGACCCGTCACGACCCATATGGCGCCCCGACCGCGAAAAGGGAACCGTCGCGCGGAGCCGTAAATCAGAGGCGTGGCGGTTTCTCGCGCCGGGTTGAGGCGAGGCCGATTGTCCAGGGAAGGAGACGCCCCGCCGCAGGACCGAAGGGTCGTGCAAGGCTTGGCCTTGGGCGATGCGGGGGCTAAGGGGCGGACCAGGAGAACCGACCATGACCAGCCTCGATCGCAAGGACGCCAGCCCCGCAACCCGCGCTGCTCTCGCGGCCGCCCGGGCGAGCCTTCCCCCGGACGATGGCGGGGATTTCCGCCTCGCCGACCGGGGCTTCATCGCCTCCATTCCCGACGCCGACATCCCGGGCGCCTGGAGCCTCAAGCCCTACGACTTCCTGGGAGGGGAGGCCACGCCGACCGTCCATCCCGCCCTCTGGCGGCAGGCCCAGCTCAACATGCGGCATGGCCTCTTCGAGGTGACCCCCGGCGTCTATCAGGTGCGCGGCTTTGACATCTCCACCGTCACCTTCGTGGAGGGCGAGCGGGGCTATATCGTCATCGACCCCCTGACCTCCGCCGCGCCGGCCCGCACGGCCCTGGAGCTGATGCGCACCCACCGCGGCGACCGGCCGGTGACGGCGGTCATCTACACCCACAGCCACGTCGACCATTACGGCGGCATTCTCGGCGTGGTCTCGCCGGAGGAGATCGCTGCGGGCATGCCCATCATCGCGCCCGAGGGCTTCCTGAAGGAGGCGGTGAGCGAGAACGTCCTCGCCGGCAACGCCATGAGCCGGCGGGCGACCTACATGTACGGCGCCCTCCTGCCCAAGGACGCCCGAGGCCACGTGGACTCCGGACTTGGCAAGGGCGTTTCCGGGGGCAAGGTCGCCCTTGTCCCGCCCACCGTCTCGATTGCGCGCACGGGCGAGCGGCTGGTGGTCGACGGGGTTGAGATCGTCTTCCAGGTCACGCCGGACGCCGAGGCGCCGGCCGAGATGAACTTCTTCTTCCCGAAGTTCCGCGCCCTCTGCATGGCCGAGAACTGCACCTGCCACCTGCACAACATCTACACCCCTCGGGGCGCCCAGGTACGGGATTCCAAGTCCTGGAGCCGTTACATCGACGAGGCGCGGGACCTGTTCGGCGCGGACTCCGACGTGATGTTCGCCAGCCATCACTGGCCGCGCTGGGGCGGAGCCGAGATCGACGTCTTCCTGCGCAAGCAGCGCGACCTCTACAAGTTCATCCACGACCAGACCCTGCGCTTGGCCAATCACGGCCTGAACGCGCCCGAGATCGCCGAGGTCCTGCGCCTGCCGCCGACCCTGGCCTCGGAGTGGTACACGCGCGGCTTCTACGGAACGGTCAGCCACAACGCCAAGGCGGTCTACCAGCGCTACCTGGGCTGGTTCGACGGCAACCCGGCGCACCTGAACCCGCATCCGCCGGTCGAGGCGGGGAGGCGCTACGTGAAGGCGATCGGCGGGCCCGACGCCGTTCTCGCCGAGGCCCGTCGGGCCCAGGCCGAGGGGGACTACCGCTGGGGCGCGGAGGTCCTGAACCACCTGGTCTTCGCAGACCCGGGCAACGCCGAGGCGCGGAACCTCCAGGCCGACCTCCTCGAGCAGATGGGCTACCAGTCGGAGTCCGGTCCCTGGCGGGACTTCTACCTGACCGGCGCCCAGGAGCTGCGGACCCCCATCCCGGCGTCGGACAAGCCCCGGCAGGCGACGGGGACCCAGCTGCGCAACCTGCCCGCCGAAAGCCTGCTCGACAGCCTTTCCGTGCGCCTGAACGGCGAGGCCGCCGGCGACATGGAGCTGGACCTCACCCTGTGCTTCCCGGACGGGGAGGGGACCTTCACCCTGCGCGTCGAGAACGCGGTCCTGCACCACAGGGACGGGGAGGGCGCGCCGGAGGTCTCGCTGAGCCGGGACCAGCTGATCGACCTGGTGCTGGGCGCCGGCGAGCTCGGGGACGTGGCGTCCGGCCAACCGGGCGAGGCCGCCCTGGGCCGTCTCCTGTCGGTGCTGGACCGGTTCGACCTCTGGTTCGGGATCGTGACCCCCTGAGGCTCAGATCCGGCGCTCGCGGCCTTCCCACCAGGGCTCGCGCAGCTTGCGTTTGAAGATCTTGCCGGAGTCCTCGCGGGGCAGGGCGGCGCTGAATTGCACCTCGCGGGGGACCTTGAAGCCGGCCAGCTGGCCCCGGATCCACAGTTTGACATCCTGCGGGTCGATCTCCTGTCCCTCCTGGGGCTGGACCACGGCGCAGAGGGCCTCGCCGAACTCCTCGTCCGGAATGCCGAAGACCGCGCAGTCGGCCACGCCGGGCATCTTCAGGAGGATGGCCTCGATCTCGGCGGGATAGATGTTGACCCCGCCGCTGATCACCATGTCGGAGCTGCGGTCGCACAGGTGCAGGAAGCCGTCGGCGTCGAAATAGCCGATGTCGCCTGGCGAGATCAGGCCGAACTTCTCCGCCCGCCGGCGCTTGGCGTCGTCGCCATGATAGGTGAAGTCGACGGATCCGAGATTGCGCCCCAGAACCTCGCCGGGAACCCCCACGGGGCAGTCGTTCCCCTCCTCGTCCACCACCCGGACGATGGTGTTGGGCATTGGCCGGCCCACCGTCCCGGGATGGGCAAGCCACTCCTCGGCGGTGCAGAAGGTCACGTTCCCCATCTCCGTGGAGCCGTAGTACTCGTTGATGACCGGGCCCCACCACTCGATCATCTCGCGCTTGACGGACGGCGAGACGGGCGCAGCGGCGTGGGCTACGAAGCGCAGGGACGACAGGTCGTAGCGGTCCCGCACCGACTGGGGCAGCTTGACCAGCCGGTTGAACATGACCGGCGCCATGTTCAGGTGGGTGATGCGCTTGTCCTGGATCAGGGCCAGCAGGGCCTCGGGGTCGAACCGCGGCATGACCGAGACATTGGCGCCGATATTCACCGAGACATTGGCGTGGGCGTTGGGCGCCGAATGGTAGATGGGCCCGACCACCGCCGTCACGATCTCCCCGGGTCGGTCGATCCAGTCGGCGTAGCCGTAGGAACGCAGGAGCATGGACATGGAGGCCTGGGCCTGTTCCTCGGTGGCGGCCCCGCGCTTGACCCCCTTGGGCCGGCCCGTTGTTCCCGAAGTGTAGATGATGACGCTCGGCGCCCGCCGCGCCTCTCCGGACCAGGGCGGGAAGCCCTCCAGCCAGGCGCCCCACTCGAGATCGCCTGGCGCGACTTCGCCCGCCGAGGGCGCCAGGCCGTAGGCGGCGCAGACCTCGGGGGGCGTGCGGACGCTGACGATCCTCACGCCTTCCGGAATGGCCGGGCGGAGATTGGCGAGAAGGTCAGCGTGGATCACCAGGACCCCGGCCCCGCAGTCGCGCAGGACATAGTCCGCCTCGTCGAGGGTGCAGTGCCAATTCACCGCCACCGGGAAGGCCCCAAGAATGCCGGCCCCCTGCACGACCTCGAAGAAGGCGAATTCATTGCGCAGGCAGAAGGCGACGGCGTCGCCTTCCCGGACGCCCAGGCTTTCCAATCCGGACGCGGCGCGCTGGGCGCGCTCCCGGATGGCCTCAGCGGTCGTCTCGCGCGCACCGCACCACAGCTTTCCCATGGCTCGTCCTCCCTTTTGCGAGATGCAACCACGCGCCGGACGCGGTGAAAAGGCCATGACGAAGCGATCATGCCGGGACGGGACGGGATGGACCCCGGGCAACCGCCGTGCGAAGTTCCACTGCGCTGTTGTTAGGGCGGACCTGTCATGTCGAACCGCATCACCTCCTCTTTCGGAACCTTTTCCACCGCCCGGGAGGTGGTCGCAGGGCGGGATCTGACCGGTCGCACCGCCCTCGTCACGGGCGCCGCGACGGGCATAGGGATCGAAACCGCCCGGGCCCTGGCGGAGGCCGGCGCCGACGTGGTCATCGCTGCGCGCAAGCCCGATCTCGCCGCTGCGGCCGCCGCCGACATCAACCGGACCGCCCGGGGCCCGGGCGCCCGGTTCGAGATGCTCGACCTCTCCAGCCTCGCATCCATCCGCGCCCTGGCCGCACGCTGGGGCGAGACGCCTCTCGATCTCCTGATCAACAATGCCGGGGTCATGGCCTGCCCCCTGTCCCGGACCGAAGACGGGCTGGAGATGCAGATCGGGACCAATCACTTCGGGCACTTCCTGCTGGGAGTCCTTCTGGCCCCCGCCCTTGAAGCCGGGGCTCGGGCGTCCGGCAGCTTCTCCAGGCTGGTGAGCCTGTCGTCCATAGGCCACCGGCGTTCCGGCATTAACTGGGACGACCCCAACTACCTGACCCGTCCCTACGAGAAGTGGGAAGGCTACGGCCAGGCCAAGACCGCGAATAGCCTGTTCGCCGTCGGCTTCCACAAGCGGTTCGCCAACCGCGGCGTGACCGCCAACGCCGTGATGCCGGGCGGGATCATGACCCCCCTCCAGCGGCACATGGCGCGCGAGGAAATGGTCGCCATGGGCTGGATCGACGCCGAGACCGGCGCGATCCGCCAAGGATTCAAGACCCCGGAACAAGGCGCTTCCACCAGCATATGGGCCGCCGTCGGCCCGGAGCTCGAGGGGGTCGGTGGGCTTTACCTCGAGAACTGCGCCCAGGCTGAACCCTGGACGGCCGAGGCGCCCTATGTCGGCGTCATGCCCTACGCCCTGGACCCCGAGGACGCCGACAGGCTCTGGGACCTGTCCCGCGAGATCACGGGCGCCTGGTGAGGAGTCTTCATCGAGCCGGGCGATCATGTTTATGAAAACAATCGATTTGCCCGATAGGGCGCCGCTCCCTACCTAGGTCACATGACGCCCCGGTCCCCCGCGGCGCGAGCAAAGGGAAGCGACATGTCCTCTTCTGAAGGCAAGTGCCCGTTCGGCCATGGCGGCCGGACCACAGCGAAGATCCAGTCCAACGCGGACTGGTGGCCCAACCGGCTCAACCTGAAGATCCTCAGCCAGCAGTCGGCGAAGACCGACCCGATGGATCCGGACTTCGACTACGCCAAGGCGTTCCAGAAGCTCGACCTGGCGGCGGTCAAAAAGGACCTCCACGCCCTGATGACCGACTCCAAGGACTGGTGGCCCGCAGACTGGGGTCACTACGGCCCGCTTTTCATCCGGATGACCTGGCACAGCGCCGGCACCTACCGGATCTCCGACGGCCGTGGCGGCGGCGGTACGGGCAATCAGCGGTTCGCACCGATCAACTCCTGGCCGGACAACGGCAACCTCGACAAGGCCCGTCGCCTGCTGTGGCCCATCAAGAAGAAGTACGGGAACAGCCTGTCCTGGGCCGACCTGATGATCCTGGCCGGCAATGTCGCCCTGGAGTCCATGGGCTTCAAGACCTTCGGCTTCGCCGGCGGCCGGGCCGACATCTGGGAGCCCGAGGAGGACATCAACTGGGGCCCGGAGGCCGAGTGGCTGGGCGACAACCGCTATTCTGGCGACCGTGAGCTGGCCCAGCCCCTGGGG